>NZ_JFDP01000064.1 GCF_000731915.1 Ureaplasma diversum NCTC 246
TCCTCTTTATTTAACTGCTGGTTTATCATCATCAAGAGTTACTACTCTTCTTAATCCAGGGCAAACACTAACAACACGAATTTATGCTCAATTATATGAGAATAATGCAATTGTAGCTAAAAATATAATGTATGAATCTGCGTTTATTACTTTTGTTTTAGTTATTGCTTTAATTATTGTTGCTCATATACTAATTCCTTATTATGATCCTTTTAAAAAGAAAATTAAGAATTGATTAGAGAAATATAAATTATATAAAGCTTTTCCTAATAATGAAAATATAGTAGCTTTAAGAAAACAAATATATATGAACCGATTATATCTTTCTCATACTCAAGCAGCTGAGATGAATTATAATGAACAAAAACATAAAGTAGCTAAAATCGGTTATAAGTTTTATAAAATTAAATATTTAAGTGATGAAGAGATGAGTGCATTAGAACTTAAGATTAAGGAGTAATTATGAGCGAGAATAAAAAATTAACTCAGGTTTATGATTTAGAGCAAAACAAAAACCTAAATGATTTAGAGCCTGCTCAAATTGCTATTGAACTAAATAAACTTCCATTCTTTAAAGCTTTCTTTAAGAAACTAAAATTATCAAAAACTAAAAAAGAAGAGTTAAAAGCTTATTTAGAAAAGAAACGAAAACAAGTAGACCAACCAAAAGTTGATTTTAGTCCTGAAAATGTTTTTGAAGTACGAAATTTCAATTTCTGGTATGCTAATCGATCTAAACATGTTCTTCATGATATTAATATTGATATTAAAAGAAATAAAGTAACTGCTTTAATTGGTCCTAGTGGGTGTGGTAAATCTACTTTTTTAAGAAATCTTAACCAATTAAATGATTTAATTGATGGAACAGATTCTGAAGGAGAAATTTATTTCTCTGGAATAAATACTCGTTCTAAGAAGATGTCAGGACTTGAGTTAAGAACAAGAATTGGAATGGTTTTCCAAAAACCAACACCATTTGAAATGAGTATTTATGATAATGTTGCTTATGGACCTAAAAATAATGGTATTAAAGATAAAAAAATCCTTGATGTAATTGTTGAACAATCACTCAAAGGAGCAGCATTGTGAGATGAAGTTAAAGATGATTTAGATAAAGTAGGAACTGCTTTATCTGGGGGTCAACAACAAAGATTATGTATTGCAAGAGCAATCGCTCTTGAACCTGAAGTTTTATTAATGGACGAACCAACTAGTGCATTAGATCCAATTGCTACTGCAAAAATTGAAGAACTAATTTTAGAACTTAAAAAGAAATATTCAATTATTATTGTGACCCACTCAATGGCACAAGCTCAACGAATCTCAGATCAAACTGTTTTCTTTTATCAAGGATGAGTTGAAGAAGTGAATGATACAAAACTATTATTCACTAAACCACAAAAAACAAGAACACGAGATTATGTATACGGAAAAATTGGTTAATTTTAAGAGGTGAATATTATGGCTACAAACTACTCAATGTTAAAAGAATCTCAAAGTTATTTATTTGATGCTTTTAAAAGCTTCTTTAAAAAGGTTATTGAAAATCAAGAATTATTATATAACCGTCTTGTTGAAAGTGATTTAACATTAAGTGAAATTTATGATGAAACAGCTTTTTTAGAAGAACAAGTTAATCTACAATATTCAGATATGATTGATGAATGTATGTGAACAATCCAAAAGGATCAACCAAGAGCTGGTTATTTACGATTCTTTATAGCTGTTATTAACTCAGTTAAAGATTTAGAAAGAATCTCAGACCATGCTGAAATCATTGCTGACTACTTTTTAGAAACAACATTCACTGATAATCAAAAAAACCAATTCTTAGAACGATTTAAAGATTCTATCGATCGAATGAAAATCCTTTATAGCTTCTTTAAACAAAACAATATTTCTGCTGATGGTGTTGAAGAAATTAAACGAATTAGAAGTGAATTCTTTAACCAAACAAATAATGTATCTGTAGCTCTTATTTCACATCAAGCAGACAAAAATGATGATGATAGTTCTAAGCATATTAAGCTAATTTTGATGTTTAGACATATAGAAAGAAACATTGAACATTGTATCAATATTATCCAAAATTTCGGTAATATTCATATTACTAGCAAATAAACTACTAAAAGCAAGACAAGAATTAATAATTTTTGTAAATTTATTGATATAATAAAATGGGCTAGGATAAAATCTAGCCCATTAAATCATTTATAAATAGCTCGTATACAATATTATTTCTTATAGCTTGTATTAATGTATAACAATTTAAATATACATTTAGTTTATATTTTCATTACATACCTTTTTGTATAAATTCTAACTTTATACCTCTTATTAAATATAAACATATCTTTCTAAGCTAATAGTTCATAATAAATTACTTCTTTCTTCTCTTCAAAAGAAGTAACAAATGATTTATAAAAAATAGGGTGTTAAACCAGCTTATTAATGGGCTGGTTTTTTTATTTTAGTTTAAGCTATTAACCACAGGAAAAAACCAGGTTTACACCTGGCTTTTGCTTATATTACTAATGGTGGCTTCGGGCAGAATCGAACTGCCGACACACGGATCTTCAGTCCGTTGCTCTACCGACTGAGCTACAAAGCCGTGGCGGTCCTGACGGGAGTCAAACCCGCGATCTCCTCTGTGACAGAGAGGCATGTTAATCACTACACTACAGAACCAATGGTTGCGGGAGAGGGATTTGAACCCCCGACCTCCAGATTATGAGCCTGACGAGCTACCAAGCTGCTCTATCCCGCGATGAAAACTAATTGTTAATAATTATATGGTATGAATCCATAAATCACTAACAAAAAGTTGGTAATTTAATGGCGGAGAAAGAGGGATTCGAACCCCCGCTCGGCGCAAACCGACTCTCAGTTTTCAAGACTGATCCCTTCAACCGGACTTGGGTATTTCTCCAAAAGGATTGATTCATAACCATATAATTATAACATAAAGCTAAGTGCTTATTCAAATAATTAAAGTTTAATGAACCAATAGATACTTCTATATTCAATGGTGCTTCTAACAGGACTTGAACCTGTAACCAACCGATTATGAGTCGGGGGCTCTAACCAAATTGAGCTATAGAAGCAAATATGGTGGCTGAACAGAGAGTTGAACTCTGAACCTCACGGGTATGAACCGTGTGCTCTAACCAGTTGAGCTATCCAGCCACATGGTCGGGAAGACAGGATTCGAACCTGCGACCCCTTGGTCCCAAACCAAGTGCACTACCAAGCTGTGCTACTTCCCGATGAAAAAATCACTATCATAGTTATTTGCTTATATAGTGAATTTATAGAAATTTAATGGCGCACCCTACAGGAGTCGAACCCATAACCTTCTGGTCCGTAGCCAGACGCTCTGTCCAATTGAGCTAAGGGTGCATATGGAGGTGCCAGTCAGATTCGAACTGACGAATAAGGAGGTTGCAGCTCCTGACCTTACCACTTGGCTATGGCACCATCTAAAATTGCCTTATTTTAGTTATTATAAACTAATTATAAGTGGTTATTACCATACAACAAGCGTAAAAACACACATAAAATAATAGCAAAATTAGAAAATTATGTCAATATAAAATTAATTTTCATATATGACAATTGGTTTAATATTTATTGGCTTTCCAGATGTATCATCAAACTCCACTAAACTAGAGCAAAATACATAAGATTCTTCACTTGGAATCATTTTAAAAGCTTTAGTAGAATCTCTAAAACGAGCAATAATATTTTGGGGTTGAGCACCTATTACACTATTCAATGCCCCACACATCCCTAAATCAGTTTGATATGCTGTATTATTAAAGATTCTAGCATCATTAGTTGGTATATGAGTATGTGTTCCATAGATTAAATTAACCTTAGAACTAAAATCTAAAAATAAAGCATTCTTTTCAGCTGTTGTTTCAGCATGAAAATCAACTATATGGATTAAAGCATCATTATGTTTAATAATTTCATCTAATGCTTCAAATGGATTAGTTTGTAATCCATTCATATTAATTGATGAACCTAATAAGTTAGTAATTCTAATAGCTATCTTATTAATAACAAAAACTATAGAACCTTTTCCCTTTTTACTAAAATCACTTTTTAGATCAATATTATATGGTCTTATGATTCGATCACAAGTTTCAAAGATTTCAAAGATCTCTGGGTTATCTCATGTATGATTACCCATAGTTATACAATCAACACCAGCATTAATGATTTCTTCATAGTGTTTTTTAGACAACCCACGTCCGTGGGTTGCATTCTCTGCATTAGCTATAACAAAATCAATTTGTTCTTGTTTTTTTAATTTGGGTAGTTCATTAAAAACCGCCCGTCTACCTTGTCTTGAGAAGATATCTCCTATTACTAATATTTTCATAATTCTATCCTCTCTTATTAAGAATCTTAATTGTATAGTTTATTAAATAGTACATTAAATTATTAGGTTTGTTGAATTAAAAGGGTAAATGAAAATGGAAATTTAGGTTTTTAAGAAAAAATTTATAAAATTTGTTAAAGTAAAAAATAATTAAGTTGGTTTTGATATCAAATAAAAAACCAAACCCATCGCTAGTTTAATACTAGAAATATAAATTTGATTTTTTTGGTAAAAATTATTATTTTTTAGGTAAATTAACAACTAGGTTTTCTGAACTTAATTTAACATCAATATAATCAGTGTCTTCTTTTTCGTAAGAAACAGTTTTAAGATAAACTTTTGTCAACCCTTTTCCTTCAACCTCTGAAGCAGGGAACTCTAAATTTATCGGGTCAGTGTTTTCAACACTAATATCATCTATACTAAATAAACCCTCAGAATTTTCTTGGTTATCCTTTGCAAAGATTAGTGAAGCATTGTATCCGATTGCATGTTCTTCAAATTTAATTTGGAATTGATATTTATCACCAACTTTTTTAGCAGTAACCTCTTTTACTCCATCAGCAAATGATGGTTTTGCTTTTCTGATTGGATCATTATCTCTTTTCTCTTTTTCAGGATCATAATCATGAGGATTATAATGAACATGACCAGAATTAGAACCACTATTACGTCTTGGAGAAGATGGTTTAGCAACTGTTTCTTTTGAATCTCCAGTTTCTTTAGATTTATCTCCTTTATCTGGGGGGGGTAGTCGCACTATTGCTGCTATCAGTAGTTGAACCAGAATCGCTAGATGTAATTTTTCCTTCTTCTTTTAATTTTTTATAAAGTTCTTCAAGTTGTTCATTAGCACGTTTAAGAGCGTTAATTGCAGCGATTGATAAATCATAATGGGGAGCACTTTTTGTGTCGTATTTCTTAGTTTTTTTAACATCGCTTCAGAAATATCTATATAATCGATCTACAATTCTATTATATTCATCTTTTCCAACTTGCATCATATAATTGCTTTCTAATGCATACAATGCTGCCATTCAATATAATTTAACAAGATATTCAAATTCATTATCATCTTTTTCACCAGGATAAAATGGTTTTTCAGGATCATATTCTCACTTAGTGAATCAATTAAACTTAGCATCTGGGTCAGAGATACCTAAAAATTTAGTTTTTAAGTGGTCATAAATTACGCCTCTAGCTCAATATTTGTCGACAAATTTTGGTAAATGTACAGCTGGATCAAATATTTCTTTAGTGTATGCACTTTTAGATGGTTTTGGTTTTTTGGTTTTTTGGTTTTGGTTTAGTTTCTTTTTGTTTACCACCTTGAGTACTTCCACCACTTTGACCAGCAGTCGGATCATCACCTTGAACTTGCGGTTGAGCAGCTAAAGTTTTTGGTTTTTCTAATTGTATTTTTTGATCACTTACTTTAGTTGCTAATTCAACTTTAACTGGCTTTGTATCTTCTTTTGTTTGATAAAGACTAACTGATTTAACTTTATAGTCCATTTTGTCGTCTAAATTACTAAATTGAACAGTCACTTTTCCATTTTTAACAGTTCCGAATTCAGATGTAATTGTATTTGAGTTTGTTGCTACAACAGGTGCATTCGATGTTGCTGTTAGTTCTACCTTAACAAACTTGTTATCTGCGTTTGTAATGTTTAATTTAAGCTCGTATTTATTGTCCTTTTTTGTTAATTTAGTGTCAGAGTCTAAACTAACAGTTGATTTTTTAGGTTGAGTAACTGGAGTTGTTTGCTTGCTTCCGCCTGTTTTAACAACAGTTTTTGGGTCAACATCTTTTGGTGTTGTAGGATTAGTTTTCTTTATTGTCCCATCTTTTCCGCCTTCAGTCCGGCATGAAAAAGCTAGAGCACTAATCCCTGCTGCAACTAGTGTAGTGCCTAGTGCAATAGAGAGTCACTTTCTATGCTTCATTTTGTTCATTTTCATATAGATACCTTTTAATTTCAAATTATTTGTAATTATAAACCCATTACAATATAGAAAAAGAAGGTATATCACTATGAAATTTTATATTTTTTATATTATAAAAAACAATAATTTTTTAATTGATTTTGTCTATTTTTTATCTTGTTTTAAAAGCTAATTAATAATTGATTTAGCCTAAATTGATTTTGTTAATTGCTTAGTTTTTAATTATATTGATCTTAAACTTATTTAACTTTTTAAGGAAATGAATAATAATCTACTAAGCTACACTTTTATCAGTATAACTCTATTAATAATAAGTTAAATAAGCTACAAAACTAATCTATATATAGTATATATTATAGTTAGATAATCTTAAAATATAACAATTTCATATTATAAAGCAAACAAAAAACTACTCTGCTAATCAGAGTAGTTCTATTTTTTATTTTATCGTTTTGATTTATCAAAGCCCATACCCAGGTTTTTAGGAGCAATCGAGTACTTACTGAATGCAACCATAGCAACTAAAGTAATTAGATATGGTAATAATTTACCAACTTCTTGTGGAATGATATTAGCATTGACTTGGCTAACTGTTTTAGTAATAATAGCAAAGCAAATAGAAACAGAAATTAATAAAGGAATTCTTCAAGTTCCTGCAATTAAGATTGCAAGTGCTAAGAATCCAGCTCCATTTACACTTCCTCTAAACCCAGCTTGGGTTGAATAAACAAAGATCCCCCCAGCAAGTCCAGCTAAAAACCCACTAAAGCTTAAAGCAATTCATTGGTATTTATAAACATTAATCCCTTGGGCATCTGCTGCATTAGGGTTTTCACCAATAGCAGTTAGTCTTAATCCAAATGGTGTTTTCTTCATCATTACATATAAACCAGAAGCAATAATGATAACAGCAGCTAGAATTAGTAAACTACCAATATAAATAGCAGTAGTTCCATCACCAATTCTTAATAAACCACTATATTCTGATGTTAGTGTTGTTTTATTATCAATTTGTTGTCCAACAGTGTTTGTTAAAAAAGTAAACACTCCTGTAGAAAGTAAATTAATAGCAGTTCCTGCAATTGTTTGATTGGTTTTTAACTTGATTGTTAAAAACCCAAATAGCATCGTAATTGGAATTGTACACACTCCAGCTAATAGTAGTGGACCAATAAAGGTTTTTTCAGTATCATAGGTTGTTCCCATGTATTTATAAATGATAGTGGCAAATAAAGCAAAGAAGAATCCACCACAAATCATCTGACCATCGATCCCGATGTTTACAATTCCTACTCGTTCACTAAAATAACCTGCTAGTGAACCTAGAATTAATACCGCAGCAAATAAAGCGGATTCATTAACTAATGATAACGTTGGCATTGTTAATTAAGCTCCTTACTTACTGGATTTAGTTTATTGAGTTGGTTTGTTTTAGCAGCTAATAATCATTCGTTTATTAAGTTCTTTTCATTTTCATTTAGTTTTAGTTTATTAGCTCTAATTGTTGCTTTTTTATAGAATGCTTCTATTTTGTTTAAGCTTGGTTGTTTTTGATATTTCTTTAATAAACTATCAACATTATTAGTTTCATTTGCAAATTTATCTAATTCATTAATATATGCACTTCTACATTTGTTTCTCTTATTAAGAATTTGGTTATAAACTCTATCTTTTTTAGCAAAGTATTGTTCAATAGTATTAGTGAATTCAGGATTATGATCTTTTTTATTAATCTTATTTAAAGTAATAATTTCTTCTACTTCTTGATCTAAGATTTTATTAACATATTGATTTAATTGATTATTTGTTGCAATTAAAGCAATTTCATCATTTGTTTCTAATGCATCAATATGATCAATAATTAATCGATTATCTTTATCTTTAAGTGTAGCTAAGAATGCTTTAGTATTATTTAGATCTCAAACTGGTTTTTGATCAAATTCAGCTTTAAATTGTTTAAAAGCTTCATAGTTAACATCTAAGTTCATTACATATTGACTTAAGTGTTGATCTTGTAGTTTTTGTAATAATGCTTGTTCAGCATAGATTTTATCTTTATATTTTGATAAGTGTAAAGCACTCTTGTTTTCAATTCGTTTTAAATGAGCGTTAAACTTTCGTTGTGCTTCGATTTCAGGGTAGTAAACTAGTTTTGCTTCTTCAATTAAGATATGCTTTTTAAATTGAGCAAGCTGATAAGTAGTTTTATTTAAATATTCTTCATAGTATTTAGCTAATTGGTCTTTATAGAACTGATTAACAACAACTAAAGCTTTTTGATAAGTTTGTTCAGCTAAATGATAGTTTATATGATTTGGATGTTGTTTAAGTTGTTGATATAGTTTTTTAAGTTTTTGGTGGTATAAATTTAAATTCTTTTTATTTTCATTATATAAAGCTTTATATTCAGCTAAAGTAGCTGCAGAAACATTTTCATATTCCTTATATAAATCTTTTGCTTTGTAAGAAGAGAATAGTTGGTATGCTCAATAAACTGGTGAGATTCTTTCAAAGAGCACAAACATTGCAGCTCCTAACATCACAAAGGAAATAATGATTCCTGAGATATCTTGTGGGAAACTTCCCCCTAAGTTTTCAGTTGATTGTTGTAATAGACCCATTAAGAATGAAACTGGGATTGTAGCTAATGGATGAGTTTGAGCAATTAATCCAATTGCAATCCCATCAAACCCTTGTAATGGTAAGATGTCATTTGATTGAGAAATAGTAATAGCATTACTTGATGTAGCTGTATAGTTAACCATCGCTAATGCTCCAGCTAAAGCACCAGAAATAGCAAATGTTGATAAAGAAATTAGTTTTGTTTTATATCCTGCATACTGAGCAGCAGAGAATGATTTACCAACAGATAAGATCTTATGTCCAAAAACAGTATATTTAAGAATAATAAACACAATAACTGATAATGAAATAAAGATTAATAGAGCAAAGATAAATCCATAAGTAAATGTAGTTGATTCTCCACCTACACCTACTCCTTCAAATGATCCTAATTTAGTTAATGAATAATTATCAGAAAATTGAATTGAACTTTGTCCAATTTGATTAGGGTTTGGATTATATATTTTGTTTTGAGCTGTAAACACAACATATCGTGTTACAAAGAAAATAATCCAGTTTAATAAAATAGCACTTAGTACTTCATTAATTTTT
>NZ_JFDP01000065.1 GCF_000731915.1 Ureaplasma diversum NCTC 246
GATGTTGATCTGTTACCTTTTTATTAACATAAACATAATAAGTAAGGGTTTTGGTTATTTTCAATGTTCTTTACCCCTTAAGAAGATGGTTATCTCTTCTGGATCATATCCTGTCTGGATCCGGTATGGATTACCAGCTTTATCTGTTTGATATATCAAAGGTCGTTTTAAAAAGTTAAGGTCGTTTTCAATCATTCCCATTACTTCTTTTGAAGTTAAATTTAAGTAGTTCTCACGATTTAAATTCATTCGTTTCGAACTATCAGTTTTAAAAGATAGGATGTTTTCAAATCCATTTTCACAAATTGATAAAATTTCTACTAACATCTTGTGTTCAATGAAATCAACACCAATTTGAATTTTTTGAATAGGAATTTGGTTGTCACGGAAAAACTTAATTACTTTTTTACAAGCATTACAGTTGGGCGTATAAAAAACATGGATCATAACTTTACGCTGTTGTTTCCTTTATTACCTTTGAAAATAAACCCAAGATATTATTTTATAATTATAAAGTATATTTACTAAATCTTGTTTATTATAAACACCTATTTAGTATTTAATAATTATCTATTAATGTCTTAAATCAAAATAAAAACCATATCTTATAAGGAGTTGTAGTATGAAACGATTAGTATCAGGGATTCAACCTACTAATAATCTTACATTAGGAAATTATTTAGGAGCTATTGTTAATTTTGTTAAATTACAAGAAGAGTATGAAGTCTTTTTGTTCGTAGCTGATTTACACTCATTAACACCTAATACATTTGATAATAAAGATTTTGTAGCTAATAAAAGAGCAATTGTTGCTACTTATTTAGCAGCAGGACTTGACCCTAATAAAGCTTGCTTGTTTTATCAGTCTTCTATTAAATCAATTCCTTTATTAAGTCATATCTTATTGTGTCAAACAGCACTTGGTGAATTAGAACGAATGACTCAGTTTAAAGATAAAGCTACTAAAGCTGTAAAGATGGCTAATAATACTCAGTTAATACCAACAGGGCTTCTTACTTATCCAACCTTAATGGCTGCAGATATTTTAATTTTTAATTCAAACATTGTCCCTGTTGGTCAAGATCAAAAACAACACTTAGAGTTAACAAGAGTATTAGCTGAACGATTTAATAAAAGGTATAAAGAAACATTTACTGTTCCTGAAGTTTATATTCCCCCTATTGGAGCAAAGATCATGGACCTGTTAGACCCATCAATTAAAATGTCTAAATCTAATCCAAACCCTAAGGGAACAATTTTTTTAAGTGATGAACCAGCTACTATCATTAAAAAAATTAAAGGAGCTGTAACTGATAGTTTAAATAAGGTTCATTATGATCAAGAAAACCAACCAGGAATCAGTAACTTAATGACTATTTATGCTTGTTTAACTAATATGAGTTATGAAGCTATTGAACAAAAATATGATGGAATGAATTATGGAGTCTTTAAAACTGATTTAGCTAATCTAGTAAGTGAGTATATAGCCAAGATCCAATCTAAAATAAATGATTGACTTAAATCAGATGATTTAGATATAATAATAGACAATAGTTCTAAGAAAGCTAATCAAGTTGCTGAACAAACAATTGATTTAGCTTTAAAGAATATGAAATTTATTTAAATAGGTGAGTAGTTGAATGAAAAGAAGTAAAGCAAATCGGTTTTTAATAGCATGTGATTTAGATGGAACACTATTAAATAGTAGTGGACAATTAGACCCTAAAACAATTGAAGGAGTAAAACGAATCATTGATCAAGGACATATTTTCTGTATTGTAACTGGTCGACCAATTCGTGGTGCTATTGATATTTATAACCAATTAAATTTAGATACTGTAATGGCTAATTATAATGGGGCATACATATCTAATCCAAGCGATTCTTCTTTTCAACCAATTAATATGACCTTTAGTAAAGATATTGCCAAAGCAATATTAAAAGATCCATTTATTTCTAAAAATATTACTAATGCTGTAGTTGAAGCTAATAATTCAGCTAGATTATTAAACAATAATTTAGATCCAGCAATTTGAAACACATTTATGAATATTTTCCATGTTCAGATTCCTGATAATGATGAATGTGTTGTTACAATGTGTAATGATTTAAAGAAATTAGAATCTGATGTTAATGCACTATTGTTAAATGTGAATTCAAAATCATTGTTTGATCCTATGGTTTATCACATTAAAAGAATTGCACCAACTTTAGCTGTCCGTAGTTGATCAGTTAAACCATCTGATAATGTTGAAATCATTGAAATCAACTCAGCATTTGCTGATAAATCAATGGCGATGCGTTATTTATCTTCTTACTATGGGATTCCATTAGATCGTTGTATGTCTTTTGGAGATGGAGAAAATGATTTAACAATGTTATATAATGCTGGTTATGGGTTTGCTATGAAAAATGGAACTCGAACAGCTAAATTAATGGCTCGACACATCACAAAGCACACTAATGATGAAAATGGTGTTGTGTGAGAATTAGAATATATGTTTAAAGAATTAGCTAAGCATAACGCTTAATTAAAAAGACAATAAAAAGCACCCGTGATCAAATTGGGTGCTTTTCTAATGCCCTTGAATTACTTTATTCATCACGGTAGTTTTTAACATCTTGGAAACTACCATCTTTTCGTTGGATAAAAATCACAGCTTCTTGGTTTTTACAAAGTGTTTTTGAATATTCTAAAGCTTCTTTTTTAGTTTTGAAAACTTTAGTTACTCTAACTCCTCCACGCTTCATAATTTTCCACCCTTTGTCGCCATAAGGTGATAAATAATAAGTTGGTTTTGGAGCGGCTTTTTCAGTTGATTGCGTTTTTGTAGTACTTTTTTTAGCTACTGTTGCCATTATAAACTCCTGTTTGAAAATAAAGATTTTTATATCTCTTATATTAAATAATACAATAATTTAATTTTTAAAATACTTTTTATATATGCTAGACTATATACCAATAAATATTTGTATAGACAGGTTTTAAATTTTAAGTATGAAAAAAATTAAAAAGAAACATAGAATTTTAATGGCTGGACTTGGTGTTTTAGCTGCTTTTTCAACTATTGGTGCTGTTGCTGTTGCATGTAATAATCAATCTAAAAATAGACAATTATACAGCAATGGCTCAACTACTTTAGACCCTAAACAAGTAGCAAGAACAGTAGCACTTGTTAATGTTAATGATTTACATGGTGCTATCTTAGAAAATGTTGTAAACAACAAAATCAAAAAAGATGGTTATGGAATGATTCGTGTTTTAAACGATATCAACATTATTCGTCAACGTTATGGTAAAGATAATGTTTCTGTTGTTTTAGGTGGAGATAACTACCAAGGTGGACTAGCTTCAGATTTAACTCATGGATTAATGGCTGGTAAAGCTCTTGCTTTGCTTAACCCAGTTGAATCAGTAGTTGGTAACCATGAGTTTGACTGAGGACTTGAATACTTAGATCCTAAACATCCAAGAACTGCAAGTAATATGGCTTTAGCTAAACAATATATGAGTTTGGTTGAAGGACCAAACGATCAAGGTTTCCAAACATTTGCTCAAACATTATGACCAAACCAACCAAAGAAGAAATTCTTAGCTGCTAACATCTTTAAAAAAGGAACTAATGAATTAGTAGATTGAGTTGATCCAACATCTGTTATTGATTTTAATGGATTTAAAGTTGGTATTGTTGGTTTAGCAACTGAAGATACTGTAAGAACTACTTTATTTGCAAACATTAAAGATTTAGATTTTGGTGGTAAACCAGAAAATCTAGCTAAAATTGTTGACCACTATGCTGAAAAATTAATTAAAGAACAAAAAGTAGATACTGTAGTTGTTCTATCTCACTCGTTTGCTAATGAATATGAATTAACTCGTAAAAGAGGAGATAAAACAGAAGTTTGACGTGATGGAAAAGTAGCTCTTAAGGGAACTGAAGGAGAAGCTGTTGAAATCATTAAGAACATGACAAGCAATAATGTTACAGCTATTCTTGCTGCTCACTCTCACAAATTAGTTAATGATAAAATGCGAAACAAAAATGGACACCAAATTATTGTTGCTCAAGGACACTCTAAAGCAAATACAATTTCAGAATTAAGATTTAATTTAAACCACGAAAACAAATTATTATGATCAGAAATGATAGTTAATCCAAGACTATCAACAGCTGGTGAAATTGATGGAACTCATTTTGTTCCTGAAGCTGATTTATTAGACCCAGCTAAAAACAAACACTATGATCAAAACTTATTAGCTATGAAGAAAGTATTAGATCAAGCTAAAGCAATTGAAGATAAACTAGATCAAGATGTGTTAGTTCAAAACAACCCAACAGAATTAAAACGTGAATACTTTGGTCAAGGTGCTGTTGGTTCATTTGTATCAGATTTAGCTGCTGATAATTTAAAATACAAACATCCAACTACTGGTATAGAAAAACCAGTTGATGCGGTTCTTTGAAATGCTGGTGGATTAAGAGCAGATATCCCTGCTGGACCAATCACTAAGAAAGATATTTTAACTGTTGCACCATTTGATAACTTCTTCATTATGGGTGAAATTAGTGTAGCTGATTTAAAGAAAGAATTCTCTAATGAAACTAAAGGGAAAGCTCCATTTGGTGGTAAGTTAAGAATTACTAAGACAAATGATGGAATCACTAAGATCGAAAAGAAACAAGAAGATGGTCAATTTAAAGAATTAAATGATAATGACACAGTTATCATCGCAGTTAATAACTTCATGTGAACAAACGGGGATGGTTATACATTCAGTAAAACACTTAAGAACGTTGATAGCCGATATGACCAAGACTTTGAAAACGCTATCAAATATTTACTAATTAGATGATTAGAAGCAACACCAGCTGAAAAGAAAGAAAAGTTAATGGATAAATACCAAAACTTTAATGCATCTGATCGTTACATCGACAATTCTACTAAAACACCAGCTGCTCCTACTAAATAATTACACCTAATCAACAACCTTAAGCCCGCAACAAAAGCACCCCTTCCAGGTGCTTTTTTCTATCCAAATAATTAACTTTTACTACTTTTAGAAAGCTCTAATTCAGCAGCTATTAAACCTTTAAGAAATAAAGTATTAATAGTTTTAAGTTCATTTATTGAACTAGTATTAGTATTATTTATATTCTTAGCAAGAATAGAACTGATTTGATTTAAAGCATTAGATAATTGTTCTTGCTTATGTGAAGAATAAGTTTCTAAAAACTTAGTTGATATGGTGTTTGTAATTAATGCAAACATCTTATGTTGTTCTTTAATTTTAGTTAATTCTGATTCAGGTTGACTTGATGCATTAGCATTAATTTGAGCTACTACTCAATTAAACCTTTTCTCTTGTTCACTTAATTGTTTATATGAATCATAAAACCATTTAGCTACAGTTGCATTAGCTGGAATCTGTTGATCTAATTTTATAAGGTCTAAGTCTCAATTAATTATTAATGGATGATTAACTATTGATGAATCTAAATCAATAGGTTTTGATTCATTATTGTTTTCTAAAATAGATACATTACTTAAATAATATGAAGAGTTGATAGCTAAATTAGAAAACACCAATTTAGCTACATTATCTTTAACTATAACTTTATTAACAGTACTAAAGGTTTGTTTATCATCCTTTTTAGTTAGTTTAGCTACTAATGTTTTATTATTAGCATTAGTAACATTAACAACTAATTCATATTGGTTATTATTAATTGGGTTTAATACTGGGTTGGTATTAAAAGATAAACTAACTACTTGATTAGTAGGTTTATTTGATTCTGTTGGTTTAGATTCTTCTTGTTTACAACTAATTGCAACAGTAGTTATAGTTGTAAATGTTATTGGGATTAATAAACTTAAAATTAAATGTTTTTTCTTCATAATAATAGATTCTAATAAATAAAAGAATTCTTAAAGTAATGAACATATTTATTGATTGGTTGTTAGGATTATATAAGAAATTTAAACAAACATCTTATTTAAACATCCGTTTTTAATATCTTTTAGTTTTTGGACTTTTTTAGATTGAAGTGAGATTAAATTGTCTAGTTGACTGAAGAAATTGGCGATTTTTTGTTGTTCAGGAAGGTTAGGGATTAATACTTGAAATTTAGATAAAGCATCAATTGTGATGGTTTTAATTATTCCACCAGGTGCTTTCGTTGCTTCTGTTTGAAACTTTAATTTAATTATATAGGCTCAAAATCTAGGATCTATGTTGATTTTATACTTTTCAAATATCAATATAGTTCTATCAACATAAGCATCATATTGTGTTATTGCGGCTCGTCCAATTGTTCCTTGCAAAGTAACTAAAATAGAACCTGCTTTTGTAAAGACACTCATCGGTTGTGCTATTGAACTAATTTTTTGATTAGAATCATCGACTAAATTCATTGAACTAGAAACATCAACGACTTGAATGAATGGCATAGAACCTTCTCCATCATATCAATCCTTGTTTCCATAAGGTTGTGGAAAAGATCCACGTCTATAGCATGATGCTTCTTTAATTGATGTTTTTATCCACTCTCCATCAAACCCCTTAAACCTTAACTCCGGTCTCTCTCTCTCTCTCTCTCTCTCTATCTCTCTTAAAACAACTTTCTTATTCATAACCCCACCCTAAAAAACCAACATATATAATTCTTATATTTTACCAATTAATAATTAATGATAGTTAATCTACTATATTAATAAATTTATTGATAGATTAGATAATATAGTTATTTTAAAATACTAATATTACTTCTTATTATTCATTATTAAAACAATATTAATAATTATTTTTAAATTAATTTAATGATAAGGTTTTGTATTACAATTTATTAATAAATATGGAGGCAAATTATGAATAAAAAAGATAAAGGTGTTTGCCTTAATGAATCATGTGATGAATTCATTAAAACTAAAGATCAAGAAGAAGATAATAGTTTTTGTATAAGTTGTGGAATAGAAAATCTAAATGGTTTTTTATGTGAACATTGTTTAGAACTAGAATCCTTAGAATCATCAGAAGACTTCTTTGATCAAGATTGATGTGTTAATGCTTTAATTGAACGAGACAACCAAATTAGTTCACTTAAAAGACAAGTTAATGAACTAGCTGCTCGTTTAAGTAAATATGAAAAAGTAGAATTAGAAGATACAAATAAACCAACATTTGTATTCTCAACAATTAAGAAAAAAGTTAACTAAAACTAGACAACAAAACCCACTAGCTCAATTAGTGGGTTTTTATATTCTTTTCTTTGTTAGTTTTTATAAGATAGTAAGAGTGCATCAACATCATTAGCATAATAATGTTTGCGAACACTATCTTT
>NZ_JFDP01000066.1 GCF_000731915.1 Ureaplasma diversum NCTC 246
TCAACTAGTTGTTGGTTTTTATAAAGAGCTATAACGCAATGTTTTGTTGTTACATCTAAATAAAGTTGGTTTTTAATATCGTTCATGTTTTAGTTTATTAATCATTTCTAAGAATTCATTAGGAAGTTCATCTTTAAATTCTAGAATTTGATTAGTAGTAGGATGAATAAATTTTAAATAATAAGCATGTAAGAATTGTTCATAATCAGTTACATGTTTTCTTGAACCATATAATGGATCATTAATTACTGGATGATTGATGTGTCGCATATGAACACGAATCTGATGGGTTCTTCCTGTAATAATTTGAACAGAAACTAAAGCTGTATTAACATACTGTTCTAATACTTTAACAATTGTTTTAGCTTCTTTTGGATTTTTACTATTACCAGTTCTCATTCTTAATTTATCTTGATAACTATGACCAATCGGTTCATCAATCATAAAGTGTAAATGAGCATCATCAAATCTGTTCTCAACTAAAGCATAATAAGCTTTATCAACAGAACAGTTCATAAATTGAGCTTGGATCTTTTCTAATGCTTCTGGATTCTTAGCTACAATTAACATTCCAGAAGTAAACTTATCTAAGCGGTGAGCAATATAAAAATATTGATCTTTAAAATAGAATTTCAAAGCATTAACTAAAGTATCCTGTTCATTATAAACAGATGGATGAACTAACATTCCTGATGGTTTATAAACTACTAATAAATCATTATCTTCATAGATGATTTTTAGATCATATTCATAAGCTAAGATATTAGTATTAATTTCTTTGTTTTCTGTTTCAAGAACTTTAATTTGATCATTTAATACAACTAAATGTTTAGGTTTAGTTATTAGTTGATCATTTAAATAAACTACATTTTGTTCAATTAGTTTAGCAGCATTAGTTCTTGATATATTTAAATAACTACTTAATACTTTATCGATTCGTTCATTATTTGATTCTAAATACTTAAAAGTTTGCATCACTATTCTTCATCATCTTCATTTGATGGTTTAGGTTGTTTCTCTTTATTTTTATCATCTCAACCAAATGGTTTATTATCAACACTTACAATCTCAGTATCTGTAGATGAAGCTGCTTTACTAATTCATTCTGGTGTATCTTCATCTTTTTCTTTATTTTCTTTTTTCTTTTCTTCATTTCACTTAATAACAATATTAAGGATTAAGAAGAAGATTAATACACAGATCCCAGTTACTATATAAACATCAAAAATGTTAATAACACTATTAGCAAATCGTCAATAGTCAACTACACCATGGAAAATAACATTTCCACCCCGTTGGTTTGGATCATCACTAAAGCCTTTAATACCTACTAATTCATACTCAGGAATTGATCGGTCAATAATATTTCCCATTCCCCCAAATAATAAGAATAATAAAGGAATATAGAAATATGAATCCTTAACAAATAAGAAAGCTAAACTACCAATGATAATTGGTAGGGTTTGTAAAAAATAAACTAATCCTACATCAGCATTTCCTAATGAACCAAGGGCTACACCATTATTAATCGTAAAACTAAAAATACTACCATGATCTTTTTGATTAGTACTTACTACTAAATCAATAGCAAACTGACGTACTAAAAAACCAGATACCATTACTAATATGGCAATTCAAGTTAAATTAATTAGTTTTCAAAAAATAACTTTAAGTGAACAAATACTTAAGAAGTAATTTCGAACAGCTAACTTTTTAATTTTATTAATAGCTTTTTTAAATAAGATGTGTTGATCTAATTTATTGTTAAATGCTATTATTTTTTGTCCTAAAGAAGAGTTTTTAATTTTTGTAATCATATTTTACTTTGTATATTTTTCAGGATATTTAGTTTTCATTAATTTAACAAATTCAGCTTTATCCATTGAACCGTATTCTTTCATTAATTGTTGACAGAAAGCTAATTCTTCAACAGCTCATATATCATTCTTAAATCCTAGAATTTCTACTTTTTTGTTTTGTAAGTTTTTGTAGTTTTCAAAGAAATCTTTGATTTCAAATAATAAGTGAGTTGGAATATCAGCAAACTTGTTGATTTGACTATATCTTGGGTCACAATCAATTACTCCTAATAACTTAGTATCAGTTTCCCCGCCATCAATCATTTCCATTGCTCCAACAATTCTAACAGGAACACTAATACCAGGCGCAATTGCTTGATCAGCTATAACTAAAATATCTAATTCATCTCCATCAAAATCAAGAGCATCTGCAATGAACCCATAGTTTTGTGGATACACCATTGATCCATAAAGGATTCTGTCAACTACAATTTGTTTTGTCTTTCGATCATATTCATATTTAATATTTGAATGTTTTGGAATTTCAATTGTTACATTTAATTTCATTTCTATTGATCCTTACTTCTCTAAAATTGAAAAATTAATTAAATTATACCAATAACAATAATATAAAAAGGATAGGTTTATTTTTATGTTAAAAATTATCCAATAAATTGCATATATTGTTGCATAGAATAGATAAATATACCTATTGTGGGTTATAATTAATATTATTATTAAAAATAATAAAATAATAACAAATTATGAATAACAATAATAAAAAGTATAATGAACAAGTAAATAGTAGGATCTGTGTTTGAGAAGGTACAATAACATCTTATACTAGTAAACATGTTATAGTAACTTTACAAAATAACGAACAAGGGATTTGTCCCTTGTGAGACTTAAGTGAAGTAACCCCATTTCAGAATATGAGCCAACGGTTTCCAGTTAATGCGAAATTAGATTTTATGGTATTATTTTTTGATAAGAAGAATAATCAATACGTGCTTAGCTATAAGTTGATTCACCCTTTTGAAATTAAGAACAAAACTCGTAATTATCCAACCCTATCACATGATCGATCTTTACGTCGGTTCGTTAACGGATTAGTTGGTATTTAGTTTGTTCTTATATATATATATATATATAATAAGAAAGAATTTGTACGATGATTGTCAATAAACGGATAGGGATTTTAGTCCCACAACATGCTAATGATTTTGAAATTGCAGTTTTAAATTTAATTCTTAAAGAAGCAGGAGCTTTTGTTACTTTAGTTTCACTTGGTAAACAATTAACAATGCAAATGCAAACTTTAAATAAAATTGTGTGTGATGAATTAATTGAAAAGTGTAATTTATCAAAATTCAATTTTTTAATTTTAATTTCTTCACCTTCATTAAGACAAGAAACAATTAATAAATATAGTTTTATTATGGGTACACCAAGAGTCCCTAAAATTAACTACTTTTTAAATAGTTTCTTTGCACGAAATGAACCAAATAAATTTTTAATTGCTCTTAATAATAGTTGCTGTTTTTTAAATGAAAACGGGTTAATTGATGGTTATAAAGTGACATGTAATGATAAATTCTGTCAAATTGATAATAATTTAAAAAACCAAAAAGAAGAAATCATTGTTGATCGTAATTTAGTTACAACAAACTCATCACACTCAGCAATCAAAGTTGCATATCGTATTTTAGAACTAATTGGTCTTAAATCAGAAATCCCTGAACACCAGCTTAATTTATTCAATAAAATCCTTAAAGATGATTAAATCTTTAAGCTTATCAATTCATAATATTAAATATCAAAAGTACCTTTTTACTTAATCAAGTAAGTGGGTACTTTTTATTTGTTAGTAAAAAAGATATCAAACTATCAAATCTTTTATTGGATAAGTTGATCATCAACATATCTAATAAGATCTTTATCAATTTTAGCTATTTCTAATTTGTATACTTTACCAATTGATGGGTTATAAATACCTAAATATTTAATGTGTTCAAATGAAATTTTACGACATCTTTCATATCCTAAAACATAGTAAATTAACAATTGTAATGAATCTTCTTTTTTAGGTTCATATTTACTTACTTTTAAATCTCATAAAGTATCTTTACTTAAAAAGTCACAATCACCTGTTTGAATATTATCCCCATAACCACCAATAAAGGTTGATCCGGTTTCAATTATTTTATTTTCATCTTGAAAATATTGGATCATTTTAGTAACCATAAATCTTATGTTATTTAAAGTGATTTTGTTAACAAATCCATTTTTTTCTATCATTGATTGAAATGGAGTGTAATTTTGAACACCAGCTCGATAAGCTGGATCATATGATGCTATTTCAATAACTTTGATAATATCTAAATCACTTAAATCATTATTAAGAGAATCAATTAAACTTTTAACATATTCAAATTCATTATTATTTTCTATTCCATTAAAAAGATTATAGTTATCTAATATCATTGCCCCTTCTAGTGCTACAGAAAAAAGACTTTGTGATACTTCTTTGTTATTTAATCTAAATAAATAATCTACAGCTAGTCCAACTAATGATGGGTGAACATTTTCACCAGATCTGTTAATTGGTTCATACATTGAATAAACTTCAAATGATTTAATTGGTAAATAACCATTCTTAGGTTGTTTTGTTTTTCTTACAACTGCTGTAACACTTGACATAATAACTCTTCCTAAAGTAATTAAGAAATAATAGATCTTAATAATATTTAATTTTATTATAAAGATTAATGAATAGTTAATTAATTGGTTTATATCTAGATAATAAAAACAAAGCAAGCTTTAAATAACTTACTTTGTTTATGGATTAGTTTGGATTAAGAGTTTGTGATTTTAAAAAATAGGTGGTTGTTATTTAATTAGAATAGTTTTTCTTCTTCTTTAAGTGTTAAATTAACTTTCTTTAAATCTTCAAATACTTTTGCAGCCTTAGGTTTTGATCCGTCGCTATTGTCTGAAATTTTGACTGCTATCACATTATAATTTTTCTTTGGTTCAACTGATTTAAAATATACTGCAACATAGCCAGATATAATTTTTTCAAAAGACGAAGTTATTTCTGCCCCGCCCTCTTTTGGTTTAAGTACTAATTGTGCATATTTGTTATCTGCGTTTTTAATATAAACATGTAATATATATTTATTTTCAGATTCTTTTGATATTTTTGTACCTGAGTAGATTGTTACTTGTGCATCTGATGCATCTAATTTAGCAGTGCCAGTTGCAGAATCTGCTTGTTGTTTTCCGTTTTCTGCTTTAGGTGTTGATGGGGCATCTGACATTTGTTTAGATTCAATATTTGTTTTTCCATCAGTTTTTGGTGTTGTTTGTGTTGGGCTTTCACTTTGTTTCACAGCTGGTTTTGTTGGTTTGTTTTCCATAGTTTTATCAGCTGCAGAACCTGTCTTATCATTAGTTTTATTGACTAAAGAACTATTGTTAGTTCCTTCGTTTGTTTTTGAACTACTAGGGTTATTGTTTGTTGAACCTGAGTTCATTTTATCTTCTTTTTTAGTTGTAGTTTTAGTTGTAGAACTTGAAGATTGTTGGGTGTTAGTTTGTTTTTGTTTAGATGGTTGAGATGTTTTGTTGTTGCAAGCTGCAGCAATAGCTACAACTGATGATCCAACAAGGATCGTACTTATCATTAAGATAAGTCCTTTTTTATTTATAAATTTGCTCATATATTAGGATACTTTCTAGAATAAAAAAATTGACTTGTGCATAATGCAAAAATCTATTTATTTTAATACCGAAAAAATAAATACAAGTCTTATTTTATATCCTAATCGTTAAGATTCAATTAAAGTGTTTTTAACTTTATTACTGTTTTTTAGTAATCATAATTACTTTAATTAATTAGTATAGAAATAAAAAAATAAACCCATAATACACAACAACATCTCATATTGTGTTTGGGTTTATTTATGTCTATTTTTATTCTAGGTTTGGATTAAGAATTTATGATTTTAAAAATTGGGTGTTTTGTTATTTTTAAGTGTTAAGGAATTAGTTTGAAATTTAATAAGGCTATCAGAATCGATCCGTAAATTAGAATGAACTATTGCTTTCTCTATAAACGAATTTATATGCTTTAGTTTTATCAGATAGTTTAGCAAGTTTTGGATTTGTACCATCCTTGTTATCAGAAATTTTGATCATTTCTACAGTATATTCTTTATCTGTTTTAATGGCATTAAAATCAACAGCTACATAATTTGAATATACTTTTCCAAATGTCGAAGCTACTTTTTCGCCATCTTTTTCTTTTAGAACAACTTGTACAAATTTATCATTTGCTTTTTGAATTGGAATATTAAGTGTTCATTTATCAGCAGCAGGCTTGCTTAGTGATGTACCAGGATAAATATCAACATAAGCATCAGATTCTTCTAATTTTGGAGTTGCAGCATCTGCAGTTTTTCCAGAGCTATTTGTTGTAGAACCATCTGTGGTAGAACCTTGTGTTTTTGGAGTAGTAGCACTTCCACTTTCCATCGTTTTTGGATTATTTTCTTCAGGAGTGGTTGGTGCTTTATTTTCACTTTGTGTCTTAGGTGTTGTAGGAGTTTCTGCTTTTGGTGGATTAGTATTTTGATTTCCGCTTTGTGTAACAGGAGGTTTAGCAGTTTGTTTATCAACACTTTGATTTGGTTTTGAACCAACTAAGTTATTTTTATTCTCATTATTTTTTGAACCAGTCTTTAATTGGTTTTCTGCTTTTGAGTTTGACCCTGTTGTTGAGTTACCATGATTATGGTTAGTGTGGGTGTTAGTATTGTTTGTTTGTTTGTTTGTTTGTTTGTTTGTTTGTTTGCGGCTGAATCCATTGAATTCATTTTTTCTTTTTGTTCAGTCATTGTTTTTACTGTTGAACTTGAAGATTGTTGGGTGTTAGTTTGTTTTTGTTTTGATGGTTGAGATGTTTTGTTGTTGCAAGCAGCAGCAATTGCTACAACTGATGATCCGGCAAGGATCGTGCTTACCATTAAGATAAGACTTTTCTTATTTATAAATTTACTCATAATAAAATACTTTCGGGAATAAAAAATTGACTTATGCACAAAGCAAAAATCTATTAATTGTAATACTAGCGTTTAAATAATAAGGTTGTTTTATACCATTAAAAAACATCTTTTATTAATAGTTTTTTTATAGGTATCACAAAATATGTAGCTTATGTATTTTAGTTTTTTATCTATATAAAAAATTAATGTTAAATAATCATCTAGATATAAAAAAAACCCGGGCATAACTATGGTAATCCATAATTGCCCAAGGTTTGTTTTGTGATTAATTTCTTTTGTGTTCGGATTTAAATATATGATTTAAAATTGGGTGTTGGTTTGTTAGATTAGTCTAAAGCGATTATTTTCAGATTTTGTATTAAAAGAATCTTTCTTCTTCTGTGTATTCTAACTCTAAATTCTTTAAAGTGTCTGATAGTTTAACAACCTTAGGTTTTTGATCATCTTTATTTTCTAAAATTTTAATAGCACTTACGCTATATTTTTTCATTGCTTCTACACTTTCAAAGTAAACAGCAACAAAACCTGAAATAATTTTTTCAATTGTTGAACTAATTTCTGAACCTTTACCATCTTTTGGTTTTAGGATAACTTGTGCTCATTTGTTATTTGCATCATTGATGTTCACTTGGAGTATATATTTTTTCTCAGATTGTTTAGTTATTTTTTTACCATAAATTACAGCTGTAGCGTTTGATTCTTCAAGTTTTACTGGTTCTGAAGGTTGTGCTTGATTTTTAGGTGCATTTTCTGCTTCTTTCCCAGTAGCTTTTGAATTATCTGTTTTAGGTGCAGTCTCTGCTCCATCCACACTTTTATTATCAGTTCCGCTCTTAGGCGCTGTTTGTGCTTCTGTCTTAGGTTGATTAGTTGTTTGATTTCCGCTTTGTGTAACAGGAGGTTTGGCAGCTTCTGTTTGGTTGCTTTCTTTTGCTCCTGGGTTTGCTAAGTTATTTTTATTCTCATCAGTCTTTAAACCAGGTGAGTCTTTTTTAGTTGTATTGCTTGTTGAACTGTTATTTAGTTGTTCATTTGGTTTTGAGTTTGACCCCATTGTTGAGTTGCCATGATTATGGTTAGCATGGGTGTTAGTATTGTTTGTTTGTTTGTTTGTTTGTTTGTTTGTTTGCGGCTGAATCCATTGAATTCATTTTATCTTTTTGTTCAGTCATTGTTTTTACTGTTGAACTTGAAGATTGTTGGGTGTTAGTTTCTTTTTGTTTTGATGGTTGAGATGTTTTGTTGTTGCAAGCAGCTGCAACAGCTACAATTAATGATCCGGCAAGGATCGTGCTTACCATTAAGATAAGACCTTTTTTGTTTATAAATTTGCTCATATTTTAAAATACTTTCTAGAATAAAAATTGACTTATGCATAATGCAAAAAATCTATTAATTATAATACTAGTAATTAAATAATATGTTTGTTATATACCAACAAAAAGTAAGTTTTAATAACTTGATTTTTCTTTATATCACAAAATATGTAGCCTAAATACTTAATAATAATCTCTAACTAAAAATATTATAAAAGGGTACTTAAATTAAATGATTAATAACTTTGTATACATAATATTCTAAACCATAGAACAGGATAAGAAAAATTATGCAAAAATATGTTGCTTTAATTGATGAAGTATTAGAGAACAGAATTCAAGAAAAATGATTTGAATTCTGTGATGATTTAGCTGCTATAAACATCCCTTTTAATCTATCTACTAAATAAATCAACTATAGATCTAATAAGGATGATTAAATCATCAAGAGCAAATTTAAGTACTATAAAAAACAACTTATTAACTATTAATTAGTTTTATATAAATTTAATTAAATAGAAATAAAAGTCCGCAGCAATGCTGCGGCTTCTTAGTTTTGTAAAAGACATTTATTTTAATATTACTAGTTAATATTTAAATAAATACCATCCACATTATTTTTTACGGATTTTTTCAAATGCATCTTTAGCTGCTTCATACTCAGCTTCTTTTCGATTTCTACCAGAACCAATTCCATACACTAATCCATTTCATAATAAATGAATTGTTTTTTGTTCTGGAGTGTTTTCAATTAAGATGTAGTGAATATCACTTTTAGAGATCTTTTGCATCTCTTCTTGGAAAATTGTTTTATAGTCTTTTTCGGTATTAACAAGACCTTCATTATAATATCTAATTAAGGTTTTATCTAAGATCTTAATAACCTTTTTAATTCCTTGATCTTGAGCAACAGCTCCAATAAAAGATTCAAAAACATCTTCATGAATTTTGCTTAAATTGATGTTGCAAGTATTCTCAAACCCATGACCAACTAAAATTACTTTATCTAAACCTAATTCAACAGCAGCTCGTGCTAAACTCTCTGTTTTAACTAGTTTACTTCGTACCCGAGTCATTTCCCCTTCATCAAGTTCGCGAAGTGAACCTTTATTAGTTTGGATTTTACGAGAATAAATAAAGTTACTGATTACTCAATCAATACAAGCATCACCTAAGAATTCAAGCCGTTGGTATGAACGTGTTGATTTAGCTTCATTAGCATATGATTTATGAGTTACAGCTTCAATATAAATTGATAATGTTTTAGGTTGGATGTGTTCACGCTTTAGTAATTCTACTAATAGTTTCTTTTTATTTTCCATAGTGTTGTTCTAAATCCTTTGTGATTGTTTCTAAAACATTATTTTGAACACTTTCATAAAGCATACGTAATGCACTCATAAATTGTAAATAATCCGCACTCCCATGGGTTTTAACTAATATTTTTTTAGTACCAAGCACAAATGCTCCAGCATTGTTCCGATAATCAAATATCTTCTTTACTTTTTTAAAAATTGGCAAACTAAAAAGACCAGCTAAAAAATATCTTTTTTTCTTATATTCTTTTTTTAAGAAGTTACCTAAAGATAAAGCAACCCCTTCCATTGTTTTAAGAGCAATATTACCAGCAAACCCATCAGTTACTAAAACATCAACTTCTCGTTCAACAATGTTTTTAGGTTCGATAAACCCTTTATAGTTTAATGATGAGTTTAATAAAAGTTTGTGTGCTTCGTGATGATAACTAAACCCTTTATGTTCTTCAGTTCCTATATTTAAGATTCCGATCTTAGGGTTTTCTACTCGGTTTTTAGCAATAGCAATTGCCATTATTGCAAAATTAAATAGATCTTCTCCATCAACTTGTATCGATGCTCCCACATCTAAAATATTCATTCCTACTTGATCCATTGTTGGGACAAATGGCATAAAAGCTGGTTTTTTAATATGATCTAATAAACCAATAATAGAATAAGCATTATAAACAAACACAGCAGTGTTCCCTGCTGTTAACATTCCATCTACATCACTATTCTCTTTTAAATAGTTTAATCCTTTGTGCATTGATGATTCAGTTTTTCTACGAGCAGAGATAACTGTATCTTTTTGATCAATAAAAGTTGTTGTGTGAATAATTTCAAACTGATGATTATTTAATAAAGGTTTAATCTCTTCTTCATTACCTACTAAAACAATCTCTACATCTTGATGGGTTGTTTTAAAATCAATTGCAGCTTTTATAGCATGAGATAATTCATTTTCATAACCCATTGTATCTAAAACAATTCGCACTTTTTTATTCATCTTATTTATTGCACCCCAATGTAGTATTGATATAATTTTTGCCCTGTGAACTCAATGTCACAAATTAAACCATATTTCTCAGAAACATATTTTTCAATTTGTTTAACATCTTCTAAGTTAGCATTAATGCCATAGAAGATGTAACAAATTGCTTTATGTTTAGAAACACTAATTAATAAATCAATTGTTCTTTTAAGAACACTAAATTCTTCTTTATTAGAAGCTACAACTTGTTTGTTAATGATACTAATTGATTCACCTTCAGTAACTGTGATATGAGTATAATTAACACTTTTAGCTGCTGTTGAAACTAAAGCACTATGTGATTTCTTAATTGCTTTATTCATTGATTTAACATTTGCTTTAAATTCTGATCGTTCATCAAAATAAGAAATTGCTAATAAAGCTTGGAAAGCATTGTTTCCAGCTACAACTGATGCAATAACCCCATTTTCAGCAACTATTTTAGTAGCTTGTTCAGCTGCTAAAACTAAATTTGAATCATCTGTGATAATAATCACATGTGTTGCATTAGCTTGGTTGATTTTATTAACAAAGTCTTGAATTGATGGTGTACCATCTTCTTCAGTAACAATTACTTGTTCAATACCATACTCGCTAAGGATTCTTTTTTTGAATTTACTTGATGGAACTGTAACAACAATTTTTTGTTTAAATTCTCGTTTTGTTTCGCTGTTATATTCTTTATAGTTGATACCACGACGTTGTAAGTTTTCATAAAATTGATTAGTCATGTTTTCAAACTTGACTTTATCAAATTCACCATATTTTTGAGAAACTTGTAAAAGTTTGTGTGGTCTTGTTGTATGGATGTGAACTTTAACAAGATCATCATCTTGAACAACAACCATACTATCACCAAATTTAGATAGTTCACGCTTATAAGATTCAATATTAAAGTAATGTTTTTCAGGAGCATCTGGTGTGATCTTTTTATTTAGTGACATAATGATTTCACTACAATAACCAAATCCTTCTTCAGGTTCATTATTAAAACCAATGAAGTTGTTTAAATCAGCTGCTTTATTTGAATTCTTATTTGAAACTAATACACTTTCATCAAATCGTCCACTTAATTGATCACTCATCCCCTTAAGTAAACAAACTAAACCATACCCACCTGAATCAACAACTCCAGCTTCTTTAAGAGCTGGTAGCATATCTGGTGTTTTTTCTAAAGTATCCTGACCAATAGCTACTGCAAAATCAAATAATTCATTAGCAGTTTCAAATTCTTCATTTACTATCTCTTCACTAATGACACGAATAATTGTTAAGATTGTTCCTTCGATTGGAGTAGAAACACTGTTGTAAGCATGTTCTTTAGCATTAACAAAAGCTGCTTGAATTTCTTGAATACTAACTTCTTGTGAATCAGTTGCAAGTTTTTCAAAAAAACCACGGAAGATTTGTGACAAAATCACCCCAGAGTTTCCTCTAGCGTTCATTAAAAGACCGCGACTATATGTTTTAGCTAAGATAGCAAAATTATTGATTGTATCATTTAAAATACTACTAATTGCCCCATTAGCTGTTGTTTTCATGTTTGAACCCGTGTCACCATCTGGCACAGGGAAAACGTTTAAGTTATTAATGTAGTCAGATTCTAATTCCAAAGCTTTTGACCCTGCAATTAGCATTTGTTTAAACATTTCTAATTTAATTGTTTTCATATAATATAACTTTCAATAACTAAAAATTAATGACAATATTAATAATTACAGTATCGTCATTTAGTTGATTAGATAGCTCATAATAAGCTAAACTTCTTGCTTCTTCAGCAACACCAACAATGTTTAAAATATCCTTACGAATTTCAATGTTAACAACGAAGTTATTTTGGTTAAAATCACTTTGTTGCTGATCAATTTCAACGCTGGCAACTCCAGGCACTTTTAAGATAGCTGTTTTAATTAGTGATGAGACTAACTTTGTGCTAAATTTTGTTTTATTTTTTCTCATAAAATCCTAGCCGATTGTTAATAAAACCAGATTGTTATAACTAATATTATATTATAAAGCACAAGCATTTATTGAAACTAAAAAATAAACAACTAATTAAAATCTAATTAGTAAGTTATTTTCTTTTTATTATATTGTTGTTTTAATAAGTAAATTGCTGGGAATAAAACTAAACCAATAGCTAAATTAATTCCCATTGAAACAAAGCTAATTGGAGCATTAAAACTAAATGAAGCAATTCAAGATACTTGATAAAATAATACCCCTTGAATTGCATAAAAAATTCAAACCAAAATATAACTAAAAACTGAAAACACAACAATCAATCCATAATTAATAATTGGATTTATTTTTTTATGTTCTGGTTTATTAATTAACTGTTCAATTAAATCTAAAAATAAAAAACTAAAGAAACTATAATGAGGAGCTAAATAACCAAAAAATGGTTCAGCACTAAACCCAAATACTAACATCAATAATGGAGCAATAATAAAAAAGAAGAGCTTATAATAAAACGAATTTATAGCATAGATCCCAACACAAAAAACTAACATTTGTAACTGTCAAGAATGTGACGCTATAAAATCAATGTTTTTAGTTAAGATTCTAGCTACAAGAAATAAAGCTAAAAAAATAGCACTTATTACTAGTTGTTGAATGTGGTGTGAAGTTGATTCTTTTCTTCAACTAAAATAAGTTTTAACAATCTCTTTTTTTTGTTGTTTTTCCATAATGCTATATTATACTAAAAAGAAAACTACCCTATAAGGAGTAGTAAATAATTTAAATGGGGCGATTAACGGGATTTGAACCCGCGCGTACCTGAGTCACAGTCAGGCGTGTTAACCACTTCACCATAACCGCCATAACCATACAATTATAACATTTTTAGCATATAAAAAGCAAACTAAGTTATTTATATAACTATAAGTATCTAAAGATTACTTTTTTGATCCTAGTATTTAAAGCAACAAATTTCTTTTCATACTCTGTTGCTATATTATTAATTAATTGTTCATTATCTTTTAGTTGATATAAGTTATAAGTTAAAAATAAAATTTCATAACTTTGTAGATCATTTAATAAAACTTCATTAATAGTATAAGCAAACAATCCTTCATTATCAGTTTTAAACTCAATAACTCCATCTTCTTTAAGAACGTATTTAAACTTAGCTAAGAAGCTAGGATGAGTTAGTCTTCGATTGGTGTGTCTGTTTTTAGGTCATGGATCACTAAAGTTTAAAAAAATTTTAGAAACAGAAGCTTGATTTAATAGTTGATCAATTAAGTTAGCATCATATGCTAACATCATTAAATTATCTAAATTATGTTTTAAAGCTTTTTTGTGAGCTTTAACAATTACTGTTTGGAACTTTTCAATTCCTAAATAGTTAATATTAGGATTTTTAATTGCATTATTAATAATGAAATCCCCTTTACCCATTCCTATTTCTACATATAATGGATTATTAGGGTTAGTAAAACACGCTTTTAAATCAGTTTTTAAAAGCGATGGATCTAAAACTATATATTTAGTTTGCTTAGCTAAATAATCTTTAGCATTTTTGTCATTTCTTAAACGCATTATTATTCAAATTTCTTGTGAGGTTCATTAGTTAATAAGCCAGCAAAATTATATGCTCTAGCTAGTTCATAAATACCCATTGAAACAGAGTTAGCTACATTTAAACTTCTTAAATTAAAACTAGTTGGGATTCTTATTCATTGGTTTGGAAATTGTTTTAAGATAGCATGATCAATTCCTGTTGATTCTTTACCAAAGACTAAATAAACTTCTTGGTTTGTATAGTCTGGATATTTAACATCAGCTGGAGTGTTAGATCCATACCGAGTATAAAAGAAAATATTAGTACTATCATTACTAATTTGATTAATTGTTAAGAATTCATCAAAATCATCATACTGAGCTAAGTTTAAAGTATCAATGTGATTTGTAGCTGCTCTTATAAAATCTTTATGGAATCGGTTTTGATCTAAAATAAAACCATATGGTCTAATTAAGTGTAGTTTAGCATTAAAACCAACACAGATCCGAGCAATGTTGCCAGTATTTAAAATAATTTCTGGTTCAAATAAAACAATATGAATCATTACTAAACCTTTTTTTCTATTTCTTTTAAATGAATTAATAAAGCATTTAATTCTTGTTTAAAACTAGCTAGTTTTTCTTGTTCTTTAGCTATTAAACTAGCTGGGGCTTTAGATGTAAATCCTTCATTATTTAACATTCTTTCTGCTCGTTTAATTTCATTCTCTAAGAATGTTTTCTTATCATTAACTTTTTTAAGTTCAGCTTCTAAATCAACTGTTTGTTTAAAATTAGATCCTAATATAAAGTTAGCAAAAACAAATTTATAATTATAATCAATTTCTTGATTAGTGAATTGATTAATAACTACATTAATTGATGATAATAACTTAGTGATTACAAAACGATCTTTAGAATAATCAACTGAACTGATTCAATCAAAACTAATTATCTCTTTATTAGTAATATCATTTTCTAATCTTCATTTTCTTATTGATAGAATTACTTCCTGTAATTCATCAATTAATTTAGTATCAATATTAAATTCTAAATTAGGATATGTTTCTAAAAGAATTGATTGATTAGTGTCATTAATACTTGAATATAATTCTTCACTAATACAAGGAGCAAAAGGATGTAACATAATTAAGATTTGATTAAAAACATATCTTAAAACAGCTTTTGTTTCATCTACTATCTTTTCTTCTTTTAATAAAACTTTTGTATATTCTAAATAATCAGAAGCAAATGTGTTTCAGATGAAATCATAAAGATCTTTAGAAGCTACTACTAAGTTGTATTTATCCATATTCTTTTTGATTTCAACTATTAGTGTTGATAGTTTAGCTAAGATTCATTGATTAACTAAATTTAGTTGATCAAGTTTAGTTAGATCTAGTTTGTAATTACTAAATTCTAAATCATTAATATATCGACCAATGTTTCAAATCTTATTTAAGTAGTTTCAATTAGCACTTAGTTTTTCATCACTAAAGTTGAGATCTTCACCAATTGTTGTTGATGAAGCAAAGAATAGTCGCATTGCATCTACTCCATATTGATCAATAACATCAAATGGATCGATTCCATTATTTAATGATTTAGACATTTTTCGACCTAGACTATCCCGAATTAAACCATGGATTAAAACATCATTAAATGGTTTTTGTTTAGTTAGATATTGAGCGAAGTTCATCATTCTTGATACTCAGAAGAATAAAATATCAACGCCAGTTACCATTAGTGCTGTTGGATAATATTTTTTAAAAAATGCATCATTTTGTTCGTATTTAGTAGTGAAGATTGGTCAGATTCCACTAGAGAATCAAGTATCTAAAACATCTTCGTCTTGTGTTCAGTTTTCTAAATCAGCTGGTGGGTTGATGTCACAATAAACATCATTAGTTTGTTTGTGATAGTAAACTGGAATTTGGTGTCCTCATCATAGTTGACGAGAAATACATCAATCTTCTGTTGATTCTAACCAAGTCATTAATGTTTTATTAAATCGGTTTGGATAAAAATCAACCTTTAAATTTTCATCTAATTGTTGTTTTATTGTTTTTTTAACTAATGGATCCATTTTAATGAATCATTGTCAAGATAAATAAGGTTCAACTATACTATTAGTTCTTTCACTAAAACCAATTGATGTAGTGTAGTTTTCAGTTTTAATTAAGCTACCATTTGCTTTAAGTTTTTCTACTATTAACTCTCTAGCAACTAAACGATCTAATCCTTTGTGTTCAGCACACATTTCGTTTAGTGTACCATCATCATTCATAATATTAATTAATTCTAAATTGTGCTTTTTAGCTAATTCATAGTCATTAAAATCATGAGCAGGAGTACATTTCATAACTCCAGTACCAAACTCAACATCAATATAATCATCTAAAATAACTGACATATTAACTTTATTTAATGGGTTAATAAATGTTTTGTTAAATAAATGAGTATATCGCTCATCGTTTGGGTTCATTACTAAATGTTTGTCCCCATACATTGTTTCAGGTCTTGATGTTGCTACTATTACACTATCTTTATGATCCTCTGTTTCATATTTAATGTAATAAAGTGTTTGGTTTATTTCTTTATGAATTACTTCAATATTACTAATTGCTGTTTTAAGTTCAACATCTCAATTAACAAGCTTTTTAGCTCGATAAATAATATTGTCCTTATACATTTGAACAAAGATCTTTTTAACTTGATCAACTACATAACTATCTAATGTAAACATATAGTTTGAATAATCAAGTGATAAAACAAGAGCTGATCATTGTTTTTTAATGTATTCAGCTTGTTCATCTTTTCAATCAACTAACTTCTTTAAAAAAGCTTCTCTTCCTAATTCAAAACGATTAGTTTTTTCATTTTCTTTTAAGATCTTTTCATATTTAGTTTGTGTTGCGATTCCAGCATGATCAGTTCCTGGAATAATAAAAGCATCATAACCTTGAAGTTTTTTATATCGAACAATAATATCGGGTAAAGTAAATCCATAAGCGTGACCAATATGTAAATGTCCTGTTACATTTGGTGGAGGAAGAACAACTGCAAATGGTGGTTTATTAGAGTTTAAATCAGCTTTAAATAATTGTTGTTGGTTTCAAAAATCAAACTTGTTTGCTGCAACAAGTTGGTGATCATATTTTTTTAAAAGTTGACGTTTACTCATTGCTTATCTCTTCCTTATTAGCTTCTTTTTCTAATTTGATCTTTTGTTTATGTTCTAAAACAACTTTTTTAATGATTGAAAATATTTGATCAATATTTGTCATTTTATTAGCACTACAATAAAGTAAACGATCAACACTAATATTTAAAAATTTAGCAATCTTGTGCTTATTATTATCATAATGAGATTTAGCTACTTTATCAGCTTTATTTAAAACTACAAAATGAGCATAATTTTGGTTTTCAAAATAACGAGACATTTCCACA
>NZ_JFDP01000067.1 GCF_000731915.1 Ureaplasma diversum NCTC 246
GAGCATAAAGATCTCGAATCATATCTTTTGTGATTGGTGGATTCTTTTGTAAATTTCGTTTGTAAATCTTAATAGCAATTAAGAAACCAATAATTAGTCCTGCAATTAAAAATAAAACAATTCCCACACTTAATCCAACTGTCATTGCATACAATTCACCCTTTAATTGTTCAACAGTGGCTTGTGTAGTAGTATCAGTAGCTGCTTGATATAAAACACTAAAAACTTCTTTTAAACTCATAAAATCCTCGTTATTGACTTATTGTCTATCATTAAATTATATAAAACTATTGACTAAAGATGAACTAAAAATAAAGATAAGCTTAATATCTACAATAGTGTTATTTATTATCCCTACTAGATATAAATATAAATCTAGGTAAATAACTAAGTTAAATAAATAGGTGTAAATAATATAAAATATTAATACAATTGGAGGATATATGGAAAAGACAAACGATAGTCTAGTTGATTCCGTTGTCGAGTATGACATTAAATTAACAGATCAACAAAACGGTTTAAGTAATGAACAAGTGCTTAATAACCGTAACTTGTACGGTATCAACGAAGTAAAAAAGAAAAAGAACACAAGCATTATTGTTAAATTCTTTAAACAGTTTTTAGATTTTATGGTGATGTTGTTAGTATTTGCAGGATTATTAACTTTAATTCTTGCAATTGTTAAACCATCACACGATAAGATTGAAGAAATTGTTCAATATGTAGAAGTAGCTGTTATTTTTGCTATTTTATTAATTAATGCCATTTTTGGAGTCGTCCAGGAAACCAAGGCTGAAAAAGATACCGAAGCATTATTAAAATTAACTTCTCCTAATGCTAAAGTAATTAGAGATGGGCAAATAGAAATCATTGATACAAAAGATGTTGTTGTTGGTGATTTATTAGTTCTTGAAGCTGGAGATGCAATTCCAGCTGATGGAATTTTAATTAACTCTAGTTCTTTAGAAAGTGATGAAGCACCATTAACTGGTGAATCACTTCCTGTAAGTAAAGATGCTAATGCAATTGTTCCAGCCGATGCACCACTTGGTGATCGAACTAACTGTGTTTTTAGTGGATGTACAATTACATCAGGAACAGCAAAAGCAATTGTAACTAATGTTGGAATGCAATCTGAAATTGGTAAGATTGCTAAATTAATTAATGATCAAAAAACACCATTAACACCATTACAACAAAAAATTAACCGTTTATCAAAAATCATTGGTATTTTTGGAGCGGTATTATGTATTGCTGTGTTTATTATGTACATCTACTTAATTGGTGGGGGTAATTGAGAAAAAGCATGACACCCAGGAATTGTTATTGCTATCTCATTATCAATTGCTGCTATTCCAGAAGGATTAATTGCTATTGTAACAATTATTCTTTCATTTGGAGTTAAACGAATGAGCAAACAAAACGCTCTTATTAAACGTTTACCAGCTGTTGAAACCTTAGGTAGTGCTAATGTAATTTGTTCAGATAAAACAGGAACTTTAACTCAAAACAAGATGACTGTAGTATCTGTTTATACACACGAATCTGGATTAAGTAACATTGTTGATCAAAGTAGTATCTTAAATTTAATTAAACTGGGAACAGTAGTTAATAACGCATCAATAAGTTATGATGAAGATGGTCAAATTAATTTTGTTGGTGATCCAACAGAAACAAGTATTGTAGAAGCTGCTTATAAACTAAATGTTCTAAAATCGGATTTAGATGATGAATATGAACGAGTGTTTGAATTACCTTTTGATTCAGACCGTAAACTAATGAGTGTTATTGTTAAAAAAGCTGATAAGTTTATGTTAGTAACAAAAGGAGCAATTGATTCACTTGATAGTAGATTAACTACACCATTATCTAAAGAAGTATTAGAAGCTAATGATCAAATGGGTAATGATGCTTTACGTGTTCTAGGTGTTGCTTATAAAGAGTTAGATGAAATTCCAACTGATACAAGTTCAGAAAATTTAGAAAAAGATTTAATTTTTGTTGGACTGTTAGGAATGATAGATCCACCACGTGAAGAAGCAATGGAAGCTGTTGCTATTGCTAAAAAAGCTGGAATTCGTCCAGTTATGATCACAGGGGATCATATTAATACTGCAAGTGCAATCGCAATGCAACTTGGTATTTTAAATGAAGGTCAAGAAGTATTATCAGGAACTGAATTAGCTAGCATGAGTGATGAACAATTAGCAGATAATATCGAAAGATATAGTGTTTATGCTCGGGTTAGTCCTTCTGATAAAATCCGAATCGTTAAAGCTTGACAATCACACGATAAGATTGTAAGTATGACAGGGGATGGAGTAAATGATGCTCCAGCACTAAAAGCTGCAGATTTAGGATGTGCTATGGGGATCACAGGAACTGATGTATCTAAAGCATCAAGTGATATGATCCTAACAGATGATAACTTTGCTACAATTGTTAACTCAGTAAAAATGGGTCGATCAATTATGGCTAACATTAAGCGAGTAATTATGTTACTTTTAATTACTAACTTATCTGGTTTAATTTCATTATTCTTAGGAATTTTAATTCTTGGAATTAATCCAATGTCTTCTTTACAAATTTTATGAATTAATGTTATTTCAGAAACATTCCCAGGGATTGCATTAGGTTTAAACTTTAGTGAAGGTAATTTAATGCGTTATGCTCCATTAAAAAAATCAGCTCCGATTGTTGATAAGAAAATGTGATTAACTATTGTTATATGTGGTTTCTTTATTGGAATGATGTCAATATTACTATTCTATCTAGGTGCTGGTTCTCACTTTAATTTTGATTTCTATCAAATGCGTGAATCATTCTTAAGCTTAAACTTAATTGAAGCTCAATACCAAGCAGAACTAAATTCATTAAATCCAGATAACTTTGTATTAAATACACTAAATATCCAAATCGAATTCATTAAAGAAGTAGCTCGATCTGGTTCAGCATTAACATTTATGTTTATGGGTTTATGTTTATCATTTAATGCTGTTTCATTAAGAAGTAACCATACAATATTCATTGATAAATGAAAAGATAATAAATATGTTGTTATTTCTTTATTAATATCATGTTCAATGATTGCTTTAATTACTTATACACCAGGATTAAATACAGTCTTTAATATGAGTCCTTATGTAATGGGAGCATATAATTGATTAAACATTCTTCCTTACTTATTATTCTTATTACCAATTATTGGTTTTGAAACTTATAAATGAGTTAGATATCACCAAGTTAAAAAAGAATATGATTATAAAGGATTAACTTTTGCACAAAACCAAGCTAATTTAAATGAAGCGATGCAACAGTTACAATTAACTGCTGATCTAGAAGAAAAACAAGAATATATCTATCAAATTAATGAGCTTAAAAAAGAACGTAAAATGCTTCAAATGAAATTACACCAAGAGTTGTAATTAATCAATAAATACAAGAAAAAATCTCCTTTGCTGGGAGATTTTTCTTTTGCTTTTTTAGTGGTTAATTATCTAATAATTATTTTTCATCTTCATCAATTCAATCATAGAAAAGCATTGAAATGTAAGATTGAATAATCGTTTTTGAACGTTCTTCAATGTACTTTTTGTTTTTATCAAATTGCTCTCTGTTTATGTTCTTGATATCTCAAATATGTTGGTTTTCTTTTTTATTTTCATCAGGAGAAGGGGTTTGAATTACATAAGGTAATGAGATAGTTTTTGTTTTATGGAATTCTAGTTTATTTAGTCTGCCAATTTGTCCTATTTTTACTGATTCATCAAATGGTTCAAAATTAAACATCTTATACTTAGTATCTTTACCTTTATTAGTAATATTACTTTTATCAGGATCACCTTTAGATGTATCGGTTCTATTACCTTTTGAACTGTTGTCTTTTCGAGTTATTAAAGAACCATTACCAATTTTATGAATTACATTCTGAATTTCAAAGTCTTGAATATTTTGTTTATAAAAATATTCTAAATCTTGATCCTTTAATTTTTGAGCTAGATTATGATCATATGTATATGGAATAAAATCAAATATACCTACTGTCTCATCATCACTATTATAACCTTTGAAATATTGTGGTGTGTCAAATCCTGTTTGACCAACACCATAAGCTAATCTTCCTAAAATGATCTTACAAATTTCGTTTATGTTTTTGTTTTGAGTTTTATTTTCTTTAGTTTTTTCTGAATTAAGTTCATTTAGTAAATAAATATAAAGTTCACTAATCTTAGTTTCTTTTGATGGTTCTTTTAGTTCTGTAATAATATCTTCTAATTTTTGATATAAAACAGAAGGTTGAATTAATTTATTATCTTTATTTACTATTTCTTCACAAATTTTAGTAATTATTTTAGGTAATGATTGTCCCCTAAATTTGATTCTTCAAAGAACAACAAATTTTTCAATTTGAACTAAATACTTACTAAATGATTCGTGATTATTGTTTGGCTTTTCTAAACTAAAAATCCTAAAGTGTTCAGCTAAAGTTCAAACTAACATTGCAAAGATTGATTTTCTACCACCATGAGATAGGTGATAAATTTGAAAATTAATATATTTTGTTTTCTTATTTTTATCTATAAACTCATAGGTATTATTTTTTAATTTTTCTAATCCATCAATTTTGTTTTTATCTAGAATTTGAATTAATTCATCACTAGATCCATATAAACAATAGTTAAATTCAAGAATATCATTTCAAATTAAATTTAAATAGTTTGGATGTACATTATTCTTTTCATACTCTTTTAGAAGTATTTCAAATTTCTCTAATGAGTTGATGATTCTATCACTATAGTCACGATCAATATTAACAATAGCATTAAATAATTTATATTTAACTAATGCAGAATTTAAAAAGTTTTGAATTAAGTCTAAATCTTCATCTTTTGTTGAATTATAAGAATTTCTAAAATATAAATTTATAGAGTTATTGTAAATATCAACTGATTGATCTAATTCGCTTATCTTTGTTCTAAATAAATCAAGTGCACCAAGCTTCTTGCTGTACCTATTTAAATTACAAAATATTTTCGTACATCTTTTCCGATCTAGTTTTAATAAATAGGATACAACCAACCTTGTTTTGTTTAAAACATAAGAAATAAAATCAATTAAAAGGTCTTTATCTTTTTGTATTTTTTCAGGAACTAGACTAACAATTTCTCTTCAGTTTTTATAAAAACGACTTGCTTTAATCTCATTACCTATTTTGTCTTTTAAATAATTTTCTGTTGTTATAATCTTTAAAAGATAGTTATAATTTTTATCATTTTTAGCAAATTCGTTAAGTAGTTTAATAATTTGTTTTATTGGTTTTGCTATTAATTCATTTAGTTTGTTATTAGATTTTTCTTCTTCTTGGTTTGGATCTAGTTTGTAATAATATTTAATTAAAGCGCACAATATTATTATTAAAGATGTTATTCTCTGTTGACCATCAAGAATGTATATTTTTCTATTTACACTACTACTAATAATAATGTTATTTAATAATGAAAATTTAACTTCTTCATCTTTAAAATCATTAAATAATGTATCAAATAATCGGATAATAATGTTTGCATCTCATGAATAAGTTCTTTGATATAAAGGTAATTCATATACTGCGTGTTTTGATGTAAGAAAATCGTATAAAGATGAGTTTATTAATGGAAAATCCTCATCAGAATTATTATCACTCTTATCAATTTCCTCATCCATTATATTTTTTTCAATTTTATCTAAATGTTCTTTATTAAAACCATTAACACTAATTGCTATTTCAGATTCTCATAAAAGGTCTATGTTTGTTATTTCTTTTATTTGTTTATTAATGAAATTTTTCATAGAATCATAAACTTTGTGATTTAATGCTTTTTCATCACACAAGTATTCATTAATAAACTTAGTGTAAAATTCCATTGTTTTTTGTTCTGGTGATTGGATCGTTGTAAAGATATCATTGATCTTTGAGTCCATAAATTTATCATTAATTGTCATTATTAATGTTCATCAAAAGTTGTAAACACTTCTATTTCTATCATCCCTATTTTCACTAGAAATAGGAAAAAGAATATATTTTTTAATATGGTTACTAAAATTATCAATAATAAATTCTTTAATGATTTTTTTCTTATCTTCATTAGAATCTTTTAAAGGATGCTTTTTTAAAAAGTCTATAAATTTCTTATTAACAACATTCTTGTTGTTTTTGTATATAACAATTGAAAAAGCTTTTAAGATATCTAATAGTTGTCGATAAGTTGATTCACTATACCAACCATCCTTGTTGTTTTTCTTCTCTCCTTCAGAATAAAACTCTATTTCTTCTTTTTCTTTAAAAAATAACTTGGTATTATTGTCTTCATTAGTTTCTCATTCAATGATTAGATCATAATCAATTTGGTCAAAATCGATTTGATCAAACCAATTTATAACACTTCTATCGATATAGCTATGAACATTAGTTCCTATTGTTCAATCTTTAAAGAAATCTTTAATGATATTTTCTCAGTACTCAATAGTTTTATTCATTAGATACATTCCCTTCTTCAATCTTTAAGATTACTTCAAATAAACACTCTATTGCTTCTACTACAATTGAGTTACCAGCTTGTCTGTATAAAGATTCCTTTGTTAGTATATGGTTATTATATAAAGGAGTTAATTTATCAAAATCCTTATCACTAAAACCCATTAATTTATAAGCTTCACGGGGTGTTATAAATCTATAATTAAGTTTATTAGATTGATTGTTTTCAAATTCGATGATACCAGTACAAGGTATTCTGTCTTGTTTTGTAGTTACTGTATTAATAATAAAATTAGAACTCTTGTTAATGATTTTTTCTGAATCAAGAAGTCTTCTTCTTGATGGAGTGTCATTGATTAAAGCATCGATGTTTTCTTTATTATCAGAACTAAAATCAAAAACTTTATTGAATTGTTTTTTAAGACCATTATGATCTAATTTCTTAGAATTTGTTAATTGTTCAATATATAAAGTGAATGATAAATCATCATCAAATGGTGTACTTATTTCTTTTTTAACACTAAGAGCAAATACTCTTTCCCGTTTTTGGATTGAACCAACATTAATACCATTAATCGTTGTAGTAAATGTTTTATAACCAAAATTGTCTAATACTTTTAATCACTTTTCATATTCTGGTTTAAACTTAGCACTTAATAAGTTTTTTACATTTTCCATTATTAAGTATTTAGGTTTAATTTCAGACTCATTAAGGATTCGATATATTTCTCATATTAAACTAGAAGTTGATTTATCATTATTGATTCCTTTAGCTCTACCCATGTTAGCAATTGATAAACCTTGACAAGGGAAAGAGTAAGTAATTAAATCAATGTTTAAATCTTTTATTATTTTTGCATCTAATTTAGTTATATCAACTTGGTTGTTAGATAATAGAATTGAAGCTGCTAAATATTCTTTAAATTGATCATCTTTCCCTTTTAATTTAGATGGTTTCTTTGAATCTAATGAAATAGTATATTTATCTAAAAACTGGTTAATATCATCACTTGTGTTTAAGTTATTAGCTAATAATACTTTTTTATAATTTTTATTTAAATCATGATGGATCGCAGCATAAGAAATATTAGCTCTTGCATCTCATTCTGCAGTTGCAACAATCTTAAATATTAACCCTTTCTTGTTAAGTTTTTTAATCGCTTTGTGTTGAGCACCAATTCCTGAAAAAGTTTCTAAAATATTGATCTTTTTATCTTGTTTGTTTACAAGACAAAAATCCTTAACTTTTGTTAAGGTATCTTTTTGTTTTTTCAAGAATTAAGGGTTTATAAAAATTACATAACCTTATATATATATATATATATATATATATTATAGTAAGTACGTAGTAATTAA
>NZ_JFDP01000068.1 GCF_000731915.1 Ureaplasma diversum NCTC 246
TAACTATATATATATATATATATATATATAATTATGTAAAGTCGTGAAATTAATTAAATTTTTCAGAAAATACGGAGTCATACTTTTTATTATACATCTTTAAATAAATGAGAATTTAAAAAAACATATTTTTATAACAAAATAAACAGAGATATAAACCCTTTGTTTATTTATATTAGATTTAAATTTTTATCTTATTTCATGCTCTTTTAAATAAACCTTAAATCAGTACTTTAAAAATCTTATTATTAATAAAATAATGTCTCTTTTGTTTTTGCTTGTTTATCTTAATATTGATATAATTAATATTTATAGTTAGGTTGGTGTTTATCTTGGAAAAGAGATATGATGTAATAGTGATTGGGGCTGGTCATGCTGGTTTAGAAGCTGCTTTTGCTGCTTCTAATTTAAACAACAACACTTGTTTAGTAACCCTAGATGAAAAAGGGATTGGATTAATGCCTTGTAATCCATCAATTGGTGGTCCTGCTAAAGGAATAGTAACAAGAGAAATTGATGCATTAGGTGGGATTCAGGGAAAAGCAGCTGATGCTACAACAATGCAAATGAAAATTCTTAACTCATCAAAAGGTCCAGGGGTTTGAGCAATTAGAGCTCAAATTGATAAATTAGCTTACCAAGAATGATTTAAAACACAAATCAAACAACAACCTAATTTAAGTCTAGTAATTGGTGAAGTAGTTGAATTAATAGTTGAAGATAAAACTATTAAAGGAATTAAATTGGCTGATAATACTTGTTTATATGCAAAAGTAGTTATTATTACTGCAGGTACTTATCTTCAATCAATTACACATCGTGGAAAAGTACAAGTAGATGAGGGAGCAGATGGTAATAAAAATGCTAAATTCTTATCTAAAGATCTAATTAAGCTTGGTTTTAGTTTAATTAGATTAAAAACAGGTACACCTCCTAGAATCCATAAAGATAGTATTGATTATTCTGTTATGGCTTATGAACCTGGCACAAATGAAAATATTGCATTTTCTCACTATCAGCCAACTTATAAACCTTTTGAAGATCAATTGCCTTGTTATATTATTCATACTCAACCAGATACACATCAAATCATTGCTAATAATCTAAATGAATCAGCTATGTATGGTGGTTCTATTAAAAGTATTGGACCAAGATATTGTCCTTCTATTGAAGATAAAATTGTTAAGTTTGCTGAAAAAGAAAGACATCAAATCTTTGTTGAACCAGAATCTTATAATTTAGATTCAATTTATTTAGGTGGTTTTAGTACTTCAATGCCAGTTGAAGTCCAAGAAAAAATGATAAGAACTTTACCAGGTTTAGAAAATTCCAAAATTTTAAAATATGCTTATGCTATTGAATATGATGCAATTGACCCAACACAACTTTATCCAACCCTTGAAGCTAAACTAATTAATAATTTATTTTTTGCTGGTCAAATTAATGGAACTTCAGGATACGAAGAAGCTGCAGCTCAAGGATTAATGGCTGCTATTAATGCTCACCAAAAAATCCATAATAAAGCTCCTGTTGTTTTAGGTCGTGATGAAGCTTATATTGGAGTCATGATTGATGATATAGTAACTAAAGGTGTTAATGAACCATATCGATTATTAACAAGTAGAGCAGAACATAGATTAAGCTTAAGAAATGATAATGCTGATGATCGATTAATTAAAATAGGTTATGAAATTGGTTTAGTTAAACAAGAAGTATATGATGATTATTTAAACAAAAAACAAATCATCAACCAAGTTTTAGAATGATTAAAAACCACAACAGTTGGTCAAGTAGATCAACTTAAATTTACTACATCTAAAACTAATACTTATTTAATTGATTATCTAAAACGACCAGAAATAAAATTAAATGATTTACTTCCTTTTTATCCAATTCCATTAACTTTAGACGATCAACTAATTAGTAAGATTCAAATTCAAGTTAAATTTGAAGGATATATAAAAAACCAAGAAGAAAATCTAAAACAACTAAAGAAACTAAATAAGATTAGTTTAGTTGATATAGAAGATTATCATACTATCCCTAACATATCATATGAAACAAGAGAAAAACTAAATAAAATTAGACCATTAGATTTAGATCAAGCAAGCCGAATCAGTGGAGTTAATTTAACTGATATTGTAATGATTAAATACTACATAGAAAGAATTAAGAATGAACAAAACTAATTTTGTTATTGAACTTAAAAAACACTTTTCTTTTGTTGATGAAAATATGATCAATTTAATTGAACAATATAAGAATTTAGTTCAAGAATATAATCAACAATTTAACTTAACAAGATTAGATGATGATAGTTTAATTTATGAACAATTTATTTTAGATTCATTAATTCCTTATAAAGATCTTAATTGAGAAAATCAACAATTATCTTTAATTGATATTGGAACTGGATCTGGGATTCCTGGGATTCTTTTAAAGATTGTTTTTCCATCTTTAAAAGTTGTTTTATTAGAAGCAAATTCTAAAAAGTGTTCATTCTTAAACATTGTAATCAATGCTCTTAATTTATCAGACATAGAAGTATGAAATATGAGAGCTGAAGAGTTAAGTTCAAAGATGCGAGAAAGTTTTGATATAGCTACTTCACGTGCTGTTGCTAGTTTATATAAAATTTTAGAAATCTCAAGCCCTTTTGTTAAAGTTGGTGGTTATTTAGTTCAGCCTAAAGGATTAAATTTAGAAAGTGAACAACAAATAGCTACTAATACTATTAATATTCTTGGATTAGAACAAGTTAATTTATTAGAATACAAACTAACAAATCATACACACAAAGTTGTGATATATCAAAAACAAAAAGTAACTGATCTAGATTATCCTCGTTCTTGAAGTTTAATCTCTAAAAAACCTTTATAAATTTAAAAGTAGGTGTTTATGCTAACAGAATTGTCCTATATTATTACAGTAGTTGGTGTTGTTGGATGTATTTGCTTAACTGTAGCTTATAGTTTTCAAACCTATAAAGTATTTCAATCAAAAAGAACTGATGGCTTGTCTTTCAGTTTTTTAATTTTAGTAAGTGTTGCTTGTTTTTTATTTGGTGTTTATGGAGCTTTACAAATTGGTTTATCACCAACTATTATCGTTGGTATCCAAAACGGTTTAGCAATTATGATTTCTAATTTCATCGCTTCATTATTAAGTGTAGTAATGCTAGTTTATAAAATTATTAATTACAATAAAGCAAAAAAGCACCAATTAAGTGAAAAAGCTTATTATGAACAAATGGTTGCCCCATTTCTAAATCAACAAACTAAACAAAATGAAGGTAATAAATAAAAATATGAACAATAATTTAAATATTATCTCTTCCTTGTTTAGTGAAACAATTAATCAAACTAATACTAACAACACTAATCAAATTATCATTATTAGTTTTGGTTTAGTATCAAGTGTATTATTACTTGCTGCTTTTTTACCACAAACAATTTATACAATTAAAACTCGTAACACTACATCATTAAGTACATCAATGTTTAGTTTGGTGTTCTGTGCTCGTTTCTTATTTTCTTTATCAGCTGTTTTATTAATAGTTAGATATGTTTTATTAGAAGATTATGGAATAGCACTTTATGCATCCAGTTTACCATTATTAATATGCCATGGTATTAATTTATTTTTAAATGGAATTATATTGATCTTTAAGATATATAACTTAAAGAAAGCTAAGGATAATAATATGTCTGAAGCTGAATGAATCGATCATTACCATTTCTTAAAAGAACATAAGAAAAGGCAAAGCTAGAAGGGAAATTTCTTCTAGCTTTTTGTTTGTTTATGATGGGTTGCAACATAGTGTTCCCACTTAAGTATAAAAAAGTAATGGGTTGTTTTTTAACTAAATCTGATTTCTTTACTTGTTGTGGTTAACTTTAAAAAGTAAAGAAAATAGCAACACCGTTTTGTTAATCTACTATTGATTTTATGTTGTTAAAATATTATTAATTCCTATTTGTTCTTAACTATTTCTAAAAGGATCTAAAAATGAATTTGCTTGAATGTTTAAATAAATCAACAAACCATGAAAAACTATTGAAACTAGAAAAAGAGAATCTAGATTGATTAAAAACAGTAGTTGCTTTTTCTAATACTAGAGGTGGGAAAATTATTTTTGGTATCGATGATAATGATAAATGTGTTGGGTTAGCTAATGCCAAAAAAGATGAAGAATCTATTAGTGAATTTATCAAAACTAAATTAGAACCTTTACCATTATGTGAATTAACAATTCACTCTGAATCAAGCAAGGAATTTATTGTCCTAACTGTTTATTCAGGAAATGAAACTCCTTATTATTTTAGTGATTCAAAGAACAAAATAGTTTATGTATGAACAGGAAACAAAAGCATTGTTGCAACCAACAACCAATATAAAGCTCTTATATTAAAAGGTTTAAATAAAACCTTTGATAATTTATCTACAAACATAAATTTTAATGATGTTTCTTTTGGACTTTTAAAAACTGTTTATTATCAAAAAACAAGAAAAGAATTAAAAGAGGTTGATTTTACTTCATTTTTATTAGTCGATGAAAATAATAATCTTACTAATGCTGGAGCATTATTTGCAGATGGGCAATTAGTTTATCAATCTAGAATTTTTGCAACTCGTTGAAAAGGATTGAATAAATCAAACGGTAAATTAGAAGCATATGATGATAAAGAATATCAAGGAAATTTATTATATTTGCTTGAAAAAGGTGAAGACTTTATCAACAATAATTCAGTTAAAATGTGAAGAAAAGCTAACCATCAAAGAATTGAGTATCCAGACTACCCTGAATTAGCAGTAAGAGAAGCATTAACAAACGCTTTGATTCACCGAGATTATAGTGAAATTGGTTCAGAAATTCATATTGATATGTATGATGATCGTTTAGAAATTTATTCACCTGGTGGGATGGTTGATGGTAGTATCATTCAAAATACAAATGTATATGATGTAGCATCAAAAAGAAGAAACCCTATCATTGCCGATGTTTTTAATCGTATGAATTTAATGGAAAGAAGAGGTAGTGGTTTAAAGAAAATATTAGATAGTTATGTTGCTCAAATAAATTATAGAAATGAATTAGAGCCTGAGTTTAAATCTAGTGATAGTTCATTCTATATAATATTAAAAAATCTTAATTATGAAAATAATAAAAGAGTGGCGATAAATGATGCTGATAATACCAAAAGAATGGCTATAAATGATGATATTGGCGATAAAACAGCGGCGATAAATCAGAAGAACGGCGATAAAACTGATAAAAACGATATTAAAACGGCGATAAATGGTGCTGATATTACTAAAAAAGTGATGATAAATGGTGAAAGTGGCGATAAATTAACGGCGATAAATCAGAAGAGTGGCGATAAATCAGTGGCGATAAATAGTGAAAGTGGCGATAAACTCCTAAAAACAATAAATCAGTGGCGATAAGTGCTACTGATAATACTAAAAAAGCGGCGATAAAACAAAAGAGCGGCGATAAACCCCTATATTTAAAAGATAAACAAAAAGATATTATTTTAGATTTTGCTAAGAAAAATAAAGAATTTGTTTCAAAAGAAATCGAAACCATTCTAAACCTTAAACCATCTAGAGTCCGATTCTTATTATCAGAACTGGTTGAAGAAAATTTATTAGCACCAATTGGTGCTAATAAAAACAGAAAATACACCTTAAATAATTAATGATATTTTTACTTATGATACTTAGTATTGTTGATAATACTAAAGGCTCTATAAATTTGTTCACTCAATAATAATTTAGCTATATTGTGAGCAAACGTCATTGGTGAGAAAGATAATAAAAAATTAGCTCGTTGATAAACACTTTGACATAACCCATTAGATCCACCGATTACAAAAGCAATTGAAGTAATTGCTTGATTTTGTAATTTAGTAATCATTTCACTTAACTGAACACTATTTATCATTTTTCCTTCAATAACTAGTGCAACAACATAATCCTTTGGTTCTATATGTTTGATGATTCTACTAGCTTCTTTAGCTTTTATTTGGTTAATGTTTTCAACACTTAATTGAGCAGTTTCAGGTTCATCATCAACTTCTATACAACTAACTTTAGTAAACTTGTTAATTCGTTGTATATAATCATTAATAACACAATTTAAATGTTTGTTTTTGATCTTTCCAACTGAAATAATTTTTATTTTCATAATTTCATATTAACTTAATTTTTAAGACTTTAATAATCAATAATTCTAATTCTACATTATTAGCATTAATCTAGTTTAAGGATTTAAAGCTTTATTGTAAAATTAAAATATTAATATTAAAGGAAATGAAATCATGAAATATTTATTAGCTAATTTTAAAATGAATGCTAACCAGCAAATGTTAAATCAATACTTTGATCAAATAGATCAATTTGATGCTGATAAGTTAACAATAAAATTAGCTATTGGTGATTTATATTTAGATCGATTCGATGATCAAGCTAAACAAAAACAAGTTGAGCTAATGGCTCAGGATGTTTTTTCAGAACGAAGCGGGGCTTACACTGGTCAAATTAGTTATAGTCAAATACTTGATATTGGTATCAATTCAACCTTAATAGGTCATTCAGAACTTCGATTCTATCAACCCCAAGCTCTTGTAGACCACAAAACAAAAACAGCTTTAGCTAATAATTTAAATGTTGTTTTATGTATTGGTGAAGATGATTTTGTTTATGAAGAAAAAAAATCAATTTCTTTTATTATTGATCAATTAGTTAATGTTGTTAATTATAAGAATCTTAAAAACTTAATTGTTGCTTATGAACCAATTTTTGCTATTGGTAAAGAAGCTGCTAGTTTAGAACACATTAATAAAGTTACTCAAGTTATTAAAACTTATTTATATAATTGTACAAATTTAAACATTCCTGTTTTATATGGGGGGTCTGTTAATGTATCTAATCTAGAAGATATATTATCTATTAAATGTATTGACGGTGTTTTAGTTGGTAATGCTTCATTAGATGTTAATAATTTAAATCAAATGATAAAAATAATGACCAATTTAAAAGATAAGGATGATCAACAATAATGAATCTAAAAAAGAAAGTAGCTTTAGTCATTTTAGATGGTTATGGAATAGGTAAAAAAGATAGTACTGATGCTATTTATTTAGCTAATCCAAGTTGTATCAATCAACTAATGAAAGATTATACAACTATATCATTACATGCTTCAGGAAAGCATGTTGGATTAGCTGATAACCAGTTTGGAAACAGTGAAACCGGTCATCTTTTAATCGGATCAGGAAGATTATTAACTAGTCCAAACCAGTTAATTAATGAATCAATACAAAACAATGAATTAATAACTAAACTTCAATCAATAAATAGTAATAGAATCCATTTAGTTGGAATGTATTCAAAAGGATTAGTTCATAGTAATTATGAACACATCAACTATTTAATTAATCAATTAGCAAAAGATATTAATAAAACGATTATAGTTCATTTAATAGTTGATGGTAGAGATAGTTATCAATATGATTTTATTAATTATATTGATCAATTAGAAGTATTAATTAATCAATATGATAATGTTTATTTAAAATCAATTTCTGGTCGTTATTATGCAATGGATCGAGATCAAAGATGAGATCGAACCCAGTTAGCTTTTAATGAGATGTTTACATTAGAAAATAATTTAGTTAACAAACAACTAAAAGATATTTTTAATGAGTTTAAAGAACAAGAAATTAGTGATGAGTTTATTAAACCTTTTAGTTTATTATCAAATGATCAATATGCACTAAAACCTAATGATTGTGTCTTATTAGTTAACTATCGTGCTGATCGAATAATGCAATTAACACATCTAATTAAAAATCAACAAAATTATCAATATATAAATCCATTTAATATTGATCAAATTGAACTAACAACAATTACACAAATCCCAAAAGTTAACTCTAATGTATTAGTTAATAAAAAAGAAATTAAAAATAGTTTAGGTGATGTTTTAAGAGCTAATAATATTAAGCAAGCAAGAGTTGCTGAAACCGAAAAATATGCTCATGTTTCTTTCTTTTTTGATGGGGGAAATTATGTTTATTATCCATCTAAAAAACAATTTTTAGTTCCATCAGCTAAAGTAGCTACTTATGACTTAAAACCAAGTATGTCAGCTAATTTAATTACACAAACAATTATTGATCATTATGATCAGTTTGATGTTTTTGTAGTTAATTATGCAAATGCAGATATGGTTGGACATACTGGTAATTTAAAAGCAACGATTCAAAGTGTTAAATCTTTAGATGATGAAATAAAGAAACTTTATGATTATTTTAAAGAAAATAATGGAGTGTTATTTATAACAGCAGATCATGGTAATGCTGATTTAATGCTTGATGATCAAAACCAACCATTAACTACTCATAGCTTAAACCAAGTACCATTTATTATTACTGATAAAAGTGTTAGATTTAAAGAAATTATTAATGGATCAATAGCTAATGTAGCACCAACTCTTTTAGATTATTTAGGTTTATTAAAACCAGCTGAAATGACTGAGGATAGTTTGATCGAAATTTGTTTTGATCAATAGATTGTTCCTTTTGAAAACAACAATAAAAACACATTAAAAAATGTAGGTTAAAGTGTTATAAACACCAAAACCTACATTTGTTTATTTAATATTTATTAATTACTTTAGTTTTATAAAAACTTATTTGTTTAAATTATTGAACAACTTTAACTCGATCAACAGAATCTTTTTCTTTTGGTTCTAATTCTGATTCAATACCACCAAAAGGCA
>NZ_JFDP01000069.1 GCF_000731915.1 Ureaplasma diversum NCTC 246
TGAAGAAGAAATCTAATTTTTAATCATCATTTTTAAAAAGAATAGAATACTAAGAAAAAATATTAAAGTATGCAAAAGCTCCATAAAGAAGTAGTAAATAATTCAATAATAAAACGCAAAACTAAAAAGTACATTTTGCGTATTTTTGGTTATTATGCTGCTTTTTGTGCCATTGCTGCTCCTAGTATTAACAGCATTGTGATCAATAACCAAATCAACTTTGTTGATAAAGCGGTTTTTGAACTAAGACAAACAAACCATCAAATAGTAAGTAGTTTAAACAACTTTTATGTTGTTCCTGATGTTGAACAAAATAAAACAATATTAACTAATGGTATATACTTCTATGATATTATAAGAAGCTATAAAGAACTAGAACAACTACTATTAAAGGTTAAATCACCAAGAACAGTTTTAACACAAGCTGATCAAATAAATAAAGATCAAATATTAAAAAAATATGATGAACATTTTTTTAATAATAACCATCTATTATATATTTCATACTCAAACATTGATGAATATTACTTCTTAACTTCTTTTGTTCATTTATTAGATGAACAAAATGTACTAATTCCATATGTTAATATGAAAGCTGTTTTAGAAGATCGATATTTCCCTAGTTCATATCAATTAAATGTTAATAATGATCTAAAGAAAACAGAGATTAAGTTTTATACTGTTAATAAGGATATTAATTTAAACCATATTCATTTATATAACATTAACAATGTTAGTAAACTATATCAATATGTTCATGATTACAATATTTTAAAACCAAAGAAATAAGAAAAAAGGAAAGAAAGCGGGACATTTGTTTTAAAAAAGCTTTTTTTTTTTTTTTGCAAAAATATAAATAAATCTGACTGAAGTCATATCTGAACAGATCTAAATCTGCATAAAAGGGTTTATAAATATGAATAAATTCAAAAACAAAAAAGCATTAGCTTTAGCTGTTGGTGCTATTATGGTAGGAGTTAGTATTGTTAGTGTAAGTGCAGCATGTAAAACAACACAAACAACAAAACCAACTAAACCAAATCAAGATAGTCAAAGCCAAACACAAAATAGCCATGATCCTGCAATACCAAATACTAATGCTCCTGATACAAAAACAAGTCCAAATAAACTTGTAAATGATTCAATAGATCCAGTGCCAAAAACAAGCAAAAATTGATAGTTTTATTTTGGCTGTTCCTAAAAAAGAAATTGATTCTTCTAAAGATAAAGAAGAAATAAGAAAACCTAAGAAAAAGAAAGAAATTGTGCAAGATGAAGATCCTGTAGCAAAAGCTGCTAAAGAAGCAGAAGAAGCAACAAGAAAAGAAAAAGCTAAAGAAATTCAAACTATGGTTGATAAAATAAAAGTTACAAGTTTTAACTTTGTTTACTATGACAATCAATGACAACATGCGAAAGAAGTAAATTTCAGTCTTTGAGAAAAATATGGAAAGATATTTCGATATTTTGAATCAAAAAAAGAAAAAGCAGGAATTCGTTTTAAAAATTCAAAGACAAATGAAGTATATTTTCAAACATCTTTTGATAGATTAATTACTTATTGATCAGGAAGGCGTTGAATACAATTTGATACAGTTGGATTCCAAAGTTCTTGAGAATTAGACTCTAAGGAAGATAAAAATTATGCAATTGATCTTGTTGAATTTTATGATGAAAATGGATCATATAGTATAAATTTAGAAAATAAGATTTTAGAATTTAATCCTAAATATGATGCTTTAAAACCACTTGATAAAGTTGAACCTAAACCAAAAGATTAATTCTAAAGTATAAAATACACAACAGTTGGTTTGTAAGGTTAATAAGTTAATAAGAATGCAACTTTGCATTCTTTTTTATTGTGCTTACAACAATATGAATAAATATTTATTAATGATGTTTTTATAAAATGGTTTCGATTTTTCGTTGCATCCAATCGGTTATGTCCTATGTTTTGATTAAGATAACCAAAAACCAAACCTAAAATACAACAAAATATACTTAACCGGAACATCTAACCCAAAAGTCC
>NZ_JFDP01000070.1 GCF_000731915.1 Ureaplasma diversum NCTC 246
TAATTTATCATTAAAACAAAAAGAGTTAATAAAAAGTGCTTTAACAATTGATGATATAGTAATGATTAATGATTATATGAAAGGTTATTAATTAATCTTTATAAAGTAAATAAGAACTAGAATTAAACCTTAAAAAGTAAGCGTTTATTCTGGTTTTTTATTATTTTAAAGGGTTGTTAGTGTAGTATACAAACAACCCAAAATAAAATATTATCTAAGTATTAATTAAATATTTTTTAGATCTTTAATTAATATCCACCCTAAAGGGTGCTATTAAAAAGTATATAGATATGTTAAAATATTAAAATACAATATTTTTAATACTAAAGGACAAATATGCTTGAAGGATCCCATAGCTTGTGATTGGAAAGCTTTATTTATAATACACAAACAAATCAATCAAATACAGAAACAGTAGCTAATGATAGTCATTGATCAATAGGATTGATCATTGGATTAGCTTTTTTAACTCTCTTTTTAATTTTATTAGCTTCATTCTTTAGTTGTACTGAAACTGCTTTAACAAGTATTACAAAAGTAAAATGAAAGTCAGAAAGTGGAAACATAAAATCAAAGAAAATTGTTAACATAGTTTATAAAATGATTAACAATTATACAATGACCCTTGGTTCTAATTTAATTGGTAGTGCACTAGTTAACACAGCATCATCAACAGTTGCTGGATTACTATTCTCTGGAGTTGTTCGCTATGTTGGAGCTGGTTCACATGCTGAAGCAATTGGAACTGGTGTAGCTACTGGGGTTATGACTTTATTAATTCTAATCTTTGGTGAATTCTTACCAAAGAACTTCGCTAAGAAGAATCCGATTAAATTATTAACCTGATTTGGTTATCCAATTTACTTCTTTTATTTAGTTTTCTGACCATTTACTTGATTATTAAACAGAATCTTTAACAGAAAAGAAAAAACAACAAAAACAACAATTGAAGAACTTAAGTCATTAGTTGATGTTATTAAATATGAAGGAACACTTGATTCACAAGAAGCTTTAATTATTAATAAAGCTATTTTGTTTGATGAGATTTTGATCAAACAAAAAATGGTAGGATGAGATAAAGTAGTAAAAGTTAATGAAAATGATCTAGTTAAAGATGTTATTCCTACTTTCTTAGAAACTGGATTTAGTCGGCTTGTTGTTATTAATGAAGATCAAGAAGTAGTAGGTATTGCTCATATTAAAGTAGTTATTAAAGCTTATTTAAATGATCAGAATACACCAATTGATTCAATTATGCACTCTCCTATGTTAATAACTAAGAATGATACTTTATATGATGGATTAAGAATGATGCAAATCCAACAGATCCATTTAGCAATTGTAGTTGATAATTTAACAGAAAAGAATCCAGTAGGGATCATTACATTAGAAAATATTACTGAAGAGTTAACTGGAAATGTGTTTGATGAAACAGATTTAAGCGATGCTAATGAATGAGTCCAAGAAGTAAACGAATATACTTGAAAATTAGATGCTAAAGCAAATGCTAAGAAGTTTTTAACCGAAAAAATTAATGCTTCTATTGAAGTAGCTGATGATTTATCAATGGGTAAATATGTATCAAAACTCAATAAAAACAGGAAGTTTATGAACCGTCAACTAATAGATACAGAGCATATGTATATTGAAGTTTTCAAGGATGTAAAATCAAACCGATTTATTTTCTTGATTGAAAAGAAAATTAAAGAAGATTCCGAACTTTAGGAACAAATAAAAGACTGCTATTATATGTAGCAGTTTTTTAATTTTAAGGGTTTTTACTTGATTATAATAATACTTACTTGTACATACAGAAAGCACTATTTAAAATGAATTTAAAACGAAAGAAAATTGCTCTGTTATTCTCAGGGATACTTACTGCAACAATTACAACATCCTTAGTTGTTGCTTGTACAGAAAACAATGAAAACAAACCTACAAATGAAACACATAGTGTTTCATTACAATCTGCTAAATTAGAATCAATGGATTCTAAGAGTTTTAAACCGAACAATAAAAAAGAACACCATTTAGTATTAACAGTAAAGAATGCAAACAAGAAATATATTCAAGTTGTATTAACATCAAAAATAGCTAATAATAAGTTTTTTTCTGTAACTTCTTCTAAAGCTTTAGTTGTTAATGATAAAGCTGATGTTGTTTTTAGAAACATTGATAAAACTAAAACTTTTAAATTAGAAAAAGTGATGGTTTTTGATGGATTAAATAGTGCTGAAAACAATGAAGTAAATATTCCTTCAACTCTTAAACAACAAGAACTAAAAGATCGTTCAGAATTAGAAAAACCAGCTGTTTCTGTTGAAATTAAAAAACAAGATAAAAAAGAAGAAAAAGTTGAAGATAAACTAAAAGAAAAAATTGATCAAATAAAGCCACAAGATCAAAAGAGTGAAGAAGAGTTAAACAAACAAAAACAACCTAAAGAAGGTGTTTCAAAACAAGATGATAAGAAAGAAGAGTTAACTCAACAAGATCCACAAAATCAAGGTCCTAAAGTAGAAAAAACTGAACCAACTAAAAAAGATGCTGAAGAAAAAACACAAGCTCAAACAATTGATAAAAAGGAAGATAGTCCAAGTAGTAAAGAAAATAAGACTGGTGAAACTAACCCAACTGAACCCGAACCAAAATCTCAACCACAAGATCAGCCTCAAGAACAAAGTACTCCAAAAAGCGAACCTTTAGTTAAAGAACAAGAAAATCAAAAAAACGAACAAGAACAAGAACAAACACAAAGAGCTGAATCGTCTAAAACAGAAGAAGCTAATAATGGTGGGAATACTTCTGAACAATCAAATCCTGAAGCACAAAAAAATGAAAATCAAAATGTAGAATCAAATGATAGTGTAAGTCCAAGCGAAAAACCTGAAGAGAAATCTAAAGAAGGAAGTCAAGATAATACTAATCAGTCTAGTTCATCTGATGTTCAATGAAGTAGTTTAAGAGTTGCTCATTGGAATGTATTACATCAATCAGGTACAAATGAACTTAAAAATGAAGCATTAGCAAAAGTAATATATGCCCACAAATTTGATGTTGTTGGTTTAACTGAGATTATGCCAGCTACAGATAGGATGTCTCAAGAAGAAAAGGATCAAGCTGTGAAAAGAGTTGTTGATTTATTGAATAAACTTAGCAACTCATCAAATTATGATTTTTTAATAAGCAACAACTTACAAGGAAGAGAAAATGAAAAAACTGCAACTCGACAACACACTAGCACAGAACGAATAGGTGTTATTTATAATAAAGAAAGAGTTTTACCAGTTCCTTTTGCAAATGGTGAAATAGGACATATATACTCAAATAATCCATACCAAGGTACTTGGACTAAAAAAGAAGTTGATTACTCTCGTCCGCCTTTTAGTGTTAAAATGCAATCTGTAGGAAAAATAACAAATGATTTTACTTTAGTATTCGCACACTTTGATAGCCCTGGAAAAGATACAAAAAAAGGTAAAAAGCAAGAAATCAATTATCCAAAAACTACACTAAGAAGATTGAATGTTGAAAGAGTTCTTAAAGATCTTAAAAATCCTGACAAATTCTTTGAAAATGATCAAGGTAGTAGAGAATTAGATGACGCTGAAAATATTGTTAAAGTAATCGAGGAAGTAAAAAGAATTGATGATAATAAAGATGATGATTATTTCTTTTTAGGTGATACAAATATTAAATTAGGAAATGAACATTTTGCATTTAAAGCTTTAAGAGAAGCTGGATTCAAAAATTTATTAAATGATCACTGAGATCACAGAACATCATTATCAACAAAAACAAATGAAATGGCTAATCCATACGATAAAATGTTCAAAAACTCTAATCTAGAAACAAAAAATGCTAACTTATTTATTCTTTGAAAAGTGTTTGAACAACAAATATTAGATAATGATTGATATGAAAAAGTTAGAGCTGTAAAATCAAAAAATAAAAGTTGATCAGATAGCGATCCAAAAGAAAAGGTTGCTCGTTCTTCTATCTCAGACCACTCACCAACATGATTTGATTTAGTCTTAAACCCAGACGATAAAAAATAAACTAACAAGGAAATAACTATGAAATTAAGTAAGAAGAAAATGTCGTTATTGTTTGGAACAATCTTAGTAACTAGTTTAGGTGTAGCAGCCGCTGTTGCTTGTACTCCTAAAAATAATGAATCTAATAAATCACAAACCCAACTAGAACAACAACAACAACAACAACAACAAAACCGGCAAGCACTAGAACAAGCTACTATTGTTAGTTTTTTATACAATTATCATTATGATGATTTATTTTTCAATTTAGATTTAACAGTAAATACTAAAAACCTTAATGGTAAATACATTGAAGTATATTTAAAATCAGAAGAAAGAGCTGATGATTTTGTTGTTAGTGTCTCAAGCAAAGCTAAAGTGGTTGATAATAAAGCTGTTGTTAGGTTTAATAAACTTAATAAATTAAATGAATATACTATTTATCAAATTTTGGTTTTTGATAGTAAAGATAGTATAAATGCTTATAAAATAGAAGATTTAAAACATCTAGATACAAAAATAAACAAATCAAAAAGTAATATAGAAAATAAAGATAATTTAGGAACTAAAGATCAGTTATCAAATGATCTTAATAAAAACAATACTAATCCATTAACTCTAAATAATAGTTCATCTAATAAAGATAAATTAAAATCAGAGATTCCTTGAAGTAGTTTAAGAGTAGGGCATTGAAATGTACTTCATCAAGATGGTAAAGATGAAGATAAAAATGAAGCACTTGCTAAAGTAATCTTACATCATAAATATGATGTTATTGGTTTAACAGAGATTATGCCAATAACTAAAGATGCTAAACAAGAAGAAAAAGATCTAGCTGTTAAAAAGATTGTTGACTTAATGAATCAATTAAGTAAAACAAATGATTATAGTTATTTAATAAGTGAAAACTTAGCAGGTTCTGAAAATGATAAATTAGCTACACCAGAACATACAAGTACAGAACGAATTGGATTAATCTATAACAAAACAAAAGCAATGCCAGTTGCATTTGCTAATGGTAAAATCGGACATGTTTATTCAAACCCATTAGTTGATGGAAAATGAACAAAAGATAAAGTTGATTATTCTCGTCCTCCATTTAGTGTTAAATTACAAACTGTTGGTGAAATCAAAAACGACTTTACTTTAATCTTTGCTCACTTTGATAGTCCTGGGAAATATCCTAAACGAGAAGGACAAGAATATGAGAAAAAAGAACAAAATTACTCAAAAGAAAAGTTAAAAACAATGGGTGTTGAAAAAGTTCTTAAATATACTACAGGAAGACAAAAAGGAAAGTTTGTTCAAAATGAACAAGGTAGTCGAGAACTAGACGATGCTGAAAATATAACTAAAGTTATTGAAGAAGTTAGAAAAATTGATGACAATAAAGATGATGATTACTTCTTCTTAGGTGATACTAACATTAGATTAGGTAATGAACAATTTGCATTTAAATCTTTAAGAGAAGCAGGTTTTACAAACCTACTAAAAGATGATTGAGATTACAGAACTACTTTAGGAATTAATGTTAATAAAACATCAAACCCATATGATAAGATTTTTAAAAATTCTAATCTAGAAGCAAAAAATGCTAATTTATTTGTATTATGAAATGTTTTCAAAGACAAAATCTTAGATGATGAGTGATATAAAAAAGTATCAACATCTAACCCTAAGGCTAAACAATGATTAGAAAATCCAACATCATTTGGTAAACCGATTAAAATTACTGATTCAAAAGAAGAAGTAGTACGACCAGTTATTTCTGACCACTCACCAACTTGATTTGATCTAGTTTTAAACCCACTAGATACTAAATAAAATTGATTAATTAAAATATAAACGATTGTTAAATGATCTAAGGTTTATAGTTATTAGTTAAATGTTATAATATAAGGATATATTAACTAATAAATAGTAGGACTTTAATGGCTTTAACAATCGTTTTAATTTTATTTGGAGTACTAGCAATGATTGTAGGATTATTGTTATCTCGTACATCTCCAACCGGTGGTTTGTCTAGTTTAAATGGACAAGATTTAGAAATCTTTAAGAAAACAAAAGACCGAGGCTGAATCAAAGGGCTTCAGGTTTTTATGTTTTTATTAACAATTACTATCATTTTAATTATTATTTTTTATCGAGTAGGTTAGTATGGATAATCAGTCAATTCGAAAACTATTAATTGATTTAATGCAAAAAGAAGAACGACCTATTCCAATCAATATTCTTGTTCGTAAAGCAATTGAAAAAAATAAAAATGTTATCAAAACACAAGCTTATAAAGTAGTTGATCAATTAATTAAAGATAATACATTAAGACAACTACCTAATGAAAAACTAGTATTAGCTTATTTAGATTATGAATTTGAACATGAAATCAAAGAAGGAACTATTAAAGTTAATTCTAAAGGGGACGGGTTCATTTTAGAAACCGATACACAAACAGAATACTATGTTAATAAAAAATACCTTAATGGAGCACTTAAAAACGATTTAGTTAAATTTGTTAAACTTAAAAAAGAACCAAAAAACGATATCTATGATGCAGCTGTAGTTGAAGTAGTTGCACATGAGAAAGATTGTTATGTTGGTAAGTTTGTACAAACAGGAACTGGTTATTATGTTTCAATTGATGATCCACTATTTTATTTAAATGTTATTTTAGATGATACTAAAGGATTAGTTAATGGTCATAAGATCCTTATTAGAATTAATAGTAGTAATGATAAGGATGCATATGGTTCAGTTGTATACATCGTAGGTCATGAAAATGATCCAGGTGCTGATATCTTATCAATTGTTTATGATAATGGTGTTGATCCTAAAATTGATCCAGAAGTTAATGAAGCAGCTAATCAAGCTGTTTTTGAAGTTGATGAACATCAATCTAAGATCCGTCGTTATTTAGTAGATCGAGAAATTATCTCTATTGACCCAGTTGGTTCAAAAGATATTGATGATGCTGTATGTGTTCAAAAACTTCCTGATGGTAAATTCTTTTTAGGAGTAAGTATTGCAGATGTTAGTTATTATGTTCAACCAGACACTGTTTTAGATGCTGATGCATTTAAACGGGGAACATCTGTTTATTTAGTAGATCGAGTAATTCCAATGCTTCCACACAATCTATCAAACAACATTTGTTCATTAAATGCTAATGTAGAACGAATGTGTGTAACTTGTGATATGGTAATTAATACAAAAGGTGAGATCATCTGAAAAGATGTCTACCCTGCTATTATGAAATCAAAACGTCAGATGAGTTATAATGAAGTTAATGATTTTTATGAAAACAAAAATCATTTAGAAGATGTAAGTATTTCAATTCATAAAATGCTTAATGAAGCAAAAGAGTTACACCAATTATTAAGGGCTAAAAAACAAAGACAAGGTTTTGTTGATTTTGATATTAAAGAACCAAAGATCATTATTGATGAAAATGGTGTTCCTGTTGATGTAGTTATATATGAACGAAAAACAGCTCAATTAATGATTGAAGACTTTATGATTGCTGCTAATGAAGCAGTTGCAGAATATGTTCAAGATTTCTTAGATCAAGATAAAAATCAACAAAACATTGATATGGAATTTATTTATCGAGTCCATGATAGCCCTAATATCGAAAACTTAGAAAAGTTTAGTATTGAAGCTAAAAAGTTAGCTTTTAATATTTCTAAAGATTTTAGTGATGTACAACCAAACACGATCTCTAATTGATTAAAACAAAATGAGAATCATCCTAACTTAGCATTAGTAAGTAAACTATTACTAAGAGCAATGGCTAAAGCTTCTTATGAAATTAAGAACTCAGGACACTTTGGATTAGCTTCTGAATACTATACTCATTTTACTTCGCCAATCCGTCGATACCCAGATTTAATTGTTCACCGTTTATTATGAATGTTTTTATTTGATCCTAAATCATACACTGATCAACAACGAACAAATTTAATTAAGAATTTAAAAACAATTACATCTAACTCTAATAAAACTGAAATCATTGCAGTTAAAACTGAGCGTGATGTTAATGCTGCTAAATTTGCTGAGTTTATGTCAACAAAAATTGGTCAAGAGTTTAATGCAACAATTAGTACAGTTACAAGCTTTGGGGTATTTGTTGAACTAGAAAATACAATTGAAGGATTAGTAAGAATCAAAAACATTGGTAATGACTTCTTTGAATTTGTGCCTGAAAACTTCACTATGGTTGGTCAAAAAACCAATAAAGTAATCACTGTTGGTCAAAAGGTTAGAGTAAGAGTACTTGAAGCTAATAAGATTACAAGAAAGATTGATTTTGAAATCATTGCTTTTTAATAATTATGAACACGCAACTAATTAAAGAGTTTTATGAAACTTTAATTAATCAAGAAGATCAATTAATTAATGATAAAGCTTGTGGTATTTATGTGCTTTATATTAAAGATCATAATTACAACAACAATATTATCCCTATTTATATTGGTCAATCTAAAAATATTAAAGCTAGATATTTAAGCCATAAAAATGAACTTAAATATCTAATTAACCTTTATTTATCAGATCATAAACATCATGCTTTTTATGAACATTATGAATTAAATAAACAAGATGGTAAACATCTTTATTCAAAAATGTTTAGTTATTTAGTTAAAAATAACTTAAACATTGATCATTTAAAAATTAAAGTAATTGAATTATGTGATGAAGCTGATTTAGATCAGCTTGAATACTATTACATTAATCAATATCGATCTGATTTATTT
>NZ_JFDP01000071.1 GCF_000731915.1 Ureaplasma diversum NCTC 246
GGTTCATCAAATACATAAAGTCATTTTTTGTCAGCATTATCTTTATCAACTTTTTTGTCATAACTAACACTTAAGACTTGAACTTTTACAACCTTGTCTTTGTTTATTCCATTTAGTTTTAGAATAAATTCAAATTTTCTAGTTTTTGAATTTTCTTCTGTTACAGGAACTTCATAAGTTGATACAGAATTTATATTATCAACTTTTACAGTTTTATTACTTGCATCCTTAAAACTAGCTCTTAAAACGATTTTGTCTCCGACTGAAAGAGGATATTTTTCGTTAATTGAAACTACAACAGTTACTTGTTTTTGTTCGTCTAAAGATTTTTGTTCAATATTATACACATTATCTACTGGTATACGGAACGGTATTGCATATTTTAATGTAGGTGTTTTAGAAGCAAAGTCAGCAAATTTCTGACTAAACGGTTTTGCTTTGGTTTCAAACATTCCCTTTGAATTAAAGATTAACACAGGTTTACGATCTTTATTTCATTTTTCTATAACTACATCTTTTAATACCAATCTTGGTTTTCGTTGATTTGAACCAAGAGATTTATTGTATTGATAATAACCTTTGAGATAAGTCTTATTATCAACATAATCAAATGTTTCAGGGTCAACAGATAAGAATTTTTGAATTTCAGTTAAGGCTGCTTCATATTTTGCCTTATTATCGGCATTATCCTTATTTTCATTATAAGCTTTTTTAGCTGATGCAAACTCTTTTACTTTACTTAATTCTTCTGGTTTTAATTCATCATATCTCGGAACAAAAATAACATGATTATCTCTATATAATTCTGGACCTTCTTTTGCCTTCATTCCTTTAATTTTTGAAACGTCTTTATTAGCATTAGGGTTTTTATCATAACCGACAGAAGATTTGTTTAAAGGATCTTTGTTTCACGCAACAACTAGTGGCATAACTTTACTAATTTGTGATAATCATAAATCTTGTCCATTTTCGTATTCAGAGTTAGAAGATTGTGCTATGAAAAAAGGCGTTTGTGCTGTTTGAGGAATATTAGTAAAAATACCTTCATATTTTCTAATCGCCTGATTTCAAGATAAATTAGCGTACTCATCTCAGTAAAGTCTTGCATACATCTCAAATAATCTGTTTGCAAATTTGTTGGCAGTATCAGTACTCTTCTTTTCATTTAGATTATCAAAAGATCTAAATCCATTAAAGTTTAGTGTTTTTAAGTTTTCTTCTAGAAATGGAGTTGCATTTGATTCGTAAGTATAATCAAAAGCTTCAGTTGCGGGATGTACTTTATTATCTTGTTCAGCTTCTGCACTAGTTTTAAGTCCTGATAAAATAACATCAAACTTTTGTGTTCTACCTTCAACAGTTGGGTTTTCTTTGAATGAAATCACAACTTCTTTAGCTAGTGTTCCCTTGTCGTCTTCAACAATTCTAATATTTGTAAATGATCATTTATATAATTTATCATCAATTGGAGTTCAAGTTAATTCATCCTTACCATCAACTTTTTTTCCAACTTGTAAATCTAACATATCATTTGTAATTTGACTTGGAAGTGTTTCGCTAGCTTTTCTACTTTCGTCCTTAAAAACAAATCTTAAATGTTCAAATTCTTTACGATCAATTGGCTTGTTAAGCGGATCGCTTGCATCAAGCGTTTTCATTCTAGTTATAAAAATTTCTTGAGATTTGTTCTTTTGTTGATCTAATGGATCTGAATCCTTAAAAGATACAGTGGCTTTGAACATTAATGTTCCATCATTATCATTAGCCTTAATTTCACTAACTTTAACAGTAAATTTATCAGCAGATGGTTTTTGTCCATCTACAAGAACTGATGCTTCTAAATCTTGTTCACTTAATGAAGATGGGAAAGTATTTGAATTATCTTTATCTGATAAATTTGAGCTAACTTCTGTATCTGGTTCAAAAATAGTAATATCAGATAATGGTTTAATCTTTTTAAATCCTTCGATTTTAAAAATCTTAGTATTATCATTTGATTTTAGTGTTACTGTTAATGTCCCATTAGTTCGATCAGACACAACTTTTCCTTCAACTGTAACCAGATTACCTTCTACATCAAAGCCATTTTTATCGTTTTCAAAACTAAATTCCTTACTGCCATAAGTTAAAACTAGATTCGCTTTTGTAAATTGATTTGCATAAGTTTGCTCTTTTGGTTTTGATGTTCTTTTAACATCTAAAGTAACATTATTTAAATCAAAATTTGAAGTTTTTGGTTTCTCAGTTTTTACACAAGAAGCTGCAATCATTGGGACAATTAGTAAGCTACTTGTAAGAAGCGAGGCTAGTATTATTTTGTTTCTTTTGAGTTTCATTCTTTCTCACCCTTTTCTTTTTCTAAATATATTTAATTAATTAGTTAATTAGTTAATTAATAAAATTATTTACTCTTTTTCCTTGTTTATTAAAACTAATAAACTAGGATTTGTTCTATACCTGTTCTTAGTGTTAATGTTTTTATTATAACTAATTTGAATGTTTTTTCTTTTAAAAATGCTGGTAGCTCTAAAATGTTACTATTTGACGCATTTACTAAATAGTTAATAATATATTCATTATTATCTTGATCAACTAACTTGATTTCATAAGATAAACCAGCATTAGCTAAAATGAACCGTTGGTTGTCTTGATTAATGTCTCTATGGTTTCTAAGAATTGTAATATTATTAATTTTAGTGAACTGATCTAGTTCTACTTTTGTTTCTTTAACACTATCAATGTATTTAATAGTTTGATCTTTAGATTGTGTTGTTAAGTAGTTAATGTTAGCTTTTTTAGGTTGTTTGTAAACTTGTAAATAATTAACAACTGGACTAACATTTTGATCTTGTTCTTTAAAACTAATTGCTATTTTAGCTGTATTAGTTGGGATATTTAATAAGTAATGGTAAGCAAATCAACCAGTTTTAATTATTGTTTCATTAATTGGTCAACTTGAATTAAAGTTGTACTCATGAACTTGTTTAATATATTCCCCTAATGTTTTTTTAGCATTAGGTTCATTTTTAAGTAATTGATCAACTAGTTGGTTTGAATCAACTTTTAGTTCTTTATTAAGATTATGTTTAATAGTTGATGATTCTTTATAAGTAATTAATGATCGATTAATTTGATCTTTAGTTAGAAGTTCACTTTTAATAACTTCATTGTTTTCATTCATAAAATCAACTTTGATTTTAGTATGATCATCACTTCTAATTGATAAATCTAATTCTAAAAATGAAGCATTAAATACTTTACTGTTTTTAGGTGTGATCTCTAGTGGTTCACTATCTTTTTTAAGACTTAATCCTCTATTTAGTGATCAATCAAACATATCAAGTACACTAAACCCGTTTCATTGTTCTAAACGAGTATTATTAGCTCCATTTATTGCATAATTATCTGCAATTGGTTCAGCTTTAATGTTTAATTCATTTAATAAATATGTATTAAAAGTATTATTTACATTTGCTTGGGCATCTAAATCAATCTTATTTAGATTTAAACTAAATTCTTTAATCGTACTTTGGTTTGTTTTAGGATCTTTGATTTTAACTTTAAACTTATGGTTGGTTTGGTTTAGATCAAAACCATTATAAGCACTATGTTTTAGATGTAAAATCTGTTTGTTTTCAATACTAAAAACATTAGTATTATCAACAAGTTCATACTCATAAAAGTATTGGGGATTAAGAGAAGAAAGTGGGGCTATTAAGATATCTTTATTAACATTAAAGTTATCTTTAATTAATTTAATATCTTTAATAATATCATCAACCATTGAATTGATTCTTCTAGATTCAAGAGAAGCTGTTTTATCATTAATGTTTCTTCTTCTTAATTGATCATTAATGAATTGATAATTAATAGTTAGATTACTTAATGAATAAGGACTTAGTGCTTCTTTGTTAAATGAGATGTTAGTTTTAAAATCAGCATCTAATTTTAATTCACTACTTGATTTATCTTTATTACAACTAACAGCAACTAGTGTTGTTATTGAAGCTAATGTAACTAAACCAAAAGCTAATGCTATTGTTGATCGTTTTTTGTTATATAACTTAGCCATATCTTAATTACGATTAATCCTTCGTGGTAATTCAGCTCTTGGTGGTTTAGTAATATCATAAGCATATTGTAAAGAGAATGAGTGTAGTGAACTAACTCCAGCAACTCTTGATATTTCTCATTTTGTATCAACTTCAATTAATGGGATAATTGGTACACCATCACGGACTATTTTCTCAAGTGATGCAATTGTTTTAAAGATTAAATTTTCATTTCATTTATCTTTAATTTCTTGATCAGTTAAGATGTTAGCAAAGTATGATGTAATTCGTTTATTATAAGCAACTAGATCTTCATTTGGTTTTTGATAAGATAGTTCAACTATTTTTCTAAAAATAAAACCATCTTGTTCATTATTAGGAATTTGTAATCTGATTCCTTTTTCTTTTGTTAGTTCAACGATTTGATCAACACTTAATTGATTAAAACTTTGATACATTAATTCTTTTTGTAAATTTAAATTAGTTGGATCATTTAAGTATTTAATTAATAATTTAATAAATGTATTATTAACTAAACCTAAGTTGTTTTGAGTTAGTTGTTGATTAATTGCAACAAATCGTTTATTTAACTCTTCTTCTTTTTGAGAATAAGATAAATTAGTATCTTTAGCAATATTAATTAATTCATTAAAAGCAGGAATACTATTTAATAAATTAATTCTTGTTTGGATCTTTTCATTAAACCATTGGTTATGGTTGATTTTTTGATAGATGATATCATTGAAGAATCGGTTATAAGTTCAAGAACCAGCTGGGTTTAATCTAAAACCTGAGATTTTTTCAGATTCTTTGCTGATTTCATCAGTTTGAAAGAAAGCAGCAACATATGATTCTGGATTAGTTCCAAACCGGTCAAAGTTACCATATGCTAAATCAAATTTACCAGTATCAATATAGTCTGTAAAAGTATTAGCTGGTAAACCTTTAATTTCAATTTGAATATAGTTATCAAAAGCGTTTTTAATTAAGTTTTGAATACCAATTGAAGCTTGGATTTGTTCATCAGTTGAGTTATTTAAAAATCTTAGTGTAACTTGTTTTTGTTCTGGGTGTTTTTGTTTATAACGTTCTAAATAAAAACGAGCTGTTTCTAGATCAAAGACTTGATCTTTTCGATTAACATGTTCAAAAGTATAAGATTTAGCTAAATGGTCAATGAACTTGTGGTTTTGAAGTGGATACTTTTTATTGTTTTTTGCTGTTGTAGTTTCATGTTCAAAAAACATTTCAAGCGGGTTTCCAGTTGAATTTCTTGCTTGTCCAAAAGCACTTCAAGTATTAACTACAAATGAAGCATCTCATCCAACGATCTTTAAAACTTCAGATCGGTTGATTCCATAATAAAGAGCATTTCTTAAATCTTCATCCTGAAGTGGAGAATCCCCATTTGTTTCTTTATCTAAATTAAGTTGTAAAGCAATTGTTCCATACCCAACCCCTTTATTCATTAATGGTTTAAAGTTAGGGTTTGATCAGAAATCAATTTGTCTGATCGCTGGAATATCAGTTGCTGATAGCTGATTATCTTCAAATAAAGTAAATGCAATATTTAAATCAGTAATAAATTGAATCTTAATTAAATTAGAGATTGTTTTATCAGATGAATAGTATGTATCATCTTTTTTAAGTACTAAATACCCTTGTGGTCCTAAGATTCCACTTTCAATAGCAAATGGTCCATTCTTCATAAACTTGTTTAATGAAGTACCAAAGTTAGCAATTCCACCAATTGATTCAACGAATTTTCGGTTGATTGGTAAAATTACTTCACGCATATCACGGAATAAATCAAAAACAGCACGTGGTGAGTGATCTTCAAATTCAAAACGTAGTTTGTATTTATCAGATGCAAACAATCTAAATTGAGCACGGTTGTTATGATCTAAATTTTGATCTTTTAAATCAAATTTTTGACGTGGATCTCGATATGGATTTTTAATTAATTTAGTTTGAATAATCTTAGGGATTGTTTTAAGTTCAGCTGCAGTTTTTTTAAGCGTATCATACTCTGGATTTTTAATAAAGAAGTCTTGTTCTTCGGCATCAATATCAAAATCAGTATTTGTCCGTTTTCACATTAATTGGTTTTGGGGTAAACTAAGTGAATCAAAAACATTAGCATTTGAAAAGTTTAAAAATAATTGACCTGTATAAATTCCAATACTTGTTGCTGTTTGTTTAATTTTTTTAACATATTCTTCATCCCCAGGAACTTGTGATTCTCAAACCTTTTGGTTTGGATCTTCAATCAAGATCCTACTATCTCAATCAGCTTTGATGAATCTACGTTTCCCAAATGGGTTTTCATAAGTCTTTTTAAACTTAGATAAATATTCTGTTTGAGCATCAATAAAAGCTTTAGCCCCTTTAAAGTTCATCCGCTCAATATCAATTTGTTTTTGTGAACCTGTGTTAAAGTCTAAAATGTAATGTAGTGCATCCACAAAATCCATTGCTGTTACTGGTTCTTTATTTTCTCAAACACTTTTTCCTTTATTTAAATCAAATAAAGCTGAATAAGCACGTCTAGAACCATTTAATACAGCACGAACATTATATTGTTGACCTACTAATCCATCTAATACCCCAGGTGCAAACCCAATATCACTTAGTTCATAATAACTACTTGTTTCAGGTGGATTTGATCCATTCTTATCCAAATATTCATTAAATGAACTAATTGATGGGTCAACAGTATAAATACCAGCTCGTGCAATTGGTAACCCTTGTAAGATTTCTTTAATATCTGGTGGGGGTGCTTGTTTGAAAACAGATTCTACAAGAGATGAAATAACTTTTTTATTATCACTATATTTAATGTAATTAAGTGATGTAAGTGGGTTTGATGATAGTACTAAATCATATAAAGCAGTACTTGTGGTTTTAGTTGAAGCTGCAGTGATAACTGGAACACAAACAAGTGGAAAAGCAATGGCAACACATAGCCATTTAAGACGTTTTTTCATAGTTTATCCTCCTTTTTATTATTGAGCATTAAATTGTGGACTAATTGAGATTACTGTTTTTTCTTGATTATCTATTTGTTGTTTAGTAATCTTAACTGGTGCTTGAGCAACAGTTTTACCATTTTCAGCTAATCCATTAATATCCCCAAGTGTTAATCCATCAACTCTATTTTTATTAGCATCAACAAAATACATTTCATAGTCATTATTAACTGATAAAAGGGTGTTAGCATACTTTGCCATAAATGCGTAATCACTCATTCAAGCTCCATATCCTTCATCAGCTAAAGTTTTTTTAGATTTAATATCTGCTTGTTTAGTTAAATAAAATAAGTTATTGTAGTTTTGTGGATTTTTAGTTGTATCTTTGTGAACCTTTAGATATTTAATTTCATTAGTTTTTAAATCTCTAAAAGCAATTTGATCGATTTTATCAAGTAAAGATAGTTTTGCATATCCTCAGAAGGTTAGTGCATCTTTTTGACGATCTCTTCAGATTCCTGTAATCGTTCTTGCTCCAATTCCTTTTGATCTTAATAAGTAGATTCAGAATGCTCTTGCTCGATCTTTAACTTTAGTTTTATTATCAAGTTCAAGAATTGAGATCTTATCATCAATTACTGATTTACCTTGATCATCATAAAGACCTCAATTTAATTCATCCCGTAACCAACGGTCTTTAAAGAATCCATTATTAAAGGTATTAAGTTTACCAATGTAGTTTGAATTAAAAGCACGTCAAGATCGATAACTATCATTTCCAGCTGATAATGAAATACCAAGCTGACCAACTAAATTAGTTCGATATTCATTCTTTAATCTATTAACTAATCCTTCTAAGTTTTTATCATATGTAAACTTAAAGGCTTCATATTCTTCTCGATCTGTATTAAAGTCTTTATTTGTATTTAATTGATTAATTTGTGCTTCTATTTGTTTAATTTTAGTTTCTGAAGCACTAATTAATTGATTATATTCATCAACCTTTGGTTGATATACACCATCTTTATAACCTGATTCTTTTTTAAGAGCTTCATATTGTTTAATTAACTCGTTATTTTTAGCAATCTCAGATTCTAAAAATACTAATCGGTTATTAATTGATCTTATTGTTCGTTCAATGTATTTAATTGATCGGTATGGTTGTGAGTCAATATAAACAATCCCTGAATCTGGATCTGATTCTAATAATTCTTTAGTTTTTTGATAGTAGTAGTCAAATAATGGACTTTTCTGAGCTTGGTTGTTTAGAATTTGTTGTTTGAAATCATTAATGAACGCTCTTGAACGATCATTTTCACGAACAATTGCACTTAACTGTTCTTTAATTGATGATAGGTTTCGTTCGTTCTCTTCATTTTCAATTTTAGCTAATAATAACCCATACATTTCTTGTTGATTAACATTACCCTTTAAAGCTCTTAAATCTTTAACTTTATCAGGTAACATATAATTCTTTTGTTCAGATCTATATTTAGCTATTTTTTCTAATTCAGCAGTTCTTTGAGCTCTTAGATCAGTTAAGGTTTTAATGTTTTGCGATCATTTAGCTTGATAATTAGTTTCAATTTCTTTGAAATTGTTAACTAATTCTAAATATTCTTGGTTATTAGCTAATACTTCTTTATCAAAGTCACGATTAATGATTCGTTCAATTCTTTCTTTAGAGAAATCATTAATGATTGCTCGTGAATGATTTAGTATATCTGCAAAATCAATTAATCCAGTTTTCCATTGTTCAGTTTTTGAACCATCTAATACATATTCAAGCCCGGTATTAGCTTCATTAACATTTGTTAAGTAGTTAACTAAATTACCAAAGTCTTTAGTGTTAGGCACATATGTGATTTGGACATAATCACGTGTTAAGTTTTCTGGGAAGTTATATACATAATCACCAAAAATATCATTAATTGATGTTTCAGCACGTGAAGAGTTGTAATCTACAACATCTTGTGTTGGTCCTGGTTTTTTATAATTAAATTTAACAATACCATTATCTTGCCCTAAACTATCAAAGTTTAGTTGATATGTATCGTAGTTTAATCAACCATAATTAGCTAATAAGTAATAAAGATCTTGTAATCTTAAAGATTTAAGATCTAAATTATTATCATTATAGAACTTTTTAATAACATCATAAAGTTCAGCTGCTGTATATTCAAACTTCTTCTTGTCTGGATTCTTATTTTTGTAATTAGATAAATCAAGCTCTGCTGCTCCAATTCTCTTTTCAAAAATACTTAATAGATTAGAGAAGTTGTCTTCAATTGAAGAGTTAACGTAATAGAAATCTAATTGTTGATCTTTAAATCGAGCCATTACCATGTTAGCTACTTGTTGTTCAGTAGCTACAAGTGCTTTTAGTTCATTAGCTGCTTGCTCACTAATTTGACGACTAGATACTGCATTAAGATATCGTTGTTTAAATAAATCTAAATTAAATTTAGTTTTAACATAATCAATATCTCAGTTTCAAACTGTTTTATTATTGACTTCAGTTGGTTTAAGTTTAGTAAAATCAAGTGAATGGAATGCTAAGAAGTCTTCAACTGCATAGAAGTTTAAGACTTTGATTGTTTGATTATTATCATCAACATAATCAATTAAATATTGGTCATTAAAAGCATCAAATAAATTAGCACTAAAATCTGAACGTAAAGTATTTGGTTTCATTGCCATTGAATAGTATTCTTTACGACGGTTTGTTTCATCGATTGGAGTAGTGAATGCTTTTTTATTCTCATCTAAGAATCAATATTTATTATTCGGATTAGGTGTGTTTCTAGTTTGAACTAATTGGTTAAATAAACGACGGTGTGGTGGTTCAAATAACATTTTCACACCCATAATATTAAAGAATGTATTTTTCCCTAAATCATCTAAGTTAGATAATGGTTGAGCTGGGTTAACAATATATTGAGTATAGTTATCAAATTCTTTCTTTTCGTTTTGAACTCTTAGTACTGTTAGATCATTTTTAAGATCATTACCAAAGGCACTAGTTGATAATAAAGCATTATTATTTCTTTTAGATTGTTGAAGAATATTAACTACTTGTGCTCTAAAGTTTGTAACTGGTGTATTCTTTTGTACTGAAGCTAATAAGTCTGCATAATAACCAACTCTGTTTGTTTGACTATTAACATTATTAGTATTAAATTGTTTTTTATCTCTGTTTTCAATAAATTCTTTTCAAACTTTTAAGTTTTGACTAAAGTTACCATTTGTATCAAATAAAGTTTGATCAGTATGTCGGTTTTGGGCAACAATTGATAGTTTTGGTTCAATTCCAAGAGAAGTTACACTAAATCCTCTATTGTTTCATCCAGAGTTAAAGTAGTTAACATCTACTAGTTTTAAGATGTCGTTTTGAATTTGAGTAACTCGTTTTTCTACATACTCTTTTTCTTGTTCAGTTAAATTTTTATTTAATTGAACATTAATGATTGGTTGATTAAACTTATCATGAATTAAAACTTTATTAATTCGTTTACCATCTAAACTATATTCAACAACTTTAGGTTTGTTATCATCATCAAATTGGATCGGTCTGCCCATTCCATCTTTAAAGACATTTTTAATGTTATCTACACTTGCTGTTTTAAATTCATATGAACCATCTGGTTTAAAAACCATATATTTAGCTTTACCAATGATAAGGGGGTTTAGTGTACCACTTTCTGTATCATATGAGTTCATGATAAATAAATCAGAGATTCGTACACCCCGTTTTTCTGCTGCTTCTTTAAGAGTAGAGAAGTCTTGTACAAAACGACGTCTTTTGTTTTCAATAACCCCTTGTAAATTAGTTTTATCAACAGATCCTCAAACATCATCAAGGGTTTCATCAATTTTCTTGTTGTTTTGATCAACCCAATTAAATCGTGTATAACTACCATTTTTATTAGGTTTTTGATTAACATCAACTTTTGTAAAATCAATTGTACTTCTAGCTTTTAAATAGTTTCTTAAAACATCAGTATGGAAGTAAGATAAAATATTTGCTCCACCAAGTAAAGATAATCCCCCTACTAAACTAGGTGAAGTATCACTTGATACATTTTGAGCATTTTCAAGTGTTAAGTGGTGTCCATATTCATGTGCTCCTACATAACGTAAGAAGTCAAATGAGATCCCTTTAAAGTTAGGATCTGATAAATACATCATAGCAATAAAAGGAATCCGATCATTTGGATCAAGCCCTTTATATTTCCCATTAACAACTTGATAAGTTAACTCCCCATCATCATTGATTACTTTTTTAATATGATAACCATTGATTTCTTTAAGAACTGTTGGTCGATATCTATGAACAGCTTCTAGTAGATTTTGGTAAGCTTCATTATAGATTTCAAAGTATTCAATTGTTTTATTATTAGCATCTTTTTCTTCACTAATAAGTTTAATTGTATATGGTTTAACTACATTCTTATAACCAAGTGCTTGTTTAAAAGATTTAAAGCTTTCAAATAATTCATTTGATTCATCAAGAGCATCAAAGTTAACAACATGAATAACTTCATTTGGATCTAAGTTTTTAGGTTGGACAAAATCAATTGTCATCTTTTTATTAGCAACACTAAATGAACTGAAATTATATAGTTTTAATTTTGATGCATCAAAATTAGGAACACTATCTCTTGCTTGAATTGCTGTTTCAAAGAACTTAGGATATTTACTTTCAATATCATAAACAAAGATTTGTTTGTTTAAATATTGATTAATGTTATAGAAGTCTTTAAAGCTAACAAATGAAGCTTTAGTAACAGCTTCTAGTTCATCTAAAGCAAATAAAGTGATTGGTTTAAAATCAGTTTCATTAATTGTTGAACTAAACCCAGTATCAAAGAAGATATTGATTCCAGACGGTTCATTATTAGTTAAACTACTTCTAGTTTGAATATTTGTAATTCGTGAAGGAATTACTTTTGAGAATTCAACATTAAATCGTTCATTTTCAGGTAAAGTACTAACTAGTTTTAATAATTTGTTATATGCATCAACTTGTTTTTGTGCATGAATTGGAATTACAAAAGCACCTAATTGATAAGTAAATAGTTTCTTATCTTTTAGTAAGTGAGCAAAAGAAAGGTTTCTAAAACTTAGTTTGCTAGATTGTTCAGTATTATCATTAGCACGAATATTCATATATTTAACATTATCTAAATATCGTTGAACTTCTTGCTTTGTAATTACTTTTTTATTTAATGGATAAGTTAATGAATCATCATACTGACTTCTTCCCCCAGATGTAGAGAAAATTGGCATTGATCCAAAGAATGAGTCTGGGTAGAATTTAATTTCAGTTAATTCTTTTTGACTATTAGCGTGTGCACCTAAAGTAATTGATGAACCTGCAATTGAAACCCCACGAACAATTGAGAAAGTTTTTAAACTTAAAATATCAGCCCCTCAGGCTACATTTTTAATGAATCAATCTGCAAACCGAATAAATTCATCCATTTCAACAGCTTCAGGATATTCATTAACAAACTTAAATGAACCATATTGCACAACAAGATTAGGTAGCTTGTTTTTTTCATTAAAGATTAAATCTAAAAAAGCATGGTATTGATAATCTTTGTTCTTATAAACAATTGTGTATTTCCCATTTTTAAGTTGAACTGAAGCAAGTGCTTCATCTGGATTTAAATGGTAAAAATAGATTTGTGGGTTGTTTAAATCAATTGCATTATTTAGTTGACTAACTGGTGTCTGATTGATCGTTCCATAAATCTCTTTACTTTTTTTAGTTGCACCATATAAAGCTGCAAACACAATTCCAGTTGCAATAGCAAAAGAAGCTAAAGTAATTACAGTTTTGTGTCATAGCTTTAAACTAGTTTTTTTCTTGCTCATTACTTGCTCCTTTTTCATTTAATCATTGTTCTAATTCAGCTGGCGTTGCTAATACAAAGTGTTTGTTTTCTAACTCAATTCAGTCTGGCTGATTATCAACTGAATAATCATGCATATTTGGATCATAAACTCGTCCGATCAATGAACCTTTATTTGAATCAATTGATGGAACAGCATCTAATAAAGATTTAGTATATGGGTGAACTGGATTATTAATAATTTCACTTGTTGGTCCAATTTCAAGTAAAGTCCCTTTATTCATAACCGCAATTCGATCTGAAATATATTCAACCATACGCAGGTCGTGGGCAATAAAAACAATAGTTAAGTTAAACTTTTCTTTTAAATCATTAAAGATATTTACAACTTGAGCTTGAATAGATACATCTAATGCACTAATTGGTTCATCAGCTACTAATAGTTTTGGTCTTAATACAATTGATCGAGCAATTCCGATCCGTTGTTGTTGACCCCCTGAGAACTCTAATGGGAATCGTTTAAGAATTGATTCATCCATCCCTACTTGTTTTAGAATACTCATAATTAATTTATGATTAATTTGATCTCTAAAGATGTTGTTAATCACATTAGCTCGATTCATCTTAAATAAATAAAGTTGATCAACTAGAGTTTGATCAGCTTGATTATTAGTTAAATAAGCTAAGAAAGCATCATAATATTGTTCATTATGATAATCATTTTCTTTAATATCATTAATTAATAAATCAAAGTTAATTACTTGATTTTCTAAATTAGAACGTTTAATAAATTGGTTATAAATCTTATTGAAGACAAATTCATCGTATTGTAATAAATACAATGGTAAAACATCTTTAAGGTTGTTTAATCCTTCTTTTAGTACATCTTCAATGTTTTTGTGTGGGTTAAGTGAGTTAGTTGGGTTTTGGAAGATCATTTGCACTTTATCAATCATAAACTTACTAACAGTTTTATAATCTTTTAGTTGTTTACCAAACTTCATAAAACTGCTTTTTTGTTTTGGTAAAAGTTTATTATCGATTTTAATTTGACCAAATGAATAATCTACTAAACCAACAAGGGCTTTACCAATTGTTGATTTTCCAGATCCTGATTCACCAACTAATCCTAATACTTCTCCATCATAAACATTTAAATTAAAGTCTTTAACTGCACGAAAGGCTTTTTTACCAGATCCATAAGTTACATCTAAATTATTGATTTCAACTAACCGTTTTTTATCGTATGCATTTAGCATTTTAATGGTTTGATCTGAGATCGTTCGAATCTGTCGTTTAGGAAACATTCCATACACTAATTCTTCATCAGTGTAATAGTTATCTTCAAATACAAGCGGTTCTATTACTTCTTCTTGAATTTCTTTTGGATTAAGAATTAATCAATCATCAACTAATTTATATGTTTCTTTAAAACTTTTAAGTTTTGTCTCTAAAGTAGCTAGATCATTTTCATTATAGTTAGTAACATTTCGCTCATTAATTAAATCATCAACATAATCAAATAAAAAAGTATCAAACTCAAAAGTCTTTTTATCAGTTTGTTTTACTTGCTTAATTTTCTTTAGCAAATCTTTTCATTGCATGATTAATTTCCTTTATTTTGTTGTTGATATGTTGCGTGTTTTAAAGCGATTAGTTCTGGTTTTTTGATCTCTGGAGAATTTGGATTTAGAAGTGAAGATTTAACCCGGTGGGTTGGTGAGATTTGATAGAATGGTGATTCTTCTAAAAAATCAATTCCTAGTGCATAATCATTACGCGGTGCGAACGCTTCACCAACAATGTTGTTTAAATTAGATGGAATTGAACCACGAATTGAATATAATCGTTTACCTTTATTCACATCAGGCATTGATAAGATTAATCCTCAAGTGTATGGGTGTTGGGGATTGTTGATGATTTCATCTCTTGTTCCTTCTTCAACAATTTGACCAGCATACATAATTGAGATGTAGTCTGCAATACTTGCAACAACCCCTAGATCATGAGTAATAAAGATAATTGTGATTTTTAATTCTTCTTGAAGTTGACGAATAACATCTAAAACTAATGCTTGAACGGTTGGGTCAAGAGCTGTTGTTGGTTCATCCATTACAATGATCTTTGGTTGTAATGAAATAATAGCTGCAATTACAATCCGTTGAATCATTCCCCCTGACATTTCATGAGGATATAGTTTCATAACTTCATGTGGAGCATTAATCTTTGTTTTTTCTAAATAATAAATTGCTTTTTGATAAGCTTCTTTTTTAGTTTTAGCAATTCCGTTTAATAACATCCCTTCCATAATTTGTTTACCAACTTTAAGGATAGGGTTTAAGGTTGACATTGGGTTTTGGAAAACTGCAGATATTACTTTTCCTAAATAGTTTGAGTTTTCTCAATCTCGAAAAGTAAATTGTTCAACGTTGTGATTAAAAATTTTAATTTGTCCTTGATCAATAACTGCATTATTACCAGTTAATCCATAAAGTAATGAAGTAAGAACAGATTTTCCAGATCCAGATTCACCAATAATTGCGTGAACCTTCCCTTCATAAAATTCAATATCTACTCCTCTTAATACTTTATTTTTTGCTTTTGGATCAGCAGGGTTAGTAAATGAAAGGTGCAAATCTTTAATCTCAGCAACAATTTTTAATTTCTCACCATAAACATCTTTATATAAAACATCTGCTTCAAACTTTTCAAAATCAAAATGTTTTTGTTTATTGTTAAATGGTAATGAGTTTATAAAATCTTCTCATTTATGAACAAAATAAGTTTTAATTCTTGATCAAATTGTGCTTTTGTTGTTTTGATTTGTTTTTGTACTCATAGCCTATACCTACCGTTGTCTACGCAATGAATCCTGTACAGATGAACCAATTAATTGCACACAAGTTGTAATCATAATCAAGAAAGTTGATGGAATAATTACATAACGTGGCTTAGCTAAAAAGATCTTAGAACCATCAGTTAACATATTACCTAAGGTTGCAGTATTAGGAATAGATAAACCAATGAAAGATAGTCCTGATTCAGATAGAATTACCCCTGGAATAGTAAAGATTAATTGAGTTACTAAAATCGGAATAATAACAGGAATGTAATTTCATAAAATTTTGATCGTTTTAGTACCAAGTACACGAGAAGCTGAAACCCATTCAAAGTTTCTTGCTCTTTTAATTTGAGCACGAATCTGATTAGCCATTCCAGTTCATGATGTAATTGATAAAGCAAAAGCTAATACTCAGAATGATGGGTTTAGAGCAATCGATACTAAAATTAAAATTAAGATTGATGGAACAACATTAATAACTTTAATAATTGGTTGCATCACTGCATCAAATTTCGGGAATTGACCCATTAATATTCCCATTGATAAACCAACTACAACTTCAATAAAGACAACAACAATTGATAATAAAATTGAATATCTTAACCCTCATCAAAGTAGTGCTCAAACATCCCGACCTAATGCATCAGTTCCTAGCACATACCCTTCTTGATAAAAGTATAGAAAACGCTTTTCTAGATTAATGTTTGTTGGATCACTTGTTGTTAATGGAATGATCAAAGCTAAAATTACTAAAATAAGAAGTAATAAAAAACCAACAACACCTGAAAAGTTCTTAGAATATCGATAAACAAATTCTTGGAATGGTTGGTGTTTGTTTTTAAGTGTATTAAATTCTGATTGTTTAAAAGCGGCTCCAATTAATTCTCATTTCTTGTATTGAAATGGTTGAAGTCATGGATTTGGAGCACTTTTTAACTCTTCATTTGACATTTCAACTTTACGAGCTTTAATTTTGTTCGCTCAGTTGTTAATAAAATCCCTAAACGCCATAATTATCGCCCTCTTCTACGTACTCGTGGGTCAATTGCTTCATATAAAATATCACGGAATGTAAATGATAAAATGGTTAATAATGAGAACATCACCACTAAGAATAAGATTACATTATAATCTTTTGATGTAATTGCTGAAATCAACGCTCCCCCTGATCCTGCAATTTGGAAAATTTGTTCAACGAACAATGATCCAATAAATGAACCAAAAATAACAGCTGGGAAGAATGTTGCAATTGGGAAAAGAGAAGGTTTTAGAGCATGTCTTCAAACAAACACTCGCCGTTTCATCCCTTTAAGTGATGCAAACTTAGCATGCATTGAATTAAGCTCTCGGTTCATCTCAGTTCTAATGTATTTAATATAAACAATAATTGAACCTAATGATAAAGCAAGTCCAGGTAGAATATAGGTTGCAAAGTTTTTAATATCAAAAGTATAAGGAATGTTTAATTCCCGACCAATTAAAACTAATAATAAAGCAAAAACTAATGATGGAATAGAAGAGAAAACAGATACAACAATTGTTGATACTTGATCTAATAATCCACCTGGGTTCTTACCAACTCATACCCCAATTGGAATTCCAATAAACACAGTTAAGAAAACAGAGAAGATTCCAATTACAAATGAGATAAAGAAACGATGTCAAATAAAATCATTAATTGGCACATCAGGTTGAACTGTAAAACTGATTCCAAAATCACCCCTTAGGATGTTTTTTAGATAAAGTAAATAACGCTCACCAATTGGTAAGTTCAATCCGTACTTAGCTTCAATTGCTTTTCGTGCAGCTTCTGATGCTCCTGGGTTTGAGAAAGAAGAACCAGGAATTGAATTAATCAAGAAGAAGGTAATGGTGATCACAACTCAAGCAATCGCAATGAATTCAAGCATAATCTTAATTATTTTTCAAAGTATTTTTCAATAAACAGAATCAAAAAATGCTAAGAATCAATTCTTCTTAGAAGTATTAGCTCTTGTTATAGTTTTAAAATCTACATAATTATTGAACAATTTATAATTTTTGTTCTTATAATTAACGGAGTTTGAACTTGCTTTCATTAATATCAGTCCTAATTGTTATTTATGCTAAAGCATATAATAAAAAATCGCTACAATTAGTAGCAATATTTTATATTATACATTACTTTAGTTTAATAATATTATTAAATTGTGCTAAAGGGTTATGATTAACCCCAGATTTCGTGTTCAGATTCTTCTTTTTCAACCATTTCTTTAATAGTTTCTTCAATAATTAATTTATCATTTGAACTATTAAATAATTTAACAACGTCATCAACTTCTGTTAAGTCTTTTAAACCATCACGAACATATCATTGGATAAAGTAGAATGATTCATAATCATCTTCAGCTAAAGCTAATTTAGCAATTGCTTTAACATGATCTCTAACTTCATTTTCACGAGCATATACTTCTTGAATTAAAGCTTTAGCATCTGATGGAATTGATTTAACTGCAACTGATACATCAGTTTTAAGTTTCATACCATTTCGTTTAAAGTAATCAGAAATATATTCTTTGTGAACACCAAGTTTGTCTTCACTTAAATGTTGAATGAATTTTCCTAAATAAGGCATATCAAATTCATCATCTGCAACATGAGCATAATGAGCATAAACCAATCCTAATTCAACGTTAAGTTTGTAATGTTGATTTAAAGCATCATTAATTTTATTTGATTTTTGCATAATGTTATTTCTCTCCCTATATAACATTACAAATTATAACACTTTCAGATAACTAAAATCTAGTAATTAATATAACTCTAAAATAACACTTTAATCCCGTTTTATTTGTATTAAAAATTACATCTTAATAAGTTAAAAAGGTTATTTTTAAGAGTTATTTTAACTCTTTTTAAGATATAGTTTTTTAGTTAATAAAATGCTTAAAAAACATTAATTAAAATAATCAAATAATTAATCAATTTTAATGATTATAATTACTAAATAAAATAACCTTTTTTAAATCTGTAAAGTAGTTTAATGATCATTAAATTAATAAGATTTTTAACTATATTTATTAATTAAGTATTAACAAAGTTAATAAAATAGATGTTAAAACTAGTTATTTAATTATTTATATTAAATAGATGATTAATTAATAAATATAAATAAGTATAATATAGTAATTTATAAATATCAATATAATAAAGGCATTTGTTGCTTTAGAGGATCTATTATGAAAAAATCACTTTTTAAAAAAGAGTTAGCTATAACATTAGGATTAGCTTCTGTTGCAATTATTACTCCTATTATTGCTATTGCTTGTAATAATGAAACAAAAGGTGGTGACAAACAAAAGGATTCACCTAAAGTTAATGAGCAACCAAATACTGAAGCTACTAAAACTACTAAACAAAAAAATGAGACTAAGCTTCAGTCTGCAGTTCAACCTGTTTTCTTTAAAAGAGATAAAGATTCACACTATGTACTATCTTTAAATATTCCTAATGTACATGGGAAATATGTGTTAGTTAAAATTCAAGCTGAAAATGAAAATCAAGCGATTTCATCTAAACGAAATATGGTTGTATCAAATAAGGTTGATATCCCTTTTGAAGGTTTAAAAGAAAAAACTAAATATAAGATTGTATCAATTGATGCATATGATACAAACACATCAACTCAAGCTACATCATTACCAGTTCCAAGCGAATATACTAATAAGTTCTTTGAAACTAAACCGATTTATGCAACTAATTTTGTGAATCAAGAAGAGTTCAGTGCTTTTGAAAATAAAACTTTTAGAGAGAAAGCAGATGTTGCTGGAAAAAGTTTAGATACATTTAATTCACAACAATGATATGATTTTGAAAATGACTTCTATTTAAGTATTTTATATAATCACTATTCTGCAAATGGATTTAGAAACTTTGACCCATTACAAGCATATGATAATGGTGTTAAAGTAACTAACCAGCAAAAACAATTCTTTGATAACAAAGCTAAAGAATTGTCTCAAGAAAGTTATGATAAAGCTGCACTAAAAGGTTTCACATTACCTATTTATAAAGAAAATAGTAATGAAGTCCTTGGATTATCAACTAAAGAAGGTAATCCATCATTACAACATAGCTCACTTGCTTCGAATGTGACTGGAGCAGTAGGAACATCACGTCTTCTACCTGGTGATAAATACAAAGATATTGCATTACAAACTATTTCTGTTGGTTTCCATAAAGATATTCAAGGGCAAATAAGAACAGTTTCAGGAACAATGTGAATCTTAGACTTTGTGCCTAAAGATGATAAGTCTTATCCGACAAAATGATACTTTGCAACTAATGCTCACGTAGCTAAAGAAATATTGACAGATGTTGCTGGAATTAGTTTTACATTCTTGAAGCCTGATGCTGCTTTACGACAACAACAAAAATTAATTAAATTAGATAGTAATTATAAATCTCTTAATGTACCTGGTAATAATGAAAATAAATTTATAAATACAGTTTATGTTGCAACTGATTTCTTAAATTCAAAACCAAGCGATTTCTTAACTCCTGCACAAGCAGATAAATACAAGGAAACTGATGAATTTATTGACTTTGCAGTTTTCGAAGTTGACTTTAAAGAATTAGTTAAAGTTAAAAATGCATTTATTCAGCAAGGCGGAGATCCTGACGATAAGAGAGAACAAATTGGTAGTGCTGCTGATTTAGCAAAACAAGTAACTAATGAATATGCAACAAAAACTGATAAACACATCAAATTCTTAAAAACATCTTATCTTAAAGATTTCGACAAAATCAAAGGTCCAATTCTAGATAATCGTAAATGAAATGATTATTTATATGCAGTTGGTTATCCTGTTGCAAGAGGTCAAGAAATTGATCGAAATCAAAACCAAGTTGGTAATGCTTTATGAACAAACTCATTCTATGGATTACTAAAAGATGAACAAAGAAATGATCATCAATTCCAAGAACTTGGAAATCTATTATCTAAACATTTAGGTTATCGTTCATTCATTGATAAAGCTGGTATTGTCGATGGTTTCATTGCTATTCCAAAAGTAGATGGCTTGCCGCTTCGATATGGAGACAAACACTACTGAAATATGGCTCTTGAATATTCATTATTCAACTTTGCTGCAGGTGGTGGTTCTTCTGGTTCATCAGTTAGAAACCAAAAAAATGAAATTGTTGGTATTGTTCACTTAGGCAACACAAATGCTTTAGTTGCTGTAGCTGCTGCTCTTCGTTCTGAAGGGTATAACTACAACGGTCTATATGGTAAATACAACTTACCACAATATGATTTAATCTTTGGTGGGGGTAAAGATCAAAAATCTTCATACCGTCAAGCCCTTGCAGCTAAATACGGTGATACCTTCAAAACTAATATCTTTAGTAATGGTGCTAATTCAGTTCCAGAAGATTTCAAATTCAAACAATCTTCATAATATCACTAAAACATAATCAAACCAAAGTTGCTAAAAGCAACTTTTTTTATTCTCTAATTATCTAACTTAGATTGTTTTATAGTGTATTAATTGATAAAATTATAAATTAGGAACTAGAGATAGAAAGTTTGTAATATGAAATTAGTATTTACCCCAACTAGTTATCAGAATGCTTTAGATTTAATTGCTTTAAAAGTAGATTATATAGCAGTAGGTAGTAATCAGTTTGCTACTAGAAATTGTTTTGATTGTGATCTAGAAACTCTTAAACAATTAATAGCTAATAAACAAGAAACCAAAATCATTGTTAATGTTAATGCTTGATTCTTTGATGCTGATTTAGATGCTTTAGAAGCTTATTTAAAAGAGTTAAATAAACTAGAAATTGAATTTGTTATTTTTAGTGATTATGCAGTAGCTGAGTTAGTTTATGAAAACAAGCTTAACTTAGTTTTACACTACAACTCAGAAACAACAGTAACATCAGCTGCTCAATTTGATTGATTTACTGAAAATAACATCTTAAGTGTCTCATTAGCTAGAGAGTTGTTCTTTGGTGAACTTAAAGCAATTAGTATGAACAATACAGCTAAACTAAAACTAATGATCCAAGGTCATGGATTATTGTTTATTATGCATTCAAGATGAAACTTACTTTCTAATTTTGATGCTTATTTACAACAATTTGATCAACAAGAAAAACTAATTGATCAAGAATTTATTTATATTAAAGAATCGTTACGTAAATACCCTAATATTCTTAAACAAGATCATTTTGGAACTCATATGATGTCTGGATATGAGTTATGTACTATTAACATCTTAGATAAAATCTTAACTTTAAATTTAGATTACTTATATATTGATGCTTATTTACATAATGATCAATATAGTTTAACAGTCGCTAAACTATATTTAGAAGCTATGGAATTAATTAATACTAATAGTTATGATCAAGCTTTTAAAGATAAAGCTTGAGAACAATTAAAAGCAATTGCACATAATGAAGTTATCACTAACAACTTCTTAGGAACAGTAAAAGATATTTTACATATGGAAAAAGAAGAGGAACAATAAAACTATGCAGAAATCATTTCGTAGTGAACTACTGGCCCCTGCAGGGGATTTAGAAAAAGCAATGATTGCTTTAGATTATGGAGCAGATGCTGTTTTTGTTGGTGCTAAATCTTATTCACTAAGAGCAAGAGCTAGTAACTTTGAACTTGAACAAATTAAAACCTTAATTGATTATGCTCATAGCTTAAATAAAAAAGTTTATTTAGTAACTAATGTTATATGCCACACCCCTTTACTTAGAGCTTGACCTAATTTTATAGAACAAGTAGTAGCTCTTAAACCAGATGGTTTTATTTGTGCTGATCCTTTTATTATTACCTATCTTAAAAAACATTATCCACAAGCTGAAATCCATATTAGTACCCAACAATCAATTTGTAATTCAAAAGCTGCTAAATTCTTTAAAAGAAATGGAGCTTCTCGAGTTGTTTTAAGTCGAGAGTTAACAATGGATGAATTAGCTTTATTTACTAAAAACAATAATAAACTAATTGAAGTTGAAATCTTTATTCATGGAGCAGTTTGTATTTCATACTCTGGACGATGCATGATGAGTAATAACTTTAGTTTAAGAGATGCTAATGTTGGTGGATGTGCTCATGCTTGTAGATGAAAATATGATATCTTAGATGATAAGTTTACAAATACCCCATCTAAATTTACAATGTCAGCAAAAGATATGATTCAAATAACTAATATCACTAAACTAATGGATTTAGAAATTGATTCTTTTAAAATTGAAGGAAGAATGAAATCTGTTCACTATATAGCAACAGTTGTTAATGCTTATAAAAAAGCAATGGATGCTTATTATAGAAATGAAGTTTTTGATCTAGATGCTCTTAAGAAGGAATTACAACAGGCAATGAACAGAATGGCTGATGTTGCTTGATTAGATGGAGCACCTAATGAACAGTTAATGTTATATCATGATAAACAAGAATTAGTTTCACAACGCTTTGCGTTTATTATTGAAGAAGTATTAGAAAATAATGTTTATAAAATTACTTCTAAAAATAACTTCAAAAAGGACGAACTATTTGAAGTTATCGGACCTAAACATGAACATTTCTACAGTTCTATTAAAAGTATTTATGATCTAACTAACCAAGTTTATATAGATCAAGTAATAACACCTAATCGATTATATTTAATTGAATTTAATGATTCTTCAGTTCCACTTCAGATTAAAGATATGGCACGAATCGTTGAACAAGATGAATGCTCATAAATTTATATAAACATATAACTAAAAGAAGATCGCTTCAAAAAGTCTAAATTATAAAAGTTGATCTGCTAAGATACTAATTAGTTAATAATTAAATAACCCCTAGGATAACCTAGGGGCTTTTAATTCTTTACTTTTAAAGAGAAATTAATCTTGATTAGAGTTGAATGATAAGAGTTGTTCTCGATAGTATTCGTATTGCTTTTGGCGAAGTTCTATTTCTTTAGGAAGACCTTCGGAAAGATTGTTTGTTAGAGTGTTGAATTGATCAAGAATTGAAACGATATGGTTTTGGACTGGTAGGAGTGGGATTGGGATAGAAATATTTCCCATTAATTTTCTTGATACATTAAATCTTGTTACACCAGACGTTACTTTAATAATGTTTTTTCTCATTTCGTTTGATCTGAATAAGAATTTTGAATATTCAGGGGATAATATATTTTTATCATTCAATCTTAAGAAGAAACAAAAGCTATTTAAATAAACATCATAATTTGGTAGTTTGGTTATTACTGAAGAAACTCCTGCCTCTTCTAAATTTTCAGATGATGAGGTAAAGATTATGTCACCAATTTCTAGCTTTTTCTGCTTTTCATTTTCATTAATAAGAACATCTTCTAATGTATCTAAATCAGGAGTTAAGTTAGAAAATACATTTTTGTAGGTTACATATTTTTGATTTCCATCAATGAAATGTTGTTTAGTCTTGCCAGTTAAACCACCAAAAAATTCACCAATTTCGCCTAACTTTTTAAACACAATTTCTGCATCTTTCCCACAAAGTTCTAGTGTCTTCTTGGTTAAGAATTCATCACTAAGAAGAAAGTTTCTGTAGTAGTTATATTGTTTATTTCTTAGTAGTAATTCAGTAACATATTTTGTGAATTTGTCAAGTGTTTTTGCAATTTTTTCTTGTACTTCTAAAGACGGAACAGGGACAAGAATATTACTAATAACTTCTTTACTTAATGCAGGTATTCCTGCACCATACTGCACAGACATTAAATAATCTTCATTTAATTTTAATCAATGATATAGAAATTTATTATCAACTATTTCATAATGTAATAAATAAAAACAATGTGCATTAGCTCAAAATCTTTCAGTTATGAAATTAACAAAACCTGCTGATGCTCCACCTTGACTAATTATGATTGTATCTGCTTCTACATTATATTTATTAGTTCTTCCTGAAAAAGTTTTACCGCCGTTATATGCTGGGTACATTTCATCATCTTTTAATAGTTTTTTATTTAATTGTTGTCCCTTCTTTATCTCGCAAACTTCCCCTAATCTCTTCCACTTAACCTTCTCATTCTTTATCAACTCTAATATATTTTCCATTGTGTATTTTTTCTTGTAAATCGCTTATTCTCGAATACATTAATTATAAATAATATAGCTTTGAATTCAAAAAATCTACAAATTTATTGAACATTTTTTAGTACATTTATTAGTACATTTTTTTAATCTTCATTAATCTAACAATATAAAATTAATATCTTTATTAGATCCTAATAGTACAATAATACAATTAATATCTAAAGGAATATAATATGAAAATAAATAGACATCTATCTATCATTAGTCTTTGTTATTTAGTTCTAGAGATAGCTTTGTTTATATTTAGTATAGCTATGGCTTCTTATAGATGATCAGTTACTACTAAATATGCCCATTTACCTTTTATAACTTATTTACTAACATC
>NZ_JFDP01000072.1 GCF_000731915.1 Ureaplasma diversum NCTC 246
AGCTTCTAAATTAGCTAGTTGTTGATCAGCTAAACTAGTTTCTGTTTTTGTGTATAAATCAGAGTTTACAAATTTATTTACATAATCAGAATAACTATTGATTAAAGTAGCATATTCATTTAATTGTTGATTAGTGATTGTTGATTTTTCAATCTCTAGTTGTCTTCTATAGTACTTATTAACACCAATTCGAAGTCTTTGGTTATAAACAAAAACTGGTGTTTTTTGGTTTGTTAACATTTCATAATAAACATCACTATTTTCTTTTTTATATCATCTAGTTATGATATTGTTGTTTTTAATGAATTCAATATTGGTTCTAAGAAATGGTTTTTCAGATGTATCAATTGGTTTGTTTTCATTAGCACTTCTGTTGGTATTATTACATCCAACAATAGTTAATGTAGTAATTGAACCTAAAAATATTGAACTAATAAAAATTAGTTTTTTCTTATTTTTGAACATTGTAAACCTCCTTTTTATTTAAGATTATGAACATAAGAACTTAAAAATAAGAAATAGGCAAATAAGAGGGATCTTTGCTTTTTATTTGTTTTAAATATTTAGAAGAAATCTGAAATTCTTGATATCTTACCCTATTCCTTTTTGATGATTTTTAGCACCTTATTTTTTGTAGTATTTGTTTACCTATAACAACTTGATAAAGTTAATACTAAAAGTGGGGCTGATAAAAACTAAAACCAAGAGATGAAATGATTAATTTCTTTTTTCTTTTTTCTTTTTTCTATTTAATGGCATAAGTTAAAGACTCTTAAGCATCAACATTAAATGGTCCGAAATTTTCAAGATCTTCACCAATTGCTTTTTTGACGATTTTTTGTTCAATCTCTATATTGTTTAAACTGTTTAGTTTATCAATTACAACAAAGAAGATCTTGTTATTACTCATTGGTCCTCTTCATTTATTGTTTTTTAACTTTCTTTTTATAGGAAGATTTGATCAGCTTTTAGTTATTGTCATCTTCTTTTCGTTTAAATTTACAGATAGAATTTGATAACCATTGACTGGATGAAAAGATTCATCATCGGTTATTACTCAATCACGATCTATGATCATCAAAATTGAATTTTTATTGAAATTTAAGTTTGAAAACGATGATGAAATTCTGTCTTGATTCTTTTTGAAAATATCTTTATATATGCTGATGGTTTTGTTGAGTTCTTCAACTGAATTGATTAATGAATATAAAGGTTTTTGTTGATTTGCTAGCGGTGTTCCAACTACTTTTATATATCCAAGTGGGTGATTTTTGTCACGCACTGTTCTGTGACGAACCTTATCATAATTATTGTAAACTACCACTGCCTTATTATCATTAGTTATAGTTTCATAAATGTATGAGAAGGGATCATAAAAATATGATGTGTCTTTTAAATTAGAATTAATGAATAGCGAATCGGAATTGATACTAAATAATAAATTGTTTTTCTTATCATTTTTCTCTTTATAACAACTTGATAAAGTTAATACTAAAAGTGGGGCTGATAAAAAACTAAAGCCAAGAGATGAAATGATTAATTTCTTTTTTCTATTTAATAACATAAGTTAAAGCAACATCTGGGTTTTCACTAGCAGAATCGTCTTTTCTTTCAATAAAAATGTTATATCAACCATCTTGATTTGCTTTCATTTCTACTGTTTCAATATTTCACTTAGTATCACTATAGTTTATTAGAGTGCTTGGTTCTTCTACTTTTAAAGTAAAGTCTGCTTTATTATTTATATTTTTAACCAATCAAGAAATATTGGTTCGTAGTGTTTGTCCTTCTTTTAAATATAATTGGACTAATTCCTTTCCTCTTTTGAAATTTTTGAAATATCATAAATTTGATACAGCTTCATTCACTAAATCAAAATTAGGAACACCAAAACCTGTTTCTGGAGTATATAAACTATGATATGATTTTAGTCTTTCTGAACCGCTAATAAGTGCAGACTTAGCTATAATTGAGTCGCTTCCTAAATCAAACATATCTTTATTTGATTGATAAACAAAGGATAATAAACCTGAAACAACCGGAGCTGCGAAACTAGTGCCGCGAATTAGTTTTTGTGCTACCCCACCGTTTTTATTGGTATATCTAAAATTATTTCCTGGAGCTATAACTGTTATATAATTCACATCATTGCCTATTTGGCTATATGATGTTTTTTCTTTCGTTTCTAAATCATATGCACCTACAACAATACTATTGATTGATAGTGGTCCACCAGCTAAATATTTATATGGCGGAATCTCTATTTTCTCGCCATTTTCACCAGTGGTAGTTTTTCCGTTATATTGATTACCCGCAGCAAATATATTTATTATTTCTGGATTTGAAAAAACGGAATCATCGATATCCTTAGGTAATCGTGAATAATTAGATTGTAAATTCGCATATCTTGGACCTCAACTATTGTTAAGTATGTTTACTTTTGAATTAGTTAATAAATTGAAGTAATCACTTGGTGATGTATTTTCAGCATAATAAATAGAATATAATTTAGCATTAGAGTTAATTCCTAAATTTCCACCTATAACTTCTGCAACCCAGTTTGCATGATCAGATTTAACGTTTGTATTTTGTCCATTACGTTTTAGATAATTAATATCTCCAACTTCTCTGTTTGGGAAAATATTTTCGTTATCTGCACTAATAAAACCTTCCACTTCCATAATCCCAACCTTCACTTTTTCATCACCAAAGTTTTCTATTAAGAAATCTCTTGTTTCTTTATTCAATCCTACTGCTGCATAGTGTTTTTCATTGTCTTCAGGATCTTCAAGAACTGATTTGAAGCTGCTATTACTTGATATTGATTGCTTTTGATTATCATTAATGTTTTCAGGCATATTGTTTAAAATGAAAAATGATTCTTTTATTTCACTTCTTAGTGTATTAATTAAATCTAAAACTTTTTGTTCATAAATTTGATTAAACTTAAGAGTTAAACTTTTTGTTGAAGTGTTTAAACTAATAGATGTTTCGTTTAAATCGTTTTTTAATAGTGAAGTTTTAATTAATGAAACATTTTTTTTCTAAATTAATCTCAGTATTAAAATTTAATGAATAAGATACATTTTTCTTTATCGCTTTATTAGAATCTGCTTTGTTTTCTTGATATTTGTTTGCTGAAACAAGCGTTGTTAAACCGATGAAACCACTTAAAGTAGCAGCACCTAATAAAGCGAACAATTTTCTATTTTTGTTTTTAAAGAATTTCATATTAAACATTACCTTTCTCTATTACATATGTTATAGCAACATCAACTGGAGATATATTTGAAGATTTGTTATAAACATTAAGTTTAATAATGTAATTACCTGATGTCTTAACAACAAAATCAATTGTTTCGGTGTTTCTGTCAGAAGATGTTGAACTATAATTCTCTTTACCTATAACTCTTAAATCAACATCTGCTTTATCATTGTTAGAATAGTTTTTATAATTTCAAGTTGCATTAACTCGAACGCGATCTCCCTTCTTTAATCTTAATACAACTTTTTTATCATCATTTTTCATATTTTTAAAATATCGAAGATTTTTAACTGCTTGGTCTACTAAATCAAGTCTTGGAATTCCATAACCTGTCTGATGAGTGTATGTATCTTCTTCAGACGGCGGAATAAGTGAACCACTAATAAGTGCAGATTTAGCAATAATTGAATCATGTCCACGATTAAATATTGGTTTGTTCTTTTGATAAATAATTGATAATAAGCCAGCAATTACGCCCGCTGAATTACTAGTACCTCAAGTTTGTCATTCAGGATTACTAAAATGAAATGCTCCGCTTGGTGCAACAACTGTTAAATAATGATCATCTCTTCCGATTTTACTATAGTATGCCTTTTTCTTTGTATATGAATCGATTGCACCAACAATAATACTGTTCTTAGATAACGCAATTCCATTTAAATATCGCGATTGATAATCACTATGTGGGGAAATATTTCCGCCAGCAATTACATTAATTATTTCAGGATTATTGACAACTACTTGATCAAAATATTTAGAATATCCCGCATATTCTTTATCAATATGATCTTTAAAATTTCAAACATTAACTATAATATTAACGCCTCTTGATAATAAGAAATTCACTTCTCCAGTAACACCATTTCAATATAAATCAACCATTACACTTCATAATTTAGCAGTTTGGTTGATGCCTTTTTGACCAACCATTATTTCACCAATTTGATCTGAATGATCGCTTGATACTTCGGTGTAAAATGGTTCATCTCTTCAATGTACCCCATTACCATTATCATTGTTTCATCTAAAAGGTTTACTATTATGTCTAACTACACCATCTCCATCTAATAAACCAATCGTAACCTTTTCGTTGAAGAAGTGTTCAAAATGAGTTTTTTGATTAAAATAATCAAGACCCACTATTTTGTAATGATGTTGATTGGCTGCATCATATGTAGTTGCGTCATTATAATCATATCGTTTTCGTGTAAACGAATTTGATACCGTTTCTACGTCTGGTAACTTCTTATTAACAAAGTCAGTATAAGTGTATTTCGTATTGAAGAAATAAATATCTTTTATATCTTCATTCTTATTTAAAAGTAATTCTAATTTTTCATTTAATAGATTGATATCCGCATGATTGCTAATAGCAAAAGTGATTATTTTTAAATTACTTAAAATATCGCTTTTCAATAAATAATCATTATTTTTGAAAACAAGATTCTTAATTTGATCATGAAGATTATTTAAATCAATATCTTTATCATTATCAATCATTAACTCATATCTTCTTGCTCCAATAACAGTTGTTAATTCATTCTTAGCTTTATCATCTTGATTAATAGAATTTTTAATTTCAACGATTTTCTTTTCAGTATTTACTTCTTGATGTTTAACATTTTTTATATCATTGGCTGTAACAGAAAATGTTAAAAATGAAGTAACTAATGAACCAACTAAGCCGAGCTTAATGATTTTTTTAAACTTATTATATTTTGTCATTTAATTAATCACCCCTTAAAAAATAATTTTATAAACCCAATTCTAACGCATTTTTAATAGTATTTTGATTAAAAATTATTAAGTGATAATTCACTTATTATCAAAATAATTAACATTAGTTTAAAGAATTTATTTTTAAAAGATATATAGCTTATCTTTTGTTTGATTTTCTATTGGGTGTTTGTGAAAATCATTTTTATTTTACACCTAAACCAATGAAACATATTGATTTATTTTTAAAACAAATAAGAATTAATAACTGTTTAGATAAATTATCAATAAAACCTAGCTTTTTTATTAACTTATTAATAAATTAAATTTATAGCATGTTTAAATAAAAGTGATGTTTGCTAAAATATATAAAGGTGATATAACAAAATGAATAATTATTTTATTGCATTTGCTGTATTACTAATACTATTTGTAATCTCAGTTATTATTGTCCCAGTTTCAATAGTAATCTATGCTCAAGTAAAAAAACTGAAAATTGCCTTTTTACCTAAAGAAAAAAAGGCTTATAAATTATTGATAATTGAAAATAAAGAATTAAAAGAAGTTGAAGAAAAACAACAAGAAATAATTCAAGATCTTCAAACTCAATTAGATAAAAAAGAACAAGAAGTTAAACATTTAACAAATGTTAATGAAGAGTTCTTATTAAGAGCTAATAATTTATCAGCATCTGATGCTAAAAATGAATTATTTGATTTCTTAACACAAAAATATCGTAAAGAATTATCAATTAACTTTGTTAAACTTAAAAAAGAGTTTAGTGATGGTTTAGAGATTTATGCTCAAAACTTATTAATTGAAGCAATGGAAAGAAGTGCTGAACCATTAGTAATTAATCGATCATTATTTACTATCAATTTTGGTGATGAAAATCTAAAAGGTAAGATTATTGGTCGAGATGGTCGTAATAAAGCCTTATTTGAAAAAGCAGGTGGGGTTGATTTAATAGTTGAACGAAATGATACTATTTTATCAATTTCATCTCCTAATCCAATGCGTCGAGAAATTGCACGACGTGTAATGCAAAAACTTATTGAATCAAGAAATATTGATATGAACCGGATCGAACTTCTTTTTAGAGAAGAAAAAGAGAAGTTCGATCAAGAAGCTCATGAAATTGGTCGAGAAGTTATTGAAGATCAACTTAACTTCTTTGATATTCCTAAAGAACTTTATCTTTATGTTGGTAAGATGCGTTATCGAACATCTTATGGACAAAACATCTTATCTCATAGCTTAGAAGTTGCCCATTTAGCTGAAAACCTTGCTTACTTAATTGGAGTTGATCCAATTAAAGCTAAGAAGTGTGCTTTTTTCCATGATATTGGAAAAGTTATTGATTTTGAATCAAACATGGATCATGTTGAAGCAGGAGTCATGCTTGCTAAACAATATCGATTAAGTGATTATATTATCAACGGAATAGAATCACACCATAGTAAAGTAATAGCTACATCAGTGTATGCTGCACTTGTTAAAGTAGTAGATACAATCTCAGCAGCTAGACCTGGAGCAAGAATAGCTAATTATGATGAATACTTTGGAAGAGTATCAGAATTAGAAAAGATCTGTATGCAATTTCATGGTGTTGAAAGTGCATTTGTTATTCGTTCAGGAAGACAATTAAGAGTTATTGCTAATGCTGAATTAATTAATGATAGTGAACTTGAATTACTAGCTCACAAGATTCAACATGCTATTGAAACTAGTGAAAACTTAAGTAACTATAAAATAAGTATCATTATGACTCGTGAAAAACGAATCTCTATAGAAACAAATACTATTAGCTAAATATAGCATAATAGCCAATCAGGTTATTTAAAATACAAGAAAGGTTTTTAGCTCTTCTTGTATTTTTTTAATCTTTACTAATATTGATTGTTTATAAATAAAAAATAAGGTCTATTTCATATCAACCTTATTTAGTTAATATTAATCTATGATTAACTTATTTAGAATTAGTAGAGCTAGTAGTTTTTGATCCAACTAACTCAATACGAGCAAATCTAAATGAGCTTAATTTATTAATAGTTATAAAGAATGTTTTAGTGCTTACTACTTTATTAGTTGATTGGGTTTCATCTTTTTTATCAAATACTAAATTAATCTTAAATCGATTTGTACTTTGTCTAAATGATGATATATTTCATCCACTCTCTAGTTTTAAATTAGATAGATCTAAACTATCTCTTATATTTTTAACTAATAAAATAGTTTGTTGACTAAAATCAAAGTCTTTAAAATGATCTTTGATTAGATCACTTAATGATGCTTGATTAAGATTAGGTACTACTCTATTTTCTAAATATTGATCTAAAGCAGCTTTGCTGTTAATTAATTCAATATGATCTTTTTGTTCAACTAAATCAGTATTATTATCAAAATTAAACGCTTTAGTTTCATTATTATAAACCAATGGATTAGTTAGTTCAAAATTATAAGTAGAATGTAAAACTAATGCATTTAAATTTTGATCTTTCTTTTCATAAATTGCTTCAAGTTCTAAATTAGATTTTGATTTAGAGCATGAAGATATAATAAGTGGGGTAGTTATATTAAACCAACAACAGTTAATAAACCTACTGTTAGTTTAGCTCTTTTAGTTTTAAACATATTTTTATTAACCTATCTTTTAATTTAATATTATGGTTAATATGTTAACAAATAAATTTATTTAACAAATGATAAATTAGCAAAAAAATGATATTTTTGATCTGTTCCTTTAGAAGAAGTAATTAATTTGGTTACTAAATTAAGACCTTTAATGACTCGACTAACTTGGTGTTGTTCAAATTTATCAACAATCATTAATTCTGGATTAATTTGATGAAAAACATATCCATTACTAATATTAATTAATTTGTTTAATTGTACTGATTGTGCTTTTTTAATTAATTTATCTAAATAAGGAGCTAATCCTTTATCATTATGATTTAGATCAGCAATCTGATCATAATCAATAATGATATCTGGTAAGATTCCAAACAAAACTAAAGCATCAATTCCTTCATTAGAAGCTGTTAGTATTT
>NZ_JFDP01000073.1 GCF_000731915.1 Ureaplasma diversum NCTC 246
TCATATAAATAAAAAACATAATCAACACTATTACTAAAAGATTGTTCAATAATTTGATTAGTTTGTGTAAAGTTACTATAGTTACTAATATGTCCAATTGTTGAATGATAATCAATAATTTGACTTAATCTTTTAGATTTAGGATAAGGAAATGATAAATTAAAACTTAAACCATCTTTTTGTTGATCATATAAAAAAGAACTATAAGTTGGTAAAAGAATATGAAAGTAGTTATAGTATTCATGATTATCTGAAACTACTTTTTGATTTTCTAAAACAAGGGTTGTTTTATTTTTAAGTTGATTAGATAATTTACTTTTTAAAAAGTTAAAATCCTTTTTAAAAAGTTGATACATATATTCATAATATGAACTAAAACTACTAAAGTTAGTTAGTTGTTTATGAACCTTTTTAAGTTGATTAAAATCAAGCTGTTGTTCTATTTGTTGAACTAGTTCATAGTTAATAAGTTTACTATTTTTAAAATAAAGGTTTTTAGCTCATTGGCTATTAACTTCTAATCAATCAATTTCATCATCAGAAGAAAAACAACTAGTAACTAAACTAGTTGATAAAGTTAATAATAAAAAACTAGAAGTTAAATAGTAAAGAAGTTTTTTGTTTTTAAATAATGGTTTAAAGAACATATTCTATAAATCAGATTCAAAAATAATTGTTTTGTTTGAAACATCTCCATTAATGATTTGTAAATCATCAAACTTTTGTTCATAGATTTCATAAATCTCTGTGTTTAGTTTTATTTTAGGATTGCTTTCAAAAGCAACCTTGATTTTATCTGTAACATAAGCTTCTGGAGTTTGTGAGAAATAATAGTTGTCTGAATCAACATATTGTCTTACTTTATTAACAATTTTAATTAATGATTGGTTAACATTAACTGCAGGTACTACACCATTTGCTAAGAATACTAATTCATCTTTAAGATTGTTTAATAATTCATTAGATAAGAATGGTCGAGAAGCATCATGGAAAAAGACATATTTACTTTTTACTAATTTAACAGCTTCTTGAGCAGATTTAATTCTTGTTGATTCTGCTTTAACACAAACAATCTTATTATCAAAACGAAAATGTTTACGGAAATGATCAAAACTAGTAGCTCTAACTAATAAGAAGATTCTTTCACATAATGGATCATTATTAAAATGATAAACTGAATGATCGATAACTGAAATACCATTGATTTTTTCAAATAGCTTATCTCTACCAAATCGTTTAGAGACTCCGCCAGCTAAAATAACTGCTGTATATTTTAATTCTTTTTCATTCTTGTTCATTATTTAGCACGATCTTTCATGTGAGGAAATAGTAATACATTTCGTATACTATCATTACTTGTTAATAACATAATTAATCGATCAATTCCAATACCAAGTCCACCTGTTGGTGGCATTCCATATTCAAGAGCTTCAATGAACTCAATATCAAGTTCATTAGCTTCATCATTCCCAAGCTTAGCTTCTTCAAGTTGTTTTAAAAATCGTTGGTGTTGATCAATTGGATCATTTAGCTCACTATAAGCATTTGCAATTTCTTTTTGACAAATAAATAGTTCAAACCGATCAGTAAATCTACTATCATCTTTATTCTTTTTAGAAAGAGGAGAAACTTCAATTGGATGACCATAAACAAATGTTGGTTCAATTAATTTTTCTTCAACAAAGTTTTCAAAGAATAAATTAATAACATGTCCATACGTTTGTTGGTGATTAGCTAATTGGATATTGTGTTTTTTAGCAATACTTATTGCTTCTTGATCTGATTTAACACTAAAGAAATCAACACCAGTATACTCTTTAATTAAATCAACCATATGAGCTTTTTTAAAAGGTTTAGTTAAATCAACACTAAATCCTCTAAATGTAGGATTAGTTAAGTTTAATTTAGTAGCAACATGTTTGATTAATGTTTCAGTTAGATCCATGATTTCTAAATAATCAGCATAAGCTACATAAAGTTCAATTGAAGTAAATTCTGGGTTATGGGTTGAATCCATTCCTTCATTTCTGAAGATTCGACCAATTTCATAAACTTTTTCAAATCCACCAACAATACATTTCTTAAGAGCAATTTCAGTTGCTATTCTTAAGTAATATTCTTTATTTAGTGCATTGTGGTGAGTTATAAATGGTCTAGCAGCAGCTCCGCCTAATGTATCTTGTAACATTGGTGTTTCAACTTCAAAAAACCCATTATCATCTAAATAGTTTCTTATTTCTCGAATAATTTTAGATCTTAAAATAAAAGTCTGTTTGGCTTCTTCATTAACCATTAAATCAACATGACGATATCTAGCTTTAAGTTCTTCATCAACAAGTCCATGATATTTTTCAGGTAACACTTTTAAACATTTAGCAACTAATCTTAAACCAGTTACATTAATAGTTAACTCATCACTATTAGTTTTCATTGCAATCCCTTTAATTTCAATGATATCTCCTAAATCAAGTGATTTAAAAACTTCAAACAAAGATGGATCTACTGTTTTTTTATTTACATAGATTTGCATCTTTGTACTAAAATCAGCAATTACTCCAAAAGTTTGTCTAACACCAACTAAACGACCAGCAAAGACTAATTCTTTTTGGTCTAGTTCAATTAGTTCTTGTTTTGTATAATGATTAAATTGATTATAAAAATCAGCTAAACTTATGTCCCGTTTGACTTGAGAAATGACAAAAGGGTCATGTTGTTGTTCAACAAGTTTTTCTAGTTTAGCTCTTCTAATCAATTCTTGGTCACTGAATTTACGATCCATAAGTATTTCCTTCTTTAAAACTTTAGGTTTTGTTTTTTATAATTTGCATAATACAAATCTTGGTAGATTTGTGAATTCTTTAATAGTTCATTATGTGTTCCTGAAGCAACAATTTGACCACTTTGAATAATTAAGATTAAATCTGAATTAATGATTGTTGATAATCTATGAGCAATTACAATAGCTGTTCTTTCATGCATTAAGTGATCAATTGCTTTTTGAATCTTAAGTTCTGTTGAAGTATCAACTGAACTTGTTGCTTCATCTAAAATTATAATCTTTGCATCTGAAATAATTGCACGAGCAATACAAATTAATTGTTTTTGTCCTTGTGATAAGTTCTGTTTGTCTCCAATGATAGTATGATAACCATTTGGTAAAGATTTAATTAATTCATGAGCTTGTGCTTTCATAGCAGCTTGTACTACTTCTAAATAAGTAGCATCTGGTTTGCCCCGTTTAATATTATCTAATACTGATTCATTAAATAAATATGAATCTTGTAGAACTGATGAGATTTGTGATCGAACACTTTCTCTTGATATTTCTTTAATTGATTGGTTATTAAAAGTAATATCTCCAGTTTGATAATCATAAAACTTAGTTATTAAGTTGGTGATTGTAGTTTTCCCAGCTCCTGTTGGTCCAATGATAGCTACTTTTTGGTGTGCTTTAGCTTCAAATGAAATATTCATTAATGTTGGTTGGTTTGGTAAGTAATTAAAACATACTTGATCAAACTTGATATCAATTCCATCTTTAAACTTAGAAACATCAAGTGTTTTGTTTCAATTAACTTCATGATCTACTTTCATGATCTCATTGATTTTTAATAAAGAAGTTCGTGCAGCTATAAAACCAGGGATTGTATTATTGAAGTTAGTAAAGAATTCAGCAAATGTATTAGATAATAAAGATAAACTAACTAATACACCAAAAGCAACTTGACCAGTTACTGGATCAATATTAGGTGTAATTCCAGGTAAGGGAATCTTAGCAATAGATAATAATAAGAATGAAACAGTTAGTGCCGCATTTAATAAACGCATTGCAAAAATACTTCA
>NZ_JFDP01000074.1 GCF_000731915.1 Ureaplasma diversum NCTC 246
CTTTATATTTCTCAAACCAAACTTTTAAAAAGGAATTTTCAACATAATTTTAACTATCAAAGGATTTATTAATATATGAGTAAATTCAAAAACAAGAAAGCATTAACTCTAGCGGTTGGTGCTATTATGGCAGGGGTTAGTGTTATAGGAGTAGTTGCAGCTTGTGCACCAACAAAGGCGAAGCCAAGCAAACCTTCTCAAAGTGCTCAAAACCCGTCTCAATCTGGTGGTTCTCAATCTACAAATCCTGGAAGTGGTAGCACTACAGCTGGAACTAAACAAGGTTCAGAAAACAATACTCCATCAACACCAGGCGACAAAGGTACAAATAATGGTGGAACAACTAATCCAACAGACGGGTCATCAAAAACTTCTCCAGAAAAAACTCAACCATCAACTCCAGAAACTACACCTAAAAATGATAATGGCAGTTCTGGTGATAATAAACAAGATGATAAATCTAAAGAAATGATGCAAGGTGATAACTCTGGAACAAATTCAGAAAAAACCGATAAACCAAGTGTAGGTTCTGGCACTAGTCCTGACACTGAAAAGAAAACTGATGACACAAATAAACCAGCCAAACCAGAACCATCTGATTCAACACAACAACCTCCTAAAGATTCTGGCGAAAAAGAACAAAAAGATCCAGAAACAGGAAAACAAAACGGTGATACAGCTGAAAATAAAGATGACAAAGAAAAAAATGGAATGTCAGATAACAAACAATCTGGTGGACAAAGTGATAATTCACAAAGCGGTGGTTCAGCACAAGGTAATGAAATAGCTGGAGATAGTGAAAATAAAGAAATAGAAGAAAAGAAAGAGGAAGAACAAGCTCAAAATGATGATAATCAAGTTGGTGGAAAAACAACTGAAGATCTAGCATCTAGAAAAGCAGAAGTCACAAAAACTATTTCTGAATTAGCCAATCTTTCAGATACTGAGAAAAAAGCATTTAATACAAAGGTAGATCAAATCAAAGAACCTAAGGACTATAAGAAACTAGATGATATTCTAAAAGAAGCTCAGGAAGCAAATTCTAAGAAGTTCAAAAGTGTAAAAGTAAATAGAGATGCTCATGGATATTTAACATTAGAGATTACAACATCTAATAAAAATTACATCGAAAACATCGAAAACAAAAATCTAATATATACAATTGAAAAAGAAGGTTTTGTAGCAAACGAATACAACTCACAGAAAGTTAAAGTTGGTGATGGTACTAAAGAAGTATATACTAATCCATCAAATAGAAACAGTGATCCAGTATTATTCCAAGCATTCCCTGGTGTCCCTTTCACTAATGCAGAAAAAGGTAAATATACAATTCTTAAAATTACAACCGAAGATAACAAAGAATTCAACCTATTAGGTAAAGGTGTAACTCCTAAATTCACTATCTAAAAACCCATTAACAAGATAAAACAAAAACCAAACCAAACGGCTCGATTTGTTCGATTGAAAGATCAACTGGAACATTATTAAAGTGAAATTTAATGATGGCATTTGATCTTTTTCTCCTAAATTAAAAAAAGATTTCAAAAGACAATTTACATATGATTTTGAGCAAAAACAAATATAAACATCTTAGAATTGATAACAGAATTGCTATATCTAATTATTTAAATACTGGTTTTTTATAAGAAAAATAGTTATTTTATTTAACAAAAACCCAGCAGCAATCAGTATAGAATTAAAAAGAAATTTGATAAAAAACTTTTAGGTGTAAAGGCAACTTATAATTGACAGCATAGTATAGAGTATTTTTGTCTTGTCAATTTATTACATTTATACAAAAATAATTAAATTTATGTAAAAATCACTTTTTCTGTTCAAGTATGTAGAATAAAAATAAGCCCAAGTGTGGGGATGGATTGAACTTACTTTTAAGAAACCGACCGGAAAAGTCGGTTTTTTTTCTTTCTAATAATTTATATTTTCATCAAACAGATAACAGCGAACGGATTCATAAATAACAAAAATACTAATCCTAAAAAATATGTTTAACCGGAACATTTAACCAGAAAGTCCTTTTTTTTTTTTTTTTTTGAAGCACG
>NZ_JFDP01000075.1 GCF_000731915.1 Ureaplasma diversum NCTC 246
ACATGTTTGGTTGTTTGTTTTATTTATTAATAATTAATTTATTATAAGTTTTTAATGATAAATTCTTCTAAAGCACAAGCACAGACATCAGATTTAAAACGAGCAATTACTTCATTATTTTTAACAAAGAATTTTTCATAGTTTCACTTGATTGCTTTAGCACGATGTGATCAAGGGTGTTCGTTGATTAGTTTTTCAAATAAAGGGTTGATGTCTCTTCCTAAGATATTAGTGATTTGCATTACATCAAAACTAAATTGTTTACTTCGACAAAAGTGAGCAACTTCTTGATTAGTAGCAAATTCCTGGTATAAGAATTGACGTGATGGAAAAGCTAAAATAACAAGACCTTGGTCTTTGTATTTGTTATGAAGTCATTCAAAACGATCTAGTTGATAAGAAAAACCACACTTACTAGCAGTGTTAACAATTAAAACCAACTTGTTATCTGTTTTAGATCAATCATATAAATTACCATGCACATCATATACAGTATAATCTTTTAAATTAATCATTTAATTTTTAAATCATCCTTATTCTAATATTGTTATTAGTTTTAAGCTCGTAAACTAAACTGCTTAATTTTATCATTTTATAATGTAATTACATTAATAAATGGCTTTAATTTAGGGTTTATCTATATAAAGATTGAATATTTAAATAGAATAAGGTATAATAAAGAGATAATCGATAAGTATGCAATCTTTTAAGTAGCAATTACCATTGGTTAGATTATACGGTATATTTCATAAAACTTTCATTTAGATTTTGATAAGGAATTTAACAATACTCAATTTGTCACTAAACTATAAATAGTTTAATGACTAGGATTCTAGCTTTTTTATAAAAAGGGCTAATCAAAATTAAGGAGTTCAGTCTATGAAAAATAGCAAGAAAAAAATTGTTGGGATTAGTGTCGCAACTTTAATAGCAGCTGCAGCAATTGCAGCTCCTGCCATTTATTTTGGTCAGAATGCTAATGAGAAAGAGACTAATCCTATACAACATAATGATGAACGAATTATTAATGTTAAGGATAATGAAACCTCTAAGTTAGCTGATAATAAAGAACAGTCAAATAATTTAGTATTAACAAAACACAACGTAAGTATTAAAAGTCACCAACCAGTTAAATATGTAGCAATTGGTGATCAACTAACAGCTGGGCATTTAGATCAAGCTCAATTTGACTTACGTGGAAAATTAGATAATAACCAAGTGCAAGGAGTTTCATTCCCTGCCTTTTTAGCTAATTATATTAATACTGTACAACCAGCACGAGTTAGCAGCTTTACTAACTTAGGGATTTCAAACTCTAGCATTTCTGATTGACTTTATTTATTAAATGAAGCTGATGAAACTTACTTCAAAAATAAAGATTATTTATTCTTTGAAAAAGTTAAACAAAATGACAAAGAGATAGCTAATCCATATCAAAATTGATTAAGTTCTTATTTTGGTAATTTTGGATACTCAAGTTTAAAACAAAAATTAAAGAATAATAAAGAAGTTGACCAAAGTCAATTTACTAATTTTATTCACCAATTAACACAAGCCAATCTATTAACAATTACCATTGGTTTAAATGACTTTTTAGCTGTTATTGACCAACAACTTTTATCACAAATCATTAATTCACAACCAAATGTTGATTCACAATTATTAATTCAATTTGAAAAGAATATTGATCAAGCAAAACGATTTGTTGCTAATAACCTTAAAAAATTATTAAAAAAACTAAAAGAAATCAATCCTGATTTAAGTATTAATGTAATTGGTTATCCGCTTCCATTTTTACGTTTAAATAGTGTTATTAATGACTCAACTAAACAAGGTGAAAAAAACGTTTTTGAACTAATTACAAATGGTCTTAATAGCGTTTTAAAAGATACAGCTAAGAGTGTTAATGTTAATTTTGTTGCTACAAATGATACAGATGATTGATTAAAAAACAACGATGTTTTTGCTAAAGATATCTTTAATTTACACCCAACACACTTGGGTTATAAAAAGATGGCTCAAGATGTTTTCTTAAAGTTAGCTTTAGGTGAACAATATGCACAAAACAAAACTTCTGAACTTGCTCAAGAATTAGTATCAAGTTGAGATGCTAATTACTTTAATCAAGACAAAGATAGTTTTAACCAACAAATTGCATTTAAAAACATAACTAATCCAGAATTAATTATTAAAGTAGTTGGAACTGAAAATGCTGCTTTATTATTTACACAATCTCTTCTTGAAAAAGATGTAGAAAATAAAGGATTATTAAATAATGCTAATAAAGCAAAAGCTTTATATACTTGATTAAGAAAAGATAGTAAACAAATTGGTTTATTAGTTGATCTAATAGTTAATTTAACTAGTAAAACTGAAACTGATAAAGCATATAAAAGAGCAATGTTTGAAGCATTGTTTAATTTAGTTCTATCAACAAATAAAACAAGATACTTAGATGATGCAGTTTCAAGTATTCAAAATGATTTTGACTCTAATGACTATGATAAGAATGATAAGCCTGGTACACAAACAATAAATAAACAAGATTTTAGAACAGTCTTTAATAAACACTTATTAAATGATCAAAGTCTTTTCAACTTAATTTATGATGTTGTATATCATGGTAATGAAAATGATCTAGAAACTAATAAAAAGACTTTAGCTAAATTTATTAGTAGTTTTATTAATCCATCATTAATTATTGAAGGATTAGTTTCAAGTTCAAAAAATAGTCTTGAATCTGAAGAGTTAAATTTACTTAAAACAAAATTAATTGATATTCTAACTAATACTAAAGCATTAGATAAGATTATTAATTTAGTTGTTGATGAAATCTTTACTAATAAAGATAATCACTTTAAATACAAAACAATTTCTGCATTAATTTCATCAGTTGTTAGCTCAAAAGCAACACAAATTGAAAAAGAAATTGACTCTCTTATTAATACAGTTACAAAAGATGATAAGAATTTAGATGTAGTTTATAAACTATTCTTATCATCAACAAGTAGTTCAAACAATAATGTGTTTAATAACGAAGAAGTTAAAACAATCGTTAAGAAACTTTTAATGAAAGGAACAGCACTTCCTTTATTAAAAAACTATAAAAACGACATTATGAAGCAACTTAAGCTTCCAGCTACTTATTTTGGTCTATTAGATTTAAACCAATCACATTTAAGTAAACAGTTAGCTGATGTTTTCAAACCAGCTACTAAATCATTCTTTGATAGCATGATTAAGATGTTCTTAAATAAGGATATTGAATCAGCTGAATTAGAAAAATTAACAGAAGTAAGTTTACAAAATGCTTTTGATATTAAATTAAAAGCTGTTGGTTCTTTTGGTGTTGTTGAAACATTTACTAAAGCTAATCAATTTAACTATTTTGATGCAGTTAAAGGGATGTTATCAGCTTTAGATGAAAATAAGCTAGATGATAGTCAAAAAACACAAATTAAAGATGTTCTTAAAAAAGTAATTGGTAAAGTTGCTAATAGTTCTTTTGCTAATAAAGTGTTTAGTACACTTGAAGATTATGCAAAAAACAAATTAGGAGATTTATTAATTGATGCTAAACTTCCGTTTGTAAAAAACAACGGGAAACAAGTTTGAGATGTAATTAGTGATTTAGCTGCTCGTCTTATTCGACCTGATAAATTACAAAGCATCTTAGAATTAGCATTAGTTGATTTTGTTGATAATCCAGATAAGTATGCTAATGTAACTAATCCTGGTGAATTATTACAAGTTTTATTAACTAATAAAAATGCAGAAGTTAAAAAACTAATTGATACATTCGTTGAAACATTAACTAAGGATGAAAAATTAAACAAACTTCTTAGTGAATTAGCAACTCAATATGTATTGAGTTCTTTACCATTTAAAAAACCAGCTACTGAAGAACAAAAGAAACAATTCGATTCATTTGTTAATAAACTAATTCCAAAGATTAGTAATTTAACTTTATACAAAAACTTACAAGCAGATTTATTAACATCTCTTCAAAATCATATTCCATTATTATTTAGTAATGATCCAAATGCATTCACTAATAAATTTAAAACTGATCTAGTTAACTCTGCAACTGCAAGTTTATTGACTTTACTTGAATTAGTTGAAGATCCAAATATCAAAGAATTTGAATTAATTTCAATTACTAACTTATTCTTAGATAATTTAGACTTTAAAAAGATCTTCAAAACTGATCAACTTAAACCTGAAGCAACAGCTTTAGTTCAAAATAACAATCAAAGTGAAGAGCTTAAAAAAGCTGTAAATACACAATATGAATCAGCTAAAGCATCAGATCAAACTACACCAAACCTTTTATTTAGATTATTTAAGAACTTAATTAGTTTAAGTACGTTTAATCGCGAAGATGCTTCAGTACTAAAAACAAACCAAGACTCTGCAATTAAGGTTTTAAACAATTTAGTAGAAAAAATATTTACAAATTCTGATTTATTATTTGGAATTAAAAATACAGTTAATGGTGCTTTATCAAACTCATTATTAATTAATAAATTAGGTCTTTCTAACCAACAACAAGTTGAATTAGTTGATGCTGTATTTAATGAATTCTTATTACCTGCAAAGAATGAAAAAGTTAGAAAACTAATTCAATCATTTACATCTACTTTAATTAGTAATGCAAAAGAATTAAACAAAAAAGATAGCATGGGAGCAGTTCTTGCTTTTGTGTTTGAAAAAAACAAAGATCAAATTATTCCATTAATTAATGAATTAACTGATTTTGTTCTAAAAGATAAAAATGTTCGTCAAGTATTATTAGGTTTATTAGTTAAAGCAGTTAATCCTAATATGGATTGAGTTGATCTTAAAGAAGAATCTAAAGAGAAAATATCAACATTTGCTAATGCAATTTTTGATAAATTATCTACTTCAAGATTTGTTCAAACATTTAAGAGCAACTTTAATAGATTAATTACTGATGCAAATATTGTTGAAAATATCTTAAATACAAAAGATTATGCAAAAGCATTTGAAGTTTTAACAAGTGATGGTAGTGTTGTTAAAGATTTATTTAACTTCTTAGCAGAAGATCAATTCAAAGTTAGAGATTATGTTGATGTTTTACAAATCTTTGTCTTTGAAGTGTTAATGAATCAAACTAAACCAGTTAGTTATTTAGAAGCAAAACTAGATTCTGTATCAGTACAAAATCCTTCTGCAAAAGTAGTAAACTCAAACCCATCTGATACTGTCTTTAAGATTGTTCAATCATTGTTAAAAACAGGTTTAGCTGATGCTAAATCAAAAGAAAAATTAAAAGAAGTTGTTGAAACTTTTGTTAGTGAAGTGTTTACAAACAAAGAACATGGCAATACATTAACAAAATGAATTAGTAATTTATTAAAAGCTCAATTAAGCACATTTAACAACCAAGTTAATTTAATTCAAACTACAGAAGATTTAATTCAACAAATATTAAATAATACAAGTGTTAAAGATGCTGCAGTTGATTTAGTTAAAGTTTTAATTAGTGATGTTTTAGATAATACAACTGAATATGCTAAAGCAGATAGTTTTGCAGCTTTATTTGAAACATATGCTCAACGTAATGCTGATAAGATCAAAGAAAAATTACTTGCATTATTTGATGCTATCTTTAAAGATAAAGAAATTACTGATGTAGTTGGTAAAGGTTTAGTTACTTGATTTGAACAACAATTCAAAACTACTCTAAATGAAGATCAAAAACTAAAAGTTCAATCATTTGTATCAACTTTATTACAAAAGATTACAGATTTAGATGTATACAAAAAACTTGTTGATAGTACATTTGACTTCATCAAATCAAATGCTAAATCATTATTTGAACAAAACAATGTTCAAGCAGATTCATTCTTAACTAAATTAAAAGATCACTTCTTATCAAAACCAGAACAATTAATTAATGTAATTGAAATCTTTAAGATTAGTGAACTTTCAACTAAAGATTTTACTGATGTAATTGATATTTTATTTGATCCAGCTGTTAATAGTCTTGACTTTAGTTCATTAATAAAAACTGATGATCAGAAACAAAAAGAATCAACTATAGTTGTTTCATCTACTAAATCTACAACTACATCAAATCCACTTGATTTCTTCAAACAAATTATTGTTGGCTTCATTAATAATGATTTAGTTGCAGAAGAACAAGTTAAAACTAAGATTGATACAATAGTTAATCATTTATTAAACAAAGTATTTACTTCATCTAAACTTCAAGATGAATTTGCTAATGTATTAGCTGCAATTATTAGTAAAGCAACTAATTTACCAACTACAAAAGAAGATTATGTAAGTTTATTTAGAAGTATTACAACTAATACTACTTTTGCATCTGAAGTTAAAAACTGAGTTAGCTTATTAATTAAAGATATTAGTAATGCTAAAGATAAATATCGTAATTTAGCTGATAATCAAGCTATTATCAATGAATTTACTAAATCAAATTTATCAACTCTAAAAGATAGCTTTATTAAAGTATTAACTGCTCTTGTAAATGATCCTAATGTTCAATCTAACTTTGCTAAAGCGGTTGTAAGTACACTTGAAAACTACATTGCTGTTAATTTACAATCAAGTGAAAAAGAAGTTGTTTCTAAATTATTAGTTAAATTAATTCAACATTTACCAAATCTTGAGTTTACAAAATACTCTCTTGAACAATTAATTGAATTTACAACAAATGCGATTAATGGTTCAGTTGATGGATCTAAGTTAATTGATCAACTATTTAACCCTAGCTCAGTTGCATCATTACTTGAATTATTTAACTTCAACGATATAACTGCAGATGAACTAAAAGTATTTATTGACATTGTTATTAAATACTTACCAAAAATTGCTACAAAAGCACAAGATAATGCGAAATTACAAGATTCAACAAGTGAAGTATCTTCAGCACAAAATAGTCAAAAAACAACAGTTAAGAATAACACTTTAGAAACTGTATTCAATTACATTCATGCTTTACAAACTTCTGAGTTCTTAGCAAAAGGTCATGATGTTGCATCTAAACTTTATGGTTTAGTTGAACACTTAATTGATCAAGTATTTGCAAGTAATGATCTTAAAACATTTATTACTAAGAACTTATTATCTTTATCTAGCAACATTGATTTAAGTAAATTAAGTTCAACTAATCAAAATGTAATCAATAACTTAGTTGCAATCTTATACGAATCAACAGATTTTAAAACAATCATTAAAACTTTAGCTAAGAAAGTCATTTTAGAAGCTGATAAGTTTAAAGAAAACAAATCATTCTCTGAATTTGTATCTACATTATTTAACTTAGTAAAAGATGAACTAAAACCTCAACTTGTTAATTTAGTTCAAAATATAGCAACAAGTGAAAAAACACAAAATGTAATTACAGATTCTTTATTTGATTTAATTTCATCTAAAGCACCAAATGAAATTGAAGAAAAATCTAAGTCTGCTGTTAAGAATTTAGTAAGTAAGATATTAGGTAATGCTAAAGAATTACCAGTTGTAAAAGAAGTTATCGAACAACTTGTTGACAAATTAGGATCTTCAGATTTTGTTGGTTCATTATTAGGTGATCAAAAATCTAAACAAGATACTGAAAACAGAACAGCTGCAATTAACAACTTATTTGATTTCAATGATCCAAAGAAACTTGTTTCAATTGTTGATATCTTAAAGAATGAAAAAATTACAAATGATGATTATGTAAATGGTATTTTAGCTATTGTTAATGAACTTGACTTCAACAAATTCATTAATCTAAAAGCTAAATCAAATGATACACCAGCATATAGATCAGTTAGTGAACAAGCTGATAACTCAAACAATGTTAAACTTAACTTTGGTTTTGAAGTTGCTAAAGCGTTCATTACTACTCCAAAAGAAACAATTGTTAATGATCGTATAGTAAGTATTGGTACAAGATTATTTGACGAAATATTTGATACTAATAAAACTGAAGGATTTGCACAAAATGTGATGAATAACTTAGCTGATCATTTAGCAGTGACAATTGCTAATAATGTTCCTGAGCTAAGAGTATTAAAATCACAATATCAAGAAAGCTTTAGAAAATTATTTACTGATCCATCATTATTTAATTTTGCTAAAAACTTATTAAATAAAACAATTAGTAGTGTTGTTAAGGATGCTAATAGTTATAAAGATATTAATAACTTCGCTGATTTATTAAAAGTTTATTTAAGTAATAATAAACAAACTGTTAAGAGTGAAATTAATCAATTCTTAACTAGTGCACTTAAAAAAGATGGTTCATTTGTTAATGAATTAGCTAATATAGCTGAACAAACAGTTATTAACTACTTTAACTTAAGTAATTTATCTGAAACTGATAAAACTAAGATTAAAGCTCTAGTTAAAGAAGTAGCTCCGCTACTTCCTTCACTTGATTTCTTTAAAGAAATTCCAGGGAAATTACTAGACTTTATGGAAGAAAACACTGAAGCATTATTGTTAAATCCACAACAATTTGTAGCT
>NZ_JFDP01000076.1 GCF_000731915.1 Ureaplasma diversum NCTC 246
GAGATGAATCCCCAGTTGTTCCATCGTTTGAGCTTGTTGAACCATTTTCTGGTTGTAAACTATCTTTACCATTTATAGTATTGTTTTCTGTAACATCATCTTTTGGTTTTTCTGTTTCTGGACTTGTGCTAGGTTTACTTGAGTCAGATCCACTTGAAGGTTTATTACTTGGATTAGTTACAGCAGGATTAGTAACTTCTGTACTAGTTGAAGAATTATCAGATCCTGAATTTGTTCCATTACCAGGGGTCGTTGTTTCTTTTCCTGTGTTTGTTTCTGGTTTAGAATTATCGGTTTGGTCTGTACTAGTTGATGGTACGTTAGAATTTGACCCTGATCCATTTTGAGAAGAACCACCACTTGCTCCATCGTTTGAGTTTGTTGAACCATCATTCCCATTTAATGCATCGGTTTGAGTTGATGCATCTTTTTTTATCTTACTATTACTAGTTAAACCAGGATTAATATCTGGTTTGTTTGGTGGATTAAGATCTTTTGTGTTTGTGTTTGTGTTTGTGTTTGGGTCATCATTGATAGAATTTGAACTTAAATTTGATCCATTATTTTGTAATGGATCTGTTTGTGTTGATGCATCCTTTGTTACTAATTGATTATCATCTTTTCTATTTTTATCATTATTCCCGCTAGAATCCGAACCCTCATTTGGATTAGAAACATTAGGTTTTTTATCTAAATCATCATCGATGAAAAAACCGATTGGTTTCTTGATTTTGTTTTCTTTATTCTTATCAATTTTTATACCTTTTATTTCTGTGAAATGTGGCTCTTTTTGTTTGGTGTTTACCCCTATTAACGCAATCGCTGCTATAATAGCGGATTCAACAATACCACTTATAAGACCAGATATAATCGCTCGTTTAGTTCTTAACTTTTTCATAGTTGTAATAACCTATCTGACCATTTTTTTGTATCACTTTGTATTACTCTTCATAATTGATGATCTATATTAAAGTTATTTTGATTATAATGAGATCAGTATTTATCAATGCAAAAAAAAAAAAAAGGAACTTTTTGCCCTTTGTTCCTAATTTTATAAAATTTAAGTGATATAATTATTGCCAATTTTATCAATAAAGTTCGTTAATATTAATTTTTAGTTTGAAAGATAAAAAAATACAACTACAAAATGCAGTTGTAATTTGTTCTAATATTTTATGTCTAAAAATACTTAAAATCAATTGATAATAATGTTTTGTGTAACTCTAATTTAGGAAATTGTTTGCTTAATAATTTTTCAATTACATTGACAAAAACAAATTCTGATGCATGATGCATATCAACAATGTTATATCCTTTTTCGATGGCATCGATTCAATCGTGGTATTTTAAATCTGCAGTAATGAAAACATCCACGTCATGATTAGTAAAAACATAATCCGCAAAATCAACACCAGAACCAGCTACAATTGCAAATTTTTGTGTTCTTTTAAGTTTGAAGTTATCTGTGTAAGTGATCATTGGTGACATGAATTTTTGTTTTAGATAACGACATCAATATTCAAGAGAAACTTCTACTTTTGTCTCTGCTGTGACAACAAACAAGTTGTTAGGGTCTTGTTTGATGTTAATCAATTCTAACATTTTTGCCATTTGTACATTCATACCATCAGCTGCTTTATCAAACGCTGTATGTAAATGAATTAAAGCAATTTTGTTTTCTTTAACTTCATTGATCAACTTTTCATTTATTCAAAATTGATGTTCTTCGGTTTGATCTTCTTTAGTAAAAAGCGGGTGATGTGTAATGATTAAATTAGCATTTAATAGCTTTGCTTCTTTTAATACTTTAGAAGTTAATTCTAAAGCTAAATAAACACCACTTACTTCGTCATCATGGTTATAAAATAAACCATTTTTATCTCACGTTTCACCAAGAGATGGATCGTATTTTTTTGTTAAAAAAGCGAATATTTCACTTACTTTCATTGTAATAAACACTCCCTAATAGTTTCTAATTCATTTTTAAGTTCGTTACTAATTTTAACTTCATTAAGAGTTTGCAAATATTTTAATCGTTCAATTAGGTATCGATGATAAAGTTGATCTCTTGAAGCTAGTAAACCACTACTAATATAATAACCTTTTTCGTCGATACGAACTATATTAACATCTATTTTCTTAGCAAGAATTATAAAATAGTAATGTTTATTCTCAAATAACAACTGTTCTTTAATAATATCAAAGTTATTCTGATACAAATATTTTCTTAATAAATGAACATTAGAATTAGCTTGTAATATCCAATTTTGGTGCAATTTGTGGTTATTGAATTGTTGCATTATTTGAATAATATTACTAGCACCCATTCCAGCAATTGAACAATAATCAAATTCTAAATGATCTAAATTGGTTAACCCGTCATTTAAAATGTTGTTTGTACGATTTAATAAATTATAGCGAGTTAAATTCTTAATCCCATTAGCTAATGGTTGCGGATTGATTTCAATATTTGTAACAAATTTAGCAATGTTATTAAAAAGTAAAAAAACTCCTAACCAAGCGTGATCACTACCAATATCAACAACATGTTCGCATGGTTGTATTAAATTAGCGATGATTTCTAATCGTTTATTTTTCAGTTGCATCAATAAATGACCTTAGCTTAGCAGTTTTTGAAGGGTGTTTTAGTTTACGAATCGCTTTTGATTCTAATTGTCGAGCACGTTCTCTTGTAAAACCGTGCATCTCTCCAACTTCTTCTAATGTGTGTGGTCGTTCATATGGAGGAAGTCCATATCTAGCTTTAATGATCTCTTCTTCTTTTGGTAATAATACCTTTTTGAACATTTCATTAATTTGTTCATTTAAAGCTTTTTTCTCAGCATATTTTTCAGGAGATAAAATTTCATCATCTGAAATAAAATCTGAGAATTGTGATTCTTCATCGTGTCCAATTTGTTTATCTAAAGAAACAGGGTCAACATTTAGCTTTTTAATTTCAATTACTCTTTGAGCTGTAATTTGTTGGTCTTTTTGATCTTTTTTAGCAGCATTCTTGTTTAATAGTTGAGCAATCTCTTCTGCAGTTGGATCTCTTCCTAATTCTTGAATAAGTGTTCGTTCTGCTTTAGTTAGTTTATTAATTGTTTCAACCATATGCACAGGAATTCTTATTTGTCGAGCTTGATCTGCAATTGCTCTTGTAATTGATTGACGAATTCATCAAGTTGCATATGTTGAGAACTTATGCCCTTTACTATGATCAAATTTCTCAATTGCTTTAAGTAATCCTGATGAACCTTCTTGAATTAAATCTTCTAAATCAAGTCCACGGTTTAAATACTTCTTAGCAATTGATGTAACAAGTCGCATATTTGAAGTATAAAGTTGGTTCTTTCCAATTCATGCTAAAGCTTCATCCCCTGAGTTAACCATTTTTGCATACTCAACTTCTTCTTGGAACTTTAGCATTTTTGATTCCCCAAGTAGACCTAAATAAGCTTTAATTCCATCATCAACCTTTTCAGTTGTAGTTGAAGCAAATCCGATTTTAAAAGCACTAATTTCAACAGTGTCATCAATCCCGTACTCATCTTTTTTCCGTTGATTGTTTTTAACAGCATTAGTTCAATTCTCATCTAATTCAATTACTTTGATGTTATATTCATTAAGAACGTCAAAAACTTCTTTTCAGTGTGATTCAGTAAGTGGTAAGTGAGCAAAAGCTGCTTGTAATTTAGCAAAACGAATATCATTACGTACTCGTTTACGCTTAGAAATTTCTAAAATAATGTTAGCTAAAATTTCTTCTGGATCACTTGAATACCCATTTTTTAAGTTTCGACTCTCAAAGATCCCAGCTTCCATTTCAGATAAAGTAAATGAAAAACTGAAATCGTCCTTAAAACTTAAATTAATATTCTTTTTAACATCTTCAATCTGTAGATTTGAATCTAATTTCTTCATATAGACTCCTTGAACACAAGTATCTTTTTATTATATCATAAAACAGTTACTATTAATAGTAACTAAACTAATTCATTACTATCTTCTAAACTTGGTAGTTTTAAATACATTTGTAAATGAAACTTAGCTTGTTTTAAATGCTTAATAGCATAACGGTTTAAAAACTCAGCTTTAGCATATTCATAAGCATTAGCTGCTCATAAATAAGCATAAAAATTAACTAAGAATAAATAAGCATGAACAACATTTTCTTCTAGTTTATATTTTTCAATAAAAAACTGATACATTGGATAATGGTTTTCATAATCAAAATCACGTAAAAAATTAAACACATCTCAGTGTTTTAAATTTAAACTAGCATATTCAAAATCAATCACTTGAAAGATTTTATGTTTCTGATTAATTAAAATGTTGTGGTATGATAAATCATTATGAGCAACTACTAATTTCTTTTCTAATTTAGCTATTGTTAAATAAAGTTGTTTATAGTATGAAGCTAATTCTTTATTAGGAGCATATTTAATAAACTCTAAATAATCAAATGCTTTTAGATCACTAATTGTTTCTTTTTTAAGTTTTTGGAGTTGTGTTATAAAGTTTTTAACACTCATTAAACAAGCTTTATTAGTAGGGAAAGGGAAATCAATTACAATTGCTTTTGTAATTAGATTATGAGTAATTGGATCATAGTAGTATGGATACTTATAAAAATGAGTAAATAGTTCATATTCACTCTTAGTTGATTTTTTGTTTTTAATTCTTACATAATAATGTTCATTACAATGATTAATTAAATAAACATCATTTGTTCAAGCTTCTTTAATCTTTTTGTAAGATTTAAAAGCTTTTGTTTTATCTTCTATAAATAAGTCTAAGATTGGTTTTAGATTGTGATCATTCACTTTTATTTAACATCCTTAAAGAAAGTAATCACTTGATCACTAAATGCTTGTAGTTTTTGTTCATTAACTTCAACACAGTTATGATAAAAGAACTCTTCTTTTTGATTAGCTCTTAGTTTTTTAAGCATTCCATTAACATTGTTTAAAAACTCAGTTGGTAGTCAACCTGTTGCTTTTTCTCCAGTTTTAGAATAGTGTTCTTTATTTGATCCAGTAGTTACTACTTTATAGACATTTTTGTTCTCTAAACTAAATGGGAATGTTCGTCATACTTCAGCAAAATAACGAGATAAAGATCAAGGAATGTTATATCAGTTCATTGTAAACAATAAAATGATGTTATCAAAACCTAAAATATACTCTTGTTCTTTAGCTACATCAAATGGTTTAGATGCATCAATAAAAACACATTCAAAGTCTGTGTGTTTTTGAAAAGATTGAAAAAGATGTTTAGTATGAATTGATTCTTGGGGACAAATTCGTGCATATAAAACAACAGTTTTTGCCATATTGATTACCTATTTTAACTTTCTTTTATTTTTTGTTTTTTATTATAGATGGTTTGTAGTTGATCTTTAAGATCATTAATAATTGATTTAGGAATAATTAAAGCTAATTGTTCATCAGATGCATTTAAGATTGCTTGCACACTGCCATAGTTTTTTAATAAAAGTGCTTTTCTTTTTGATCCAATTCCTTTGATTTGATCAAGTAAAGAACTAAATGCTGATTTAGTATGTTTGCTTCTAAAAAAAGAAATTGCATAATTATGGACATCATCTTGCATTTTTGCTAAAAACTTATAAAGTGGATCTTTTTTATCATCAAAAATGATTTCAGTTAAATCAGCTAAAACTAAAGCATTAGTTTGGTGTTTTAAATTTTTCTTTAATCCAATAATTGGAATTTTAATCTCTAATTCTTCTAATGCTTTAGTAGCTGCACTTACTTGTAACTCTCCCCCATCAACAACTATTAGATTAGGGAGTTTAGTTTCATTTTTAAGAACATTACTATATCTTCTTTTTATCACTTCATACATAAAGTGATAATCACTAGCTTTAGTTCTGGTTATTAAGTTGTATTTACGATTAAGTTTAGGATTATATAGTCCATATTCATAACCAATCATCCCTGCAACTGGAAATTGTAAATTAATGTTTGAATTATCAAAACATTCAATTAAGTCTAAATTATCTACTTTACAAATCTTAGCTAAACTAGCTAATGCAATTGCATGATTAGTTTGCTTTTGAATAAAAGCATTAATATTAACTCGATAATGATCAATTGCATTTTGAATACATAGTTGCATAATTGCTTTTTCTTGTTTGCTTTTAGGTTTTTTAAATTTAGCATTAAGTGCAACACTTAATGCATCAAGTTCAGTTTGATCTAATAATACTAAGATTTGACTACAAACTTTCTGGGTTTGGTAGTATTGTAAAATATATGAACTTAAGGTTTGATATCATTGTTGTTGATCAATTTCAAAAGTAGCAACGTGTTTGTTTAATAATTTACCTTCAATGTAATTAAAAATAATGATAACAACATAATGGTTATGTCAATAATAAGCAATTACATCAAAACTATTATTACTTTCAAGTTGTACTAATCCATCAACAAATAATGTTGATAATGATTTTTGTTGTTGCTTATATTTAGTAGAATTTTCAAAATCAAGTCGATCTACTGCTTCAAGTTCTTTGTATTCTAAATACTTAAGAATTGCATCAATGTTCCCTTTAAAAACTTCAGATATCCGTTTTTTAAGTTGTTCATAATCCTTATTGTAAAGATTATGTTTACAAAAGCCAAAGCATTGGTTAAATTGATTAAATAAACATCTTGATGGGGGAATGTTTTTGTTTTCTCGAAAACCAAAGACTTCACACATAATCTGATAAAACTCATATTTACTATGTTTTAAATCAGCAATTGGTCCAAAATAAGTTCCTTTTTTAAGATCATAGTTATGGGTATAAACTAAATCAATTGGTTGTTTATTAGTTAATAATAAATAAGGATAGTTAGTTCCGTCTTTAAGTAAGATGTTGTATTTAGGTCGATGTTTTTTAATTAAGTTATTTTCTAAAATTAATGCTTCGTTTGGATTTGATACAATAACTCATTCAACATCATCTATGTTTTGAACTAATTTCGTTGTTTTTAAATCTTTAGGACCTATAAAATAAGAATTAGTTCTTTTAAATAAGTTTTTAGCTTTACCAACATAGATGATGTTCTTATAAGCATCTTTTCAAAGATAACACCCTGGTTCATTAGGGATTTGTTTTAGTTTATTAATTAATGATTGATTAGTATTATTCATCACTTAAAGCAATTTTAAATAATTGTTTAATATTAGCTTCATTATAAACAATTTCATATAAATAACTAAACAATGGGGCTTTGATATTATGTTGTTGAATTAATTCATAAATTGTTTTAATGTTGCTATATCCTTCAACTGTTCCTTTGTTGTTCATTATAGTTGCTTGTGCTCCATTTGTAGCAATTTTTGTTCCAAAGTTAAAGTTTCTAGATTTAATATCTGTACAAGTTAAAATAATATCCCCTCAACCAAAGTACTCATCTACATCAACATCAGTTTTAAGAATGGTTTTAAGAATGGTTTTAATTTCTTTTACTCCTTTAACTAAAAAAGCTGAGATAGGATTAGTTGATAAATAGGTTTGATAAATGATTCCAGATCCAATTGCTAAAGCATTTTTAAGACATGAGATGTAATTAGCTTCATTAAGTTTGTCTGAAATAATAGCAAAGAACCAATCATTTTGAAATAATGCTTTAACATCTTCTAAAACAGATCGATCACACCCAACAATATTAACTGCAGTTGGTATTAAAGAGAAGACTTCAAGAGCAAATGAAGGTCCACATAAAGTACTAACCCCTTTAACATTTAAATTAGTTTTAATTGTTTCATATCAAGAACACATATTATTTGAATCTAATCCTTTAGATGTGTTCACAATAATTGTATTTTCTAAATTATAAGCTTGTAATTTAGCTAAGGTTTCAGCGATAGCAACTGAAGGGATTGCTAAAATAATAAAATCATAAGTTTGATTATTTAATGCTTGATCAAAATCATTATAAACAGCAGTTAGTTGTCTAACTAATTTAAGTTCACGAAAATAAAGGTGGTTTGTTCCTTCGTATCGAAGTGATTGTAATTCCTTTTCATTAATTCCATAAATTGAAACATCATGTTTGTTATAAACTAACACTTGAGCAAGTGCAGAACCAAATGCTCCAGATCCAATAATTAAGACATTACTTTTCATAACTAATTCGCTCCTTTTTATTCTTATCTTGTCAATATAAAGTAATAGGAACTGAATCAAATCCAAATGCTTTTCGAATTTCGTTTTCAATATATCGAGCATATGAAAAGTGTAAGTATTTAGGATTATTACACTTAAGAACAAAAGTCGGAATCTGAGAAGGTACTTGAGTACAGTAACTAATACTAATTCGTCCACCTTTAAATGGTGGTGGATCAACAAATGTATTGGCTTTAATCACAACTTCATTTAACATTGAAGTTGATACTTTCTTAGTTGCTTGTAAACGAACTTTTTCTATTGTTTCAAAAATAGTATGAATTCGTTTATTATCAAGAGCTGAGACAAAAACAATTGGTGCTCAAGCTAAATATTTAAATTGAGAACGAATTTGTTTGCTAAAAGCACTCATACTGTGTGTTGTTTTATTAGCTACAGCATCTCATTTATTAACAACAATAATGGTTGGAATATTAGCTTTATGAGCTAATCCACCAACAACTTCATCTTGTTCTTTAAAAGGTTCAGATGCATCAATTACAAATAAAATTAATTGTGCTCTTTCAATTGCTTTTTGAGTTCTTAAAACAGCATACTTTTCAACTGCTTCAACAACTTTTCCTTTTCTTCGTATCCCTGCTGTATCAATGATTGTAAATAGTTCATTATTGTATTTAAAATCATTATCAATACTGTCTCGTGTTGATCCAGCATTCGCATTTACAATCATTCGATTATCATTTAAGATTGTATTAGTTAATGAAGATTTACCAACATTAGGTCGTCCAATGATACAGAATTTAAAACGATCTTTTTGATCGTTTGGATCAACTGGTGCTAAACCAGCTATTAGATGATCTAATAAATCACCCATTCCGATCCCATGTTCAGCTGAAATACTAAAAGCTTTACCAAACCCTAAAGCATACAACTCTGATTCGTTGTATACAAATTTTTCACTCTCAACCTTATTAATTACTAAAATGACTTGTTTGTTTTTAGCTTGTTCTTTTAGTAATTTTGCAATCATTTTATCATCATTATCAATTCCATCTTTAGCTGATAATAAGAAAATGATTGTATTTGCTTCATGTAATGCAAATAATACTTGTTCGTTTATATTGTCTTGATATGTGTTCTTAGTTGAACTAACGCCCCCTGTATCAATTAATAAAAATTGACGCGTTAATCAAGAACCATAACCATAAATTCGATCTCGCGTTACCCCGGGTTGATCATCTACAATTGATTGTCTTTTTCCTAAGATTCGATTAAATAGTGATGACTTACCAACATTTGGTTTTCCTACTATTGCAATGGTACGCATTCTAGTGCTCCTTTAAAGAAATAAATTTCTTACACCTTAGCTTTATATTATATAAGGTAATTAGAACAACCTATAATAAAAAGTTAAATTTAA
>NZ_JFDP01000077.1 GCF_000731915.1 Ureaplasma diversum NCTC 246
AAAAAGATACAACTATAAAACCATAGCTGTATCTTTGAATAATTAAAATTAGAGAAAAGAAAAACGACCATAAGGTCGTTTAGAATTTGTAAATGGTGGAGACGATGGGGGTCAAACCCACGACCTCCTGAGTGCAAATCAGGTGCTCTATCAATTGAGCTACGTCCCCAATGGTGGAAATAAGTGGACTTGAACCACCGACCTCACCCTTATCAGGGGTGTGCTCTAACCAACTGAGCTATACTTCCATACATCAACCATATAATTATAACTTTTTTTGCTATATTTTTCTACAAAAAAAGTAAAAACAATACAAACAAATTGTATTTAATGGTTGATTTTATATATCATTGGATTAAAATCAGAAAATAAATTATCTTTTATATTAGTAGTCTATTTATTAGTAGTCACTATCTTCATCAGAATAGCTATCAGAACCATCATATAGTTCTAAATCATTAAAATCAAATTCTAGAGCTTGGATTCTACCAAAGAATTCGAATTCAACCATAGCAGTTCCTTTAGTTTCGTTAATATTAGTGATGTTAGCAATTTCACCATAAAATTGGTTACCAATAATTTTAACATTTTGGTTAACTTTAAAGTTAGTTGATGGTTTTGGTTTTGTTTCTTCTTCAGGTTCAAAATCGTTTTGATCTTTAAGTACAACATGATTGCTTGTATCATCATCTAAACTAACATTAGCTCGTTCACGATTAGCTTTTTCAATCATTTGAAGAATTTGTTCTTCACTAACTGGAATTGGTTTAACATTTTTACCAGATGAACCAACAATCCCTGTTACCATTTGTGTATTTCTAATTAAGAATCAAATTTGTTCAGTCATATCCACTTTAATGAAAACATAACCATTAAATTTGTTTCCTTCTTTAATTTTTGTACAACGGTATTTAGTAACCCCTTCAACAACAACTGTTTCTCATTTAACATTGTCGCGATTACGCATTAATTTAGGGGCATCAGTTGGATCATAAAGTTCTACTTTTTTGTTTTTTTCCTTAATGATTTTGATATCAGCTAATTTATCACCCATACCATAACCATTAATCTTATCTTTTAAGTTTTCAATAACTTTGTTTTCATTACCACTTACAACAGTGATAATGTATCATTGAAAATGATGTTTATTTTCATTAAGACCTAAATCATTTAATAACCTTTGGTCTAAATCTTTGATTTTAAATGCCATATAATAGACTCCTTATTAGATATTTTATTTTGCTGATAATTTAATGAATGCAGAATCGATTCCAAAGAAGATTGCTGCTAATAAAACAACGATTATAATAACTACAAATAAACTTGTAATAACTGATTTTGCACTTGCTCAAGATGTTCTTTTAACTTCTTTTTGTAAACCATAATATCATCGTTTAATTTTATATGATCCACGCTCATAATTAAGTTCATACTCAAAGACAGCTTTTTTATAATCAAAACGCATCTTTTTAAGAATCATTTTAGATTGTTTAAGATAAGCTTTTTGTTGAACTGTAGTTAATTTTGATTTGATGTGCCTTAAGTTGGTTTTATAATCTTTTTTTGCTAGTTGATAAATTCTTTTTTGTTTTTGTAAAGCTAAAAAAACAACGTTGGCTTGTTCTTTGAGCTCTTTTTTACGTTGTTCTTCTAATATTTGGTTGCGTTCAAACTCTTTGTCCTGGTAAGTTAAGTACTTTGATTTATCTTTTGCCATAACACTTACTTAGTTTCCTTGTGAGTGGTGCTTTGATTGCACTTTTTACAATATTTGTTTAAGACAAGACGGTTGATTGCAAATTTATTACGCTGGGTTTGATAATTACGACTAGTACAAACCTCGCAAACTAAGATTATTTTTTTAACCATATTTATAAATTATATTGTTTTTTAATATTTAATACAACATTAAACTAATAAACTAGTCTTTATTTCTTTAGTTAATGTTAGGTTTTTAGTATGAATAAGTTTAATAATTGAATCATTAAAGAATGGAGTAACTATAAAAATAGTAATAAAGATAAAGAAAATTAAACTAGCTACTCAAGGACTAACTGTTACATTATTATCATAATATAATCCAAAACCAAACATTGTTTTATTATATGGATCTAATCAAGTTTGAATTGTAAATCCATAAAATAGTTGGTATAAGAAAACAAAGCAACAACCAACTATAGCTACAGTTCAAACTAAATAATGTCAAGGTTTAGTTTGAAGATCAACAAAGTTTTTAGCTGGTAAACTAATCCTTTGTTTTCTTATTAATAATTCTTCTTTTTTATTAAATAAACTAAAACTATAATTTCTATTACTTAATGATAATTCTTTAGCAAATGGATATTTCTTATAATATCTATTTCTTTTTGTAGCATTGTGTAGTGCACAAATAATAATTAATCCATATACTAAAAAGAAAAAGACACTAGAGAAATTAGACATTAGATCTACATAAGCATCAGTATTTTGGATAATACCAACTATTGAATGAATTATAAAAAAGAAAGAAAAAGAGATAAAAGAAGAAACAGCTCCTTTTAGATATTGATTCTTATTATTAGCTATTTTAGATAATCAATAAGAAGTAAATATAATCTTTTGATTAATAAGATATTGATTAGCATTAATATCAACTAAAACAAAAGAGTTAACTACTCCTAAGATTGAGATTAAGATAATAATATCAACTGTTAAAGTAACTGCTTTAATGATGTTAGGATCATAATTTCAAGCTTTATTAATTACTCCAAAAACTGTTCCTTCTGATACAAAGATTTGCCCAATTGTTAATAATAAATAAAAGAAAGCAACGCAAACTATACCAAACACTAAGATTCAAGAAATTCTTTTAGATCCGTTTTTGATTCGGTGTTGGATATTGCCAATATTTAAGAATGAATCATAAGCAAATAAAATTGATGGCAAAGCAGTTAGTATATTAGTAAAACTAAAGTTTCCTTTAGTATAAACAGCATTTGAGCTTGTTATTATTTGATCATTAACAGCAACACTAGCTAATGAATAGTTTCAATTCTTAATTCCTAATACTATTCCTACAATACCAAAGACAATAATTGGTAAGAACTTAAGAATAGTAGAGATGATTTGTAAAGTAGCAGCTATTTTAATAGATATTAAGTTAATAACAATAAATAATATAAAAATAATAAAAGTAGTAACAAATAATAACCAAATAGGAGGAGTTTCATTTGGAGCTAAGATCACTTTAAAAAAAGCTTCTGCTCCAAAGAAACAAAGTGAAGGTAAAAGAGCAGCATTATAAAAACAAGGTTGAGCAATAGCAATAAATCTTGCAAACTTTTTATATTTAAAAATTTCAAGCGAACCAGATAGACCAGCTCCTTGCTTTTTACTAAAACCAAAGATTGCAAAACTAATAGCTGTGGCAATAGCTATAAAAGCAGCTACTATTCAAGAAACTATTACTCCAATTTCATTAAAGCTATTAATTTTAAATATAGAGTTGTTTTTAAAGAAGATGCCAATTCCAACAACAGATCCAATTAACATACTAACAGCTGCAAAGAAACCAATTTGTTTTGCTTTCTTTGTTGTAACTTTCATATAATCACTCCTTTCCTTCTATTCTTTTAATATTGTTATTTACTAATTATTTAAAAATATTAATAATTAATTACTTTAACACATAATAAATTAGTTTTTGCTAATTTTTGATTTTTGTCTTAATTAAGAGACAAAATCAAAGACAAATTTAGTATTTTAGAATAGTTAAATAAGATTTTAAACATTTAGTATGTTAGTAACTTGCTACTTAATAAATATTTTTTAATAATTTAAACATTTTCTAAAATAGACTTTATAAATTAGATTTTGTCCCAAAAAGAGAACAAGAAAAAGCTTATAAATGTTAGAATATTAGAAAGAATTTTATAAATAATCACTATTAAAAACCGTTTCGAAAGCAAAATAGCCTAAAAAACGGTTTATTAGTATGAGAAAGTGCAGAAATTATGAACAACCGTAATAAAAAACCAAAATTAACAAAAAAACAAACTATTAATACAGTTGTTGGAGTTATTGGTTTAGCAGCAGCTGGTGCTGTTGCTGGAGTGTTAGGTAATGAGTTGTCAAACAAAAACGAAGACTCAAAAACTTTAAACTCTTTGTTACATGCTGTTACTAAGCCAAATGTTGGCGATTTATTAGAATTTAATTCAGCAGAGATTGTATATAACAATGCTGATGATTCTAATGTTGGTACAGTTAAAACAACAGACACTTTCTATACTATTTTTGATTTAGTTAGAAATAACTTTAATATTAAAGCGACAGTACAGGAAGCTTTAGACAAAGGCGTTACTATAAGTGGAACTGTTTATAGTACTGCTACTGGTTGAGTTATTGAAGGTGAACCAGATCAAAATAATGGTTCATTAAAGATTAAGAAAAACGGTTCTAGTGAAACTAAAACCTTGTTTGATAATGCAAGATATTATACAAGAAAAATTCCGATTGGACACGCTTTTGAAACATTAGATGAAAATGGTGTTTACCAATATACTCACTTACAAGACTATACTAACTTCTTAGAAACTTTAAAAGAAAATAGTTTTCATAAACTTAATGAAAGCACTTTTATTAAGATTAGAACATTTATTCAAAGTTTAAATGAACCAGCATTAAGCAATATTTCTCTTGCTAAATTAACTGTTAATAATGAACAATTAATTATTGTTAATGGTATAGATAAAAATTTACAAAATGTTACATTTGTAATTGATAAATTACCTATTGTTTATAAATATGATGACTTACAAGCTGAGCTGCCAACTTATCAAGAAGTTGAAGCTGCTAATTTTGACTATGCTGAAGCTATTTTCCAAAAGATTAGAAATAGTCAAAAATCAATGGTGTTCAATGATATCTTAGTAAAAGCTAATATTACTCAAAAAGAGGGTAAAGTTAAAGTTATTGTTGATGGAACTATTGAAGTTAATGATGGTATCAAAACAATGTTGATTACACCATCTAAAACTGGTTATCAATATATTAAATATGATCGTTCTGTAGAAAAAGCTAAAAATGACCCACAAAATCCATATACTTATGATCTAGAAGAAATCTCACGTTTCCTAGAATTAATTACTACTAAAGGTAATGGATTAGATAATGCTATTCAATTAAGTAGTGTTGTTGAAAATAGACTTTATAACTCATTATTAGCTCAATATAAAATTTCTGCAATTGCTTCTAAGATTTACTATGACTCAGCTAAGAGTCGACTTGTAATTGTTGATGATTCTAACTATGCTCGTAAAGTATTAGTATTAGAAAATATTCCAAACATCATTACAATCGATTCATTAATGAAGTTTACTGATACTACTAATAAAAATCATAATAAACCATTAATTTCAATTGATGAAGTAGCTCAAAAAACTGAATTCAATAATAAAGAGTTCAAAAAAATTATTCAAGATTTATTAGTTGAAAAATTAACTTTAGCTAAAGATAACCAAGTTGGATCAGTGTTTGTTTCAGGTGATGTAACTAAAGAAGAAATAACTGATGAAGATAAGAAGCTATATGATGAAAACGCTAAGTTTGAAGTCTTTAAGGTTAAAGTAACGGCAGCTGATGGTACTGAAAGATTTATTTACGCGTTAAACCGTAATAAGTTTTATAGTGCAAACGGGGATATTGAAGTATTCAAAAACAAAGTTGAATATGAAAAAAATGAGGCTAATGTTGTAACTGTTTATTTAAATGTTAAAGACGTTAAGTTAAGTGAACTTGGTAATTTTGTTGATGGTTTCAGAGACAAAACAGATACATCTAGTCAGCAACAACAAATTTTTAATAAAGAAAAAGCTAAAATTAAAAGATTTATCCAAAAACTATCTGATGGAAGTAATAATGATAAATTTATTGTTATTGACACAGATCGAGAAACACCGACATCTAAAGTATTAATTATTTATGGATTACCAAGAGTAATTACTACTAATGAGGCTTTTAATGATTTTGATACTGAAGCAAGTATTGATAAGCTAATTGAAAGTTCAATAAAAGATAAAAATAATACAAAATCGTCAAAAGAACTATATATTGAAATTTTAAATAAGCAATTAAAGAGAAAACAAGGCGATGATAAAAAAGGATTCATTAATGGTAATGAATTTGATTTTGATCCGTCTCAAAAAGATAACTCTAAAACTGCTAGAATCGACTTTGACATTGAAAAGAACAAACACCTAATTGAATTAAAGAAACAAGATGGTGGCACTGATGTTATTTTCACAAAAATTAGAATCGATAAAGGTTTACCTTCTAACCCTAATGGAATCATTCCGCAAGTTAAAAAAGCTAAATGAAGTCCTTTAGATAACCAATCATTAGAATTCTTTGCTTTATATGATAGTTTAGCTGCTGATACTACTAATCCAAAAGCAAAAGTTTTAACTAGTCAAATATTAAATTATGAATTCATTAGAGTTAATACAGGTTTAATTGCTCAAGGTACAATTGAATATCGTTATGATGAAGGACTAATCATCATTAAAGACCCAAATATTCAAGAAGCGGTTATTTTCACTAATGTACCTAAGCTTACTTTAGTTCAAGATGTATTCAAGAATATGTCTAAAAACAATATTAGTGACATCCCATCTAATATTGTTGATGCAATGATAAGTAAATATAATAGTACTAATTCATTAAATGAATATAACAATAAAGCATTAATAGAAGATATTGTTTCAAAAGCAAACGGTCAACTAGTTCTTGGTAACTATAAATTATCTAAAGATAGTGGCAAACAATACACTACTACTGTAACTGTTAAAAACAATTTAGATGATGGACCAAATAACGCACAACGTCGTTATAAAACTTTTGTATACGAAGTTACAGAAAATTCAGCACCAGATAACAAAGTTAAAATCTATGATAATGTTAACTATATTGATTCAAAACGTGCTTATGAACTATATAGTAAAACAGTACCAATGAGTCAATGAAAAGCTGTTTATGATTTAATTGGTGATAAAAGCACATATGCAGATGGTGTTTCAATTAATGAAATTGAATTAGTTGCTCCAAAATTAGTTTCTAAATTATTAGCAGACGTTGCTGATGAAGGATTTAGCTTCTTAAAAACTAAACCAGATTATTTAAACGATGATACATATCCAACTAAGCTATTTATTATTGAAAAAAATGGCAATAAAGAATTAGTAATTGCTGGTTTAAGAAAAAATAAATCTGGACCATTAAATGCAGATAATAATAGAGCAATATTATCTATTCTTTCTATTCAACAAATACCAAATATTGCTAAAGCAGCTGAAATTGGTTTAACTTTACCAACTTTAGAAGAAGTTGTAGCTGCAGATGGTAATCTAGAAAAAGCTATTAAAGATAATATTAATAAGACAACCAATAAATTTGATTTCCAATATAACTACACAAAGAATGTTAATAACAATTTAACATTAGATGAACATCAAGTTAAATTTGATTTTGATAAATCTGATAAGCGAGAATTTGTTCGTTTATATAAAGGTGTAGATAACTCATTTGGATCAATTACTATTTTTGATGATAAACCAATCATTAATGTTATTGGTACAGATTATACAAAACCAACAGAATATGAACATACATTAAAATACTGACAAGGGTTTGCTGAAAACTCTAAATTAAACCCACAAGAAAAACAAGATTTAATACTAGGTTTAATTAATGAACAAAAACGAGTTGACCAAAACCTTAGAAATTACAACTTCAATGTTACAAGTAAAACAACTGTTGAATTAAATAAAGATCAAGGTAAATTGATTATTTTTGAAGACGGAACAAAGAAATCTACAACAAAAATAGTTGTTGTTTATAATGTTCCTAAAGTAATTTCAAACTATGAGATTTTTGAAAATACAGCAACAAGCCTAAGCACAGAATTACAAATTTTAAATGAATATGAAGCAAATACATTAAAAGCTATTCGATCTGTTCTCCAAAATAAACGAAGTGAAATTGTTAAAAATAACAAAGCATTTGGTTATTCTATTAAAGATAACGAAACAATGATCTATGATCCACAGAACAAACGAATTACATTTGGTGATCAGGTTATTAATGTTGTCTTCTTAGAAGAATATGAAGCAGTTCATGCACGTATTTTTAATAATGTTAATCAATTTAAAGATCTTGTTTCTAATCAACTAAAAACTATTGATCAAAAAGAAGATATATCTAATTATGCTCAAAATCCTGATGTTGAAGCCATTAAATCTACTTTAGCTGGTAAAGATTTAAAGAAAATCTTCAAAGTTGGAATTAAGATCGTTGTTGAAGCAACTGAAAATAATAAACGAAAATACTACTTATTCTTATCATCACCTGATTTTGCAACCGATGTAACTGAAGGTATTAAATGAAAAGATGTATATGAAGCAATTGATTATGTTAATAGTTTAGCTACATTTAACACTAATGTTCAAGATCAATTAATTACAGAAGCTTTAAAAACTAAAATTAAAAACAATAAGATTGTAATTACAGATAAAGAATTTGATCCAGCTACTATTCGATATACATATCGATTAGACTCTAATAAAAACATCAATTTAATTAAAATGAGTGGTAGTGCAAGTGGTGAGCTTGAATTAATTATCCAAGATGGTACAAAGATTGGTAGTGTAGATTCACAACCAATTGATAATATTATTCCTTTAGATAAAGCAGAAAACTTGGCTAAATTACAAGCGATTATAGATGCAGTACAAAAAGCACCTGAATTAGAGCAAAAAGGTCAGAAATCAATTAAATCAGCTGATGTACTTACTTCATATCCTGAACTAAAAATTGGTGAACACAATTTTGATAGAGTATATTTAGATACTAATAAAAATGTTTTATGATTAATTAATACTACTCTTAACAAAGGGTATGCTTTAACAAACATTCCTTCACAAACTACAATTAGTATTGATGATGCAAATGAAACTTGATTTAAATCTACTGAGTTATTAAAATATGATTTAAGTCCATTAAGATTAGTTCAAGCACATGTTATTTCAGGTAGTGCAGCGGCAATTGCAGGAATTAATTTTGGAGCAGATTCTAATCCTAGAGTACAACAAATTGGTGATTTCTATTTAATCACATACAACAATAAACGATTAATAGTTAAAGATACAACTAAATACCATCTAAAACCAACTGAATTAATTAGCTCTAAACGATTTGTTACTGATGCTGAACAATTCAAAGCTTTCTATACTGAGTTAGAAGATAAAAAACAAGTTGCTACACCATATTCTTCATTAACTAGTAAATATGATGAAACTAATGAGTTGATTAAACAAAACAACATTTCTGAAAATGCTACTTTCTTAGCAATTAGACATGGTAATGAAAATGTTATTTTAGTAGTTGATACAAAGGACACTATTAAGAATGTTTATTTAATCAACAACCTACCAGAAGTTGTTGCCCCTTCAAAAATTGCCATTCCATCAGTTTATGATTTCTTGAAATATACTGGAGATGAAGAAACAAGATTTAATAACGCTGTTAAGAATAAATTAGATGATTCAGGAAATAGTTCAAATACATCTATTAAATTAATTGGACAAGACGTTGCTTGAGCTGATGCACAAGTTCAAATTGATAAATCTGCAAGATCAATTAAAGTTTTTGATAGATCTAACAATAAATTATTTGAAATTAATAATTTTGATTACTTACCAGAATATAAACTAGCTACTATTAGTAGTGATTTCAACTTCTTAGATAAGTATGAATTATTAAAAGAAATTAAAAATTTAACAACAGATAGTCAGTTAGATAAGAGCGAAGATAACAAAGAAGATCCAAGTACTAAGAAACGACCACAAAAACAAATTACAGAACAATTCCTTAAAAATAAAATTGTTCAATCAGCTATTAAACAAGCATATGGTGAAGGTACTGTATTTACACAATTAAATAAGATTAGTGTAGAACATTTATTAGTAACTAATAATCATAGTGACAAAGATAGAATTATTCTTCGTTTATTTGATGATCAAAATAGAGTAATTAAAGCTTTAATTATTACTAATGTAACTCGTGTTGTTGATAATGAAGGAACTATTAATGTTACTAGAGATGATATTATCAAGCAAATTGTAAAGAACAATCCAAACGAATCAATTGCTAAGTTATTCGAAACTAAACTTGTTAAAAAGATTGGTAACGGTGTTAACACTAAGATTGATGGTATCTACCAATATAACAGCCAAATAAAAGCGACTAAAGAAGGTCGTTACATTTTAGTTGAAGATTCAAGTAAAATTGATCAACCATTTGTAATTATTTTAAAAACAAATTATTTAGATTTCCCAGCTTCTCTTAATTTAGAAATATTTGAAATTAAGAAATATCAAGAGAACATTGAAACACTAAATTCAAAAGATGATAAAAAAGCTAAACTAACTGAACTTGCTAATAAAGAATTAAATTCAATTGTTAATGAATATTCAGAAAATATGAATTTATCTGAAGTAGATGTTCAATTAGAAGGTGATAAATTAATCTTTAGTACAAATGATCAACTATTAGTTGGACACAACCTACCTAAGATTATTAAAGCTTATGATAACAATAATCAAGTTATCAACGAACTACCTACTATTGATGAAATTGCTAAAGCATTAGATCAAACAACATCAGTTGTTAAAGCTTATGAAGATTTTTATAAGAAAAAAGCAACTGGTGGTAATGAATTTACTATTAGTACTAAGGGAACTACTTCGCAAGAATCATTTAAATTCAATAAAGATAAAGTATCATTTAAATTTAATGATGATGACACTTTAAAAATTACATCAACTGATCCGGCAAATAAAGCTACAGTAAACATTATCTTGCCGCAAGATCATGAACAAGACAGTTTTAGTGTTATTAATGCAATTAGTAAAGATCCAGATCAAACTTATCAATTACTTAAATTAATAACTGATAAGACAAATGATATGGTCTTAACATCTGAAATGAAAAAAACATCATTCTTAGCTAATGATGATAGTTTACCTACTGATTTCTTAAAAGAATCTGACACAATTAAGATTCATTATTATTTAGATTTAAATAAAATTCTTCTAAAGAATGAAACTCAGAAGAAGACAGTTGTATTCTATAATGTAAACCGTGTTATAGGTGCTGACACGATTTATTCAACTGAAGATATTGTTAAGGCTGATAAGAGTACTCAGGACTTCATTTTAGATAAGATTAAAAACGATACAACTAATCAATTAAAATGAGAAGGAATTACTGTTGAAAAACCGTCAGATAGTAAAGAAATTAAAGTAACTAATATTGGTATTGCCAATAATAGTTTAGTTTCAAAACCAGGAAGTGCTATTGCTCAATTCACAGTTATTGATAACTATATCTATCACGTTGGTAGAGAGAAATTTAATGCTGAAGAAGAAATTGTAGAAGTAATTGATTTTGATACTTGAGCCAAAAAGATAACAGCTCAAGAACAAACCGTTGAAGCAACTCAAATTCCTGATGAAGTATCTAAAGAAATATTCTCATCATTATATGGAAATATTGATAAAGCTACAGCTAAAGTATTTAAGGTAGAAAAAGATGGTAAAACATCAATAGTTATCAAAGGTATAAATAAAACTTCTAAACTTGGTCATGTTATTGTAATTCACAATTTACCTAAGGTATTTAGTGGTGATAAAGACAGCTTACCTATACCTACTATTAAACAATTGGCTTCAAGTATTGGTTTATCAGGACCTGATTTAATTAATGCCGAAAAAATCTTAAATAACACTTTAACTAAATTATTAAAAAATAGTAATGGAAAAATTTTCCATACTGAAATCAATGCTGATGAAGCTAAGATTGAAGTAACAAGAGATGTTGCTAAAAACCAATATTCATATACAGTTTCAGGCTCTAATAGTAATAGAGTTACACTACAAACTAAAAAACCTATTCCTAATATTTATGCATATGATGGATCGCGAGACACACTAAGAGAAGGTTTAAAAGTTAGTGATTTTGAACATAAATATGAAGAATTAAAAGCTAAAAGTACAGACAACAATGTTAAATATAACTACATTAAAGATGATGCAATAATTCAAAAACTATTGGCGAACACAAATGTTGACAAAGCTTCTAAAGACAAAATTACTCAAAACCCAGCTGATTTCTTAGTTTACTTTGATAAAGATACAAACCGAATTATGATCGGAAGCGACACTCAAGCTGTACTTCTTATTTTCGGTAACATCATTAAAACAGCAACTAATGAAAATGCTATTGGTACAAGCCAACACCTATTATATAAATATGGTGAAGCAGTAGAAGCTAACTTTGATTTAAGTAATTTAATTCTTAAAAAATTAAATGAATTAGAACCAAATGACTTAGAAATTAATGGATACCCATTCACTAAGAAGTTCTCATTTATTGCTAAACAAGATGATGGCTCATTCTTATTCAAAGATTCTAAATCAGGTACTACTGAAGATAATCTATACTTTGTTGATAGAACAACTTATACAGAAAAAGATTTAGTTGATCATAAATTTGCTAACCTAACTAAGTTCTATAATGAAGTTAAACAAGTTCTTCAAAAAGAACCTAAATACTTATTAAAGAAAACTTCAGAATTTAATAATAATGACTTAACAAATATTGTTAATTCATTAGACTTTAAAGACCCATCAAATGTTGAAATTGTACTTGGTGGTAATAATTTAGCTTTAGTTGGAGTTGATAAAGCAACTAATAAAACTAAAGTTGTTAAATTAATTACTCCATCTGTTCAAGAAGCACCATTTACTTTAAGTAATGATGATCTTACAAATGTAGAAGGATCTACACTTGATGAAAAAGTTGCAAATGCAACAGCTAATGCTTTAAAGAAATTAGCTCAACAGCAATATGAAGAAGCTATAAGAGCTAATCCATCACTTGCAGAAACTCTTAACCCTAATGAAGTTACTTTAGATGGTAATAAGATTAATTTAAACGCTCCTAATGTTAAATATGTAACTAAAGTTGATCCTAATAATCCAAACCGTAGAATTGTAGAAGTTATTAAAGATAACAAAGTAGTTGCTACAATCACAATGCCAAATGATCTACCTAATATTAAAGTAGTAGAGTGATCACAAACACAAGCAACACCATTTGAAACTTGAAATATTTTATTAAATATATTTAAGAACTCTGCAGCAGATGCTTCTACAAACGAAAAACTTAAAAACATTCGTTTTGAAGATTTAGATAGAGAAACTAAAGCCAACCAATCAATCTTTAAAGTCGATTTCATTGATAAAGTGATTAAAGATCAAAAATTAGAATCATTATTATCTGAAAACAACCGTTCAATAGAATACAACAAAGAACGAAATGAAATCATTTTACGTTCAGCAAACTCTAGTTTAGTGTTTAGTAATGTAACAAAAGTTGTTATTGCTGAAAGTTTATATAATCCTTCTAAAGGATATGTAGATAATTCATCTCCAGTCTTTAACTCTAAAAACCCATTAAGTGCATTAGATCAATATATTAAAACTGATGCACCTAAAGATTTAGCAGCACAAAGTGTTGAACTTAAAGATGAATTTAATACTTGAAGTGTTAAACAAGTTCAACAAATAGAAGATCTAACTTCTGAATACAAAGACTCATTTGTATTTAAATTAGCAACTAATAAAGAAAATGATTTTGTTTATGTAATTGATATAAGAACATATAGCAATGATCATGTAAGTGTTAAAAATGACTTTAATAATAATTTAAATGATTTTGTAAGTACTAGATCTAAACTAAATTATTTAGAAGCTAAATCAGTTGATGATTTAAACAGCCCAACACTAAGTAAGTATGCAGCTAATTTAAATCTTGAAAAAGCACAAGTTATCAAAAAACAAATGTAGT
>NZ_JFDP01000078.1 GCF_000731915.1 Ureaplasma diversum NCTC 246
AATTAACTTTGGTGGTCAAAAAGTAACATTACCAATTAAACAAGTATTAGTTGGATATGATGGGGGAATTGTAATTGTTGATGCTAATGATGAACAAGTATCTGTTCCATCTAAACCAACAACAGTTATCTATAAAGATTATAGTGTTGGAGTTGATTCACCAGCTCCTGATAATCCAAGTCATGATTTCAGATTCTTAGATATTAAGAGTGCTAAAGCATTATTTGATCTAATTGATAATCAAGAACCAACTAAACAAACACAAAGAGAATTAACTAAAGATATCAAAGAAAACCCATTATTAAAGAAAATATTAGATGATTACAACAATACTGTTAAATCTATTACTAATAATGATTGATCATTAGAGAAAGCAACAATTGAATATAATCGATCAAAGAATATGATTATTATTCGTGATAATGCAGCATCAGACAAAAACCCAAGAATCTTATTAATTAAAAATGTATCTAAGATAGTTTATGCTAATGAACTATCAACTAATAAAAACCATGTCTTTAGATTAGTTGATAATAACTTCAACTTATTAGATTTAGTTAAAAATAAAGTAGATGAAGTTATTAATGAAAATAGATTAGTTAAGAGTTATACAATTGGTAATGCAACACCTAACTTTAAAACTAAAACAGTAAGTGCATACTCTAACTTAAATAATATTAGTGCACAAGATACACCATATCCAGACTACCCTAATACTTATGTAATTAATTACACAGCAAACGATTCAAATAATACTAATAAAGCATTATTTGTTTATGATTTAACTCAAGTAGTTAAAACAGAACCAAGCTTCACTAACTTTGTACTATTACATAACCAAATTAAAGCATTAGGATCTCAAAGAACATTTAATGATATTAATAAGATTACTAATCCTGAGCTTAAGAGTGTAGTTAAGGGCGTGTTTGGTGATGATAAAGATTACAACAAACTACAAGCAACACACTACAACGGTTATTTATTATTTGTTCTATTCAATGAACTAAATAACCCAATTAAAGTATTAAGTGTTAAATTACCTAAATTAATTGATCAAAATGATATTACTTTACCAACTAAAGATGATATTATCAACTCTACTTTATCAGTTAATGAATTAATTCTTAATAGTTTTAAAGATAATAATAAATATCCAGTCGATAGTAATGGATTAATTAATATTGATGGATTAAAAGTTAATCCACAAGAAATTGATGTAGTAATTAATGATGATAATACAATATCAATCATTAAAGCTAATACAGATCCAGCTGAAATCTTAGCTAGAATAGTTGCAGATAACCCACAATATCCAAAACGAGCATTAATTGATTCAAAAGCAACTGAGCATGTTAATGAACGAAACCCAGAAGCTATTTATGAATTAGTTCAAGCAATTAATAAACTATCATTTGGTGAACCAACAGAAGTCAAGTTAGCTGAACAAATGATTCAAAACAGTTACTTAAAGAACAAATTAATGTCTGCTTTTGAAGATGATGATATTTGATTTAATTTCAATGCTACAACGATTCGATATGATATAGAAAACAACCGAATCAGTATTGATAACAATAATCCTAATAATGCTAAGATCTTAGTTATTAATAATGTAGATCGAGTCATTAAAGATTATGAAAACCCTACATCATTCTTATTTGAACCACAAGATATCATTAGAGCATTTAATATCGATCGTGCTCGATTATATAGAGAAAATAAATTAACATCAGACCAACTGATCTTAGGAGCAATTGCACGAAGTGTAGCTAGAAAAGACTTATCAAGTCCATATAACTACTACAAGCTAGAACTTAAGAATGATGGAGTCATTACTAAAGTTGATCTTAACTTTATACCAGTTGATGATCCAACAATTACAAGAAATAAAGATGCTCAACCTTGAAAACGATATGTTTCATTAAAAACAAAGAATGATCAAGAATATATCATTATCCATGATACTTACTATAACTTCTCTAAATTAGATGGTAATGAAGTAATTAAAGATAATACAGCTTATAAGAAACTTGTAGATCAAATTCTTAAATCTAATCAAAACTTAGTATTTGATAATAATATAGTTAATAAACAAGAATTAGATCAATGATTAGAAGATATTAAAAAAGATAATAATATTAATACTGATCAAGAACTTTATTTAAGTATAAGTGCAGGATCTAACTTAGTACTTAGAACAGAGAATAATAAACATAAATACTTCTATGTATTAAATAATGTTCCTGTTGTAGCAACAGAAAAAGATATTAACTTAAAACTACCAACAGATGAACAAGTATTAGCACACAATGGGGATTATGCTAAAGCTGTTAAAGCTAAATTAGTAGATCCAAATGAATTCCCAAGAGATGAAAACAATAGAATCAACTTCTATAACATTAGTATTGATCCAGATAAGATAGAAGTTATAAGTCGAGATGATGGATCTGTTGAATTCTATAACCAAGAAGATGGTAATCGAATTATTATAGCGATCACTCCAACCGTATTACCACCTAACTATACAATTGATAACAACTTCTTAGATGATGCAGTTTTAGCTAAAGAAATCTATCAATTAATTAAAATAGCAAATGCACCTAATAAAGCTAAACCAAATCAAAAAGAATTAAATCAAGCTTTAAGATCTAATGCTTGAATTAAACAATTCATTTTAGATCAATATAGTGATGAAAATAACCCAGCTAATATTGAAACTGATTTCACTAAAGATTGAACAATTCAATATTACCCTGAAAAGAACCAAGTTGTATTAAGAGGAAAAAACACTGATCAACAAAAACGAGCACAAGTAATTATCATTAATCAAGCTATTAAAGTAATTAATGATTATGAATTATATTCAGTTGCAGATGTATTAGGTGTAGATAACTCAATAGAAGATAAACTAGCTCACTTAATTAATCAAAAAATTAAAAACTTAAACAGAGTAGGTGAGTATGAACTTAGTCAACCTGCAGTTGTAAGTGAAACTGAATACAATAACAAACATGCTATTAATGATCCTAAACAAAATGCTAAATACAAACAAATCCGTTTAGCTAATAATCAATTAATTGTTGTTATTGATAACAATAAATATCTACCATTTGCTAATGGTAAATCAATCTTTAAGAATCCACTTAAACAATTAGAATTAGAAAACTTACTTAAATCAAAAGCTAAAGTTGGTTTTGATTTAATTGATAAGAATACTAAACAACCAATTAATGAAGAGTTGTTTAAACACTTAAAAGATACTGTTGGTTTAACTGAATCTGAATTAAAAAACACAACTGTATCAATTCAAGATGGATTCATTATGGTATCTGGAACAAGAGATGATGGATCAAGATTTGTTCAAAAAATTGATTTTAATCCAAATGTTGTTTCAAAAGAAAGTATTCCATTTGTATCAATTGATGATGTAATTAAAGCAGATGGAGATTTAGGAGCAGCATATTTAAAACTATTAAATGATCCTAATAAATATCCATTAGATAGTAATGGTATGATCGAAGTTAACGGAGTTAAGATCGATCCTAAGAATGCTATTGTTGAAGTTGATCCAAACACTAATGATTTATTAGTGTATGAAAAACAAAAAGATGGATCAATTAAACTAGCTACTACAATTGTTTATAAAACAAATGTAGATGAAGTAAGTGTTAAATATACAGTTGCTGAAGGGCAAGATATTTACCATGCTTATTTACAAGACATGGCAACAAGAATCAAAACTGTTGAAATGAAAGTAGAAAACAAATCACCAGAAGCTCTTAAAGTTGTTCATGATATTCTAAAAGATCCAATTATTAAATCTTATTTACCAACTGGATTTAATATCTCAGATCTAGTAACTGTTGAATTTGATAATACATCTAACAAGATTATTATTAGAGACAACGACTCAAATAAACCACACGTTGTCATTATTAAAACTTCAATTCTTCAAAATGCACCTGTTCAAATTAATGATCAAGTAGCATATAATGCTAATATTGACTACTGAATGATTATAGTATCTGTAGTAAGTTTAATAGCTGGAATTGGATTAATTGGACTAATAGCAATTTTAGCTATCCGATTTAAAAATAAGAGACGAACAAAATAAAACAAAGGATGAAGATAACTATGAAAAATAACAAGACTAAAAAATTATTAATACCAATTACTTCATCACTTGTAGTAAGTGCTACCATAGCTGCAGCTATTGGAGCAAGCTTTAGACTTAATAATGAAAAAGAAACTAAATCATATTTAGACTTTTTAATTACACCAACTAATGTAGATAATGAATGAGAAGCTAATAAACCACGAAAAGAAGTAAATTTTAATGGTTCTAAGTTATTGTTACCATTTAATCATGAAGTAATTAATGAGTTGGCGAATTTGGCAGATGAGAGTACGAAGCATCAATTAAGTGGGGATTGGAAGCAAACGGTAAATTCAGCTACTTATACAAACGAAAACAAAGCGGCTGCAGTTAAAGCTGCGATGAAAAAGTTATTTAATATTAACGTTTATAATCGTAATTATAATAACTTTGATAAAGATACTAAATCAGTTAATTTTGGTGGTTTAAAAGTTAATGCTGAACAGTTTGATATCCAATTTGTGTCTGAAAATGATAATGAAGTAACATTCAAATTTATTGCTAATAATGGATCAGGAAATAATGAAGTTAACTTCACTCTTCCTAGATTTGAATCAAAAGTAGTTGATGCTTCTAGTATGAATGAAATTGAAAGAGCTATTGTTACTAGTTTTGTTGTTAATTTAAATAGTGAATTACCAATTGATGTTCCAAGAACAGATATCTATAACAAGATTGTTCCTACTAATCAACCAGCTGATAGTAAATTAGCTGATGATGAGTTTCAATTAGGTCGTTTGTTTTTCAAAAATAAAATTAAAAATTTATTAACAACTAATACTACTTGAACAAACAATTCAAGTGCATTTAATTTAACTAACCTTAAATATTGATATTCACTTGAACAAAATGCCTTATTTGTTTATGATGCAATTTCTAAAAAAGTATTTGTATTAACTAATTGAGGGTTATTCTTAACACCTGGTGATTTATTAACTGATCGTGAAATTTTTGAAAATGATACAGTAGGTGAAAATGTATCACCTTTTGCTAACCCAAAAGATAGATTAGCAAATATCAAAAAAGCATTAGAAACTAAATATAACAAGAAGTCTATTAATGCTAATGGGATTAAGTTGGAGGGTGTGACTGGGTTTCAGGATGGCAGCACAACTCTAGATAGTACTGTTAAATATGTGCAACATTCAAGTTCAAACACCTCTACTAACACTGAAATTCCATTTCGTTCTTGAACTGTAAATTATGCGAATTCTAACAAAACACCTGTCAAAATTTTTGAGATAAATCCATATTTACACCAAACTGTTGGATATGTTCATGAGAGTGGTGTTGAAGACTACTACAGCGGAATTATTGAAGTATATAAATTATTAAATGAATCTAAAAAGGTTAAATTAGGTGATATTAAAAAGAAAAATCCTAATAATTACATCCTTAAAAAATTCTTTTTAGATGCAACTGATGTAAATGTAGATCAACAAAACGGTAATAATGGTAACAAAGATGCTCGTTCAATTGATGTAGCAAGTGCTTCTAATGTTGATCATATTGTCTTAGAACTTGTTCAGTATGGTAGAAAGGCAGCTTTATTAGTTCATAACGCAACTTCTGAAAATACTTTAGGAACAAAAGGTCAACAAGATGATCGCCGTGCATTTGCTGGTCGTCCACTTAAAATGATTATTGATGACCTACCGCAACTAGTTAATGACAGTCGTTATAAAGCAACAACATTAACTGATATTGTTAAATACTCATTTGTACCTGATCAGGATATTAGAAATTTTAGAGATTTTGATCGAAACTCTCCTATTTATCATGGAATAAATGGTTTAGATGGTGACGAACAAAATAGAGTAAATAGAGATCGTGTTCGTAGAAACGTTGGTTGAGCTTCATATCAAAAATTAAAAGCTGAACACGGGGTCAAAACAGGAAATTTGAATCAAGGTGGAGGTTATGTTGACTTTTTAGGAAATAACATTCCATTTAACCGTTTACAAGTCTGAACTCTAACAAGTTTAGCTTCAAATAACAACACAACATTCTCAGATTTAAAAGACGAGTTATATCGTGGGCATATGGCAATTGTTGAATATGCCCCGCTTAGAAACAAAGAGCCACGCCAAGTAACCGCTGAAACTGTTAAGATTCATGGTATAGTTCAATTTGATAATGGAACATTCATTCCATATTTTCCTATTCAGCAACCATATGCTAACGGTGTATATGAAAGCAACCTTAAAGAACTTGGAGATATTAATGGTGAGGAGTTTCAATGACCGCCGAAGAAACCTAATGGTGAAGTTGTATTCAAAGATGATGGTATTTTCACTACCTTTAATATCATTGACATAATAGGTAGAGCGAAAGAAGTTGATTATGAAAATCCACTTCCTAATGTTCCATTATCGTCTGATCCATCTTTCAAAGGTGAAGGTTACAAGATTCCAAAAACTCCAGGCGAACCACCTAAAAAGCCATTATTTGATCCAGCTTCAAAATTAGACTTAAGAGATGGATATACAAACGTTGTATGACCACCAGATTTAGAAAGATGAGCTAATAACCCATCTATAACTGGTGCACGATTTGGATTGTATTTTGTTGACTTATTTAAAAAAAGAAATCAAACGTTCCCTCATTTAAATCAACTATATACTGATAAATCACATCGATATAGTGATAATTGACAAACAGGGGTATTAACTGGTTTAGAAACAATTCAATATTTTCCTGAATTTGGGAAAATTGTAATCTCTGATAATGGTTATTATCGTGATTATGAAAATGGGCAATGAGTTACTAAGCGACGATTAAAAGATGGCAAATTAGATCCTTTTAATATTATTATGTACGGATTCATTAATGTTGAATTAGCTCATAATTTAATTTCAGCTGTGGATCTTGCAAAAGCAGATTGAGATAAAGAAAAAGCCTATAAAAATAAAATTGCTAATCTACAAAATTCTCCAATTGCTAATGGTGCTAAGATATTAAGTCAAAATTTTCATGTTATCAACCCTCAATTAAGTGATCAAAAATATAGAAGTGAACAAAATATTTCTTCTGAAGCTAATTTTAATTATTCTAATGGTAACAGAGGAAATCAAACTAAATATTCTATTCCTGATAAAGATAGATTTTTAATCAATTTTGAAACAAGACAGGGTGAAAAAAAGCAAATTTATGTTTTAGATTATGATATTATGGAAACCGATAAACAAAGCGGTGCTTCTATATTTGTCGATGTTGATGATTTCAATAAATTTTTCAAAGGTGTACTAAAAGAAGATGAATATGTAGATTTACCCGAAAGCAGTATTTCTGGTCAAGCAATAAAAAAGATGCTTGAAAAAAAAGAAGGAACTGGTGCTTTAGTAACTGATGGCATTAAACACCATCTCACGAATATTAGAGTAGCTAGAGTTGGTGACACAATTGCAGTTAATGCAAAAACTTCTCGTTTTTTACCTACTCAATTCCCTGGAAGAATACCTAAAGATAAAATTGCAGATTTATTCAATCTTCACCACCAAGAATATAATCTATTAATCAACGATCTACCTTTATATTACAAAGATGTTGATATTAATTTAACAATCCCAACTATAAAAGAATTAATTGATACCGGTCGAACTTTTGAAGAAGAAGTAAAACACCAATTAGATACTAAATTTAGACAAGCAATGCATGATAATAAGATTATCTTTGGTGCAGCAAATAATCCAGATATATCAGTATCTGATAAAAATGATTTACAAATTCAAGATATTGATTATGACAAGAAAACATTTAAGATAGTAGACATTAGAACTAATAAATCTGTTTTAGTTAAAGTAACTAAAGAAACCATTCCGCAAGTTAAATATATTAGTGCATTCACTACTAACAACAATAAACCTTCTCTTAAAAACTATGGAGAAAACATCAAATTTATAAGTGAAGAATTAGTACATAAATTTACTAGACTTCATGGAGATGGCGCTTCTGGGTCAACAAGCACATTAGCTGAGCCTAATTCATATATTAGTGTTGTTCAAAATGGTGCTTCTGGGCAATCTGATACTACTAATTCTTACACAAAAACTCTTTATCAATCTGAAGAAGCTACTTCTAATTTCCCATCAAACATGAATCAGAATTCTACTAATGCAGAATTGCGATATGATGCAAGTAAGAAACGTTTAATTTTTGTTGATAATGTGGGAAAAACAACTAATACTAGTGGTAATCCAAAACACCCTTCAGCTTTAGTAATTACTCATATTCCACTAGTTGTTTGAGCTGCAGATTTAGTTAATAAA
>NZ_JFDP01000079.1 GCF_000731915.1 Ureaplasma diversum NCTC 246
CTTCTTCAATAAAGTTGTTCATAACAACAAAATCATCACGTTTGTATTCGTTTCAAGTTCTTGAACGTTTATATAATAAAATGTTTAAGCACATTAAAGTTCCATAAACAGCTAAACCAATTAAAGCTAGATATGGAGATACAACTAATAAAGCAATTCCAAACCCAATTGATCCAAAAACCATTTTATTAGCTTCGGCATAAAATCCCATAACCCCTAAATGGATACTTAAAGCATCATCACTCATATGTGCATAAATATCCCCAGCACTATTTTGATCTAAGAATTTCATACTTAAATAACGTAGTTTACTTACTACTAATAATGACATCTTAGCTTCAATTAAATAACCAAGTTTATTAGTACATAAGTTAGTAAAAACATTAATTAAACATTGGAAAAAATAAACACCAATAATTCCTGCTGCAATATGTAATATTGTTTCTAGTGGTTTAGTTTGATTAGAGAATGCTTGGATTGTGTATTGTAATAAGAAAATGCTTGCAATTTGTAATAATTGAAAAGCAATGATAACAAATGAAACTGTTAAAAAATACTTTTTGAAGTCTTTAAAATAAAAACGAATTAAACTTCATTTTAAAGCATTTTTGTGAACTTTTAAATCTTGTAAATCCATCATTATCGATCCACCGCCAACTGTTCATTATAAATTGCTTTAAAAATTTCACAATCTTTTAATAATTGTTCACTAGTTCCAATGCTTACAATCTCACCTTTATCCATAACAATGATCTTATCACAATCTAAAATGTTACTAATTCGTTGAGCAACAATGATTTGTTGTTTGAAATAAGTTTGTTTTCTTATTCCTTCAAACACCTTAGCTTCAGTTATTGTATCAAGAGCGCTTGTACAATCATCTAATACTAAAGCAGGACTTTTTCTTAATAAACAACGTGACAAAGCTAATCGTTGTTTTTGTCCCCCAGATAAGTTCTTAGCATTTTGTTCAACGATGCCATAAATTCCATTATCTGCATCATTAATGAACTTAGTTGCTTGAGCAAGCTCAACAGCTTCATTAATTTCTTGTTCATTAATGTTATTTAATCCAAAAAGGATATTTTCATAAAATGTCCCTTTAATTAAAACTGGTGTTTGTTCATTAACACTAAATCAATCTCTTAAGTTTTTGATATCAATGTCTTTTAGTAAAGTATCATCGATTTTAATTGATCCATTGTTTGGGATAAACCTGTGCATTAATAAATTAATTAAAGTACTTTTACCAGAACCTGTAGTTCCTACAATCCCTACTCTTTCATTTGGATAAATTGTAAAACTAATGTTTTTTAAAACTAAATGGTTTGGATTATTTTCATAACTAAAACTTACATTATCAAATTGAATCAAACCATTAGTTATTGTTTTATTACCTTGATATGTAATTAATTCTTTGTGGTGGAAAAACTCATTAACACGCATGAAACTAACTTTAGTTTGAATAATTTCATTAATACTAAAAGCAAGAATACTAATCCCTAATACAAGCATATTAGCTGCTTGCATAATTGATAATATTTCTGCAGACACCAATGTTTTTGTTGTTGCTCCAACAATAATAATTAATGGAGAAACAGAGAAAATCATTAACATTAAAAAAGAAATAACTAAAGCAGAGATCCGGATCGGAATCATTGATCGTTTAATTACTTCAGATCATTGTTTATGAGAACTTTCTAAGAATTGGTTTTCAAGTGTAAATAATCTTATAACTTTGATTCCGTAAATATTTTCTAGTAATTTATTATTAAGACTATCGATGGCTGGTTTTGCTTTTCTTCATCGTTTTTCATTAATAGCTGCCATTAGTGAATAAATAATAGCTGTTGCTATTGTAATTGAAATCACAAGCACAGGAATTTGTCAGTGGTTCTGTGCTACAGCAAATAAAACAATAATTGAACCAATGAAATATGAAATTCCCATAAATCCTGGTCTTAGAATAATAACCATACACTTAGCTATTTTTTGAATATCATTAACACAAATGTTTAATAATGTTGATTGACTAAAACGTTGCTTATCTGCATGTGATAAACTCATTGTTTTATGAAAAATTCTCTCTCTTAATAAACCAACGGTCATTACTTCTAAATAAGTAGTAACTCAGTTATTAAGTAATGAAACAATAATTCATGCAACTGCTAATACAATTAATACAACACCTTGAACAATTGCATCATGGGTCGTTGCACTATTATTAACAGATCCCCGATTAATTTGAGCCAAAAATTAATGGTTGCACTAAAGTAATTGTAATTTGAATTAAATTCAATAAGATAATGACTAAAAATATTAATCATAATCTTGTTGTTAGAACAGATCAAATCGCTCGCATCTTCTTTTTTCCTTTTTAAAATTAATATGTTTTAGCTTCTCTGCTTAAATCTCTTATTTTTAAATCTTCTCTTTTATCGTGTAACTTCTTTCCTTTAGCTAGAGCAATAACTAGTTTTAATTTATTGTTTTTTCAATAAATTTTAATAGGAACAATAGTCATTCTTAAAGCTTGAGCTTGATGTTGAAGCTTAATAATTTCGTTTTTGTGTAATAATAATTTTCTTGTTCGATATGGATCATGATTAAACTGATTACCTTCAAAAAAAGGTGCAACATGCATATTAATAATAAAAGCTTCCATATTCTTAATTTGCACATAAGCTTCATTTATTGAACAATTTGCACGAGAAATTGATTTAACTTCAGTTCCTTTTAACTCTATTCCACACTCAAATGATTCAATAATTGAATAATTACGATATGCATGCTTATTAGAAACAATCACTTTAATCAACTCCCTTATTTTTCAAACCCAAAACTAAAGCTTCGATTTAATCCTAAATAATATTCTTTAAAGATTTCTAATTTATAAATAAACTCTTCTAATAATTGATAAGAATATAATCCATTTCTAATACTAAATCCATTAATAAACTTTTTAATTTCTATATCAGCAAACTTAATAAAGTGATAGAAATTAAAATCAGCATAACCATAATCTAATCAACTTTGATCAAACTGGTTTAAAAACATTAAACCATAATCTAATAATTTATTT
>NZ_JFDP01000080.1 GCF_000731915.1 Ureaplasma diversum NCTC 246
AGTTGTTCATTTTAATACTAAACTAGAAGCTAATGATTTTGCTTTTAATAACAATATCAAAGAAATCATTTTAAGTGAAGGAATTAAAACAATTCCAGATTACTTTATTAACAACTTAACTAATTTAGAACTAGTTCACTTACCAGCTTCTTTAGAGAAGATATCTAAAAATGCATTCACTCAAGCTAATGCTAAAAAACTTGCTTTTAAAGTAGATAAGAAAACAAATTCTAAAATCATTGATTTTCTAAAACAGAACAAATATAAGATCATTAACTAATAATGATTTAAGATCTAATTAATTTATCAAAAATAGAGCAGATATATTCTTGCTCTATTTTTAAGTACAAAAGAAAAACAACCCTGGGTTTTCAGAAGGGTTGTTTTTTGGATTAGGTCATTTGTGTTGATATGAAATTAGCGATTATATTGTATGAGATGCTATGAATAAAACATCCATACAGAAATAGTTCTTGTTTGTTTTAGAAAGGAACATTTTTAAAACAATTAAAGAAGTTAAGATGGAGGTTGATTTATACAACAAATGTGATTGAGAATGTGAATAGAAATTATTGAAAAATAACGGTTTATTATTGTTGGTTATAGGATTTTTTATGTGTTTTTATCTATAGGAGAAAATACTAAATTAGGGTTAATCGTAATTAAAACACAGAAAGATTAGTAAAATATTGACCACTACAATTTTTACTATTTATATACTTGAAAGGAACACCAACTATGAATAACATAAAACTAAATCTTGTACTGATTTAATTTATTACTTATTTTTAGAATTGTTGTAAATTGGACTACATTTTATATAATGCTATATTAGTTGAATGACGAATAGGAGCCACACAAATATTATCCCCAATCCAATTAAATATTGTACATTAAATTTAGATAATTTAAAGATATATTATTTAATATTTAAATAAAAGAGAGAAGGAAAAATAAAAAAATGCCAGTGCACACATAAAGATTCTGCTATTGCTGCTGTATCTCTACCCTGACAAGTTTCGCCACTTTATGTTGCACTGACATTTTAAATTATAACAAGTTATTATATATTTGACAAGTTAGTTTTTCTTTAAGAATCAAATATCTTCTAAGACAAATTCTTTGTTGTTTAGATACATTAACTCATCCGTTTTATATTTAGCTAAATTAGTAAATTTAATCTTATATGAAACAAGACATTGTTCAGTGAATCTTTCATCTTTATCTATATCTTTAGTAATATATCGTTGTTCACCAACAACAGGTGATTTCATATAGTTTAGAACAGCTCTAATTTGGTGGGTTCTTCCAGTTAATAGTTCTATTTCATAACGATAATATTTAGAAAATTGATTTAAGTATTTATATTTAGTAATAGCTGTTTTGTTTAAGTTGGTTTTAAGATCACTTACAATCATCATATTAGTATTAAGATCTTTGTGCATATAATGATAAAGTGTATCAGTTTGTTTAGGTAATGGTTTATATACTAAACATTGATAGAATCGTAATACATCATTGTTTTTAAACATTTCCATAATTACTTTTAAAGCTACTGCACTTTTAGCAGCTACTATTAATCCTTCAGTGTTTAGATCTAAACGATGGCACAAACTAGGAACAAAAGCAGTTTCATTAAATGGTTTATAAACATCTTTTTTAGCTAAATACTTTTTGATCCGATTCTGTAAAGTATCAAATTGATGTTTGTCATCATCATGGACCACTAAACCAATTGGTTTATGGACAACTAAAATATGATCATCTTCATAGATGATATTTAATTCATCCTTTGCTTTAGCAAAGTTTAAATCGATTTTCTTTTCTAAGAATTTATCATGAGTATAAACACTTACCACATCATTAACTTTAAGAATGTAGTTGTGTTCAGTTCTTTTATTATTAACCTTAATGTCTTTGGTTCTGATTAATTTATAAATGCTTGCTTTATTGAGATTTTGAAAATATTTACATAAAAAACGATCTAACCGTTGGTTAGCATCATTAGTTTGTATAGTTACTTTTTTAAGCATACGCCTCCTTTTTATTAAATTAAAGATTTACGGTCTAAATTTACAATTCTAGTTTTACCATCATCAAAATAGTCCATTAGTTTGTGGACTCCATTTTTGTGGCTAAATAATAATTCAGTGTCTGTGATAATCATGATTTGATAGAAACTAACGCTAAATTCATTATCAACATTACATGCTAAAGAGTTGTTGTCATATCAAGATAAATCTAAAACACCAGCAATTTTGTTAGATTCATTAAAGTAGTCATTATTAACAAAAATTTGTTGTCATTTTAGGGTTAAATGGTTGTAGTATGAGTATTTAGCAATACTAATAATAAAGTGAATTGGTCAAATTTGTTTTGGGTCATTACAATCTCAATCAGCTTGTAATTCCATAAAGATTTCTGTTCTTTCATTTGTATGTTCATCATGGTTATGAGATACAAATGAGCCAAGTCCAAAAGTCATTAAGATAACCATATCTTTTTTATAGATTACTAATAAATCATATTCAATTGGTACTTCTCTTTGGTTTTCTGATAAATAGATAATTTTTGTTGCTGGACCATATTCTTTACTAATATGGTCATGTATAATTTGTTTTTCTTTAGCACTATAGGCAAATCTTTTAACCATTATTACCAACTCCTTGTAATATTGTATTACATCTATTATTAAGGGATGCATACAACATCTTAAAGATTATTAAATATAATCAATTTAAAAATATTATATTACTTAACTTATAAAACCAAGAAAAGACATACTAAAAACAGTTCAACTAAAAAATGAATTTTAAGCGAACTGTTTTTTGTTATTTTTTAGTTGTTGATATTATTCTTTTCTCAAACGACATAATCAATCTTATTGTTGTTATTGCTTGATAATGAATCATTGATTCGAGAAACTATTTTATGTTTATCGATGTATCATTCATATTCTTTGATCCGATATGTTGAATAACCACGATCTTCTAAGAAGTATTGACGATCGATGTCTTCAAACATAATTTGAATACTTCGATTTTCTTTTCATGGTTCAACTAATATTGTTTTAACAACCTCTTTAGTATCTTTTTTAACGATTACTAAATCGATTTTCTTAGTTCCGATGTTTCAGTTAGGGAAAACTCGGAACTTATTAGAAAGTTTTTTAGTTAGTTCTGAATAAATTTCTTTAATTAAATCGTTTTCGAACTCAAGTGTTTGTTGTTCATCTAAATGTTCTAGATTTTCACTAATACTTTTTTGTGTATCTACTTTATCGATGTATTCAACAAATTTTTTGAAAGTCATAGCATTGTGGTTGTTATGATTACTTACTTGGATTTGGTGTCCATAAAGTGATTTGATCACAATCATTTTCTTACGAGCTCTTGTAATAGCTACATTAAGACGGTTAGAACCACCTTTAGCATTTAATGGTCCAAAGTTGTTTCGAACATACCCTTCTGGGTTAGGTCCATATGCAATTGATAAGATTACTAAATCACCTTCATTACCTTGGACATTTTCAAGATTTGAGATCATGATTTCGTTGTTTTCAATTTTTTCACATAAGCCATCTTCAAATGAGTGCATACGCTCAAGAATTAAGTTTTCAACCATATATGCTTGAATTGCATTAAAGGTAACAATTAGAATTCGTTTATATTTCTTTCAGTTATCAATTAAAGTAGCTACAGTTTGTTCTGCTTCAATTGGATTTCCTTTATCTCAGATACCATTAACATTAATAACTTCAATTCCTTTTTCAAAAGAACCAGCTTTTGTTGCTACTTCAAGGTTATTGTTATAAATGTATTTGTTTGAGAATTCAATCAATTCTTTAGTATCTGATCGATAGTGGTTTTTAAGATGGTATTCATTTCATCAAGAAGTTTTAGCTCTTTCTAGTAATGAATCAACTTTATCAAAGTCATCAAGTTCATAATCAACATCGCTTAGTTTACTAATAAAGAATGATGTTGGTTTAAGTTGTTTATCATCTCCTGATACAACCTTGATTTTTGATCGATAAACAACTGGATAAGAACGTTCAATTGTCATCTGTGAAGCTTCATCAAAAATACCGTACTCGAATTCGTTTTCATTAAGTGGGATTAGTGCAGCAACATTATCTGGACGTGCTACTCAGATTGGGAACAGTTTCTTAAGAGCATTGTAGTATTTTTCAACATAAATACTAATTGAAGGTCAAGTTCGGCTTGAAGCAATTCTTAGTGCATTTGTTACTTCTTCTTTTTCAGGTTGTGGAAGTTTAATTAAGAAGTTACGTAAGTTATTAACATATTTCTTAAAGACAATTTCTTCAACAATCTTAGCTGATCTTCTTGATTCTTTTCTTAGTTGAGAAATAATATCTTGTAATAATCGGCCTTTAGTTTCAGAGAAAAGGGGAATTGCTTTAACAATACTATCTCATAAAATAACAGCTTTAAGTTGTTTAAATTGTTCATGAGTGATGATTGTTTCAACACTTTTCATAATTGGTGCTACTTTATCAATATCAAATAAAACAATTGGTTCTAAATAAAGCTTTTTAACATAAGGAAGTGAGATTCATGATCATTCACGAATGATATCTTGCATCACTGGAGTATAAACTTCAGCTAAAGCATATAGTTTAGATAAGAATTCTGTATCTTGACTAAAGAAGTCTCGATAGTTAGCAATTTGATCCATCTTAGGTCTTGATAGATATTGTAAGTTATTCATAAACTCAGTGAATAACACTATTAATTCTTCAGCATCTTTATTCTTAGCTCTAATTTCTTTTAAGCTAAGTGTTGATTCATCACTTGGATCTGAACTTGTAATAATTGTGTTATTAGTAATGAATTCAGCAAAAATAATTTGCTTATCATTATCTGAACTTGCACCATTGTAAATTGATAAGAATGAATTCATTTTATCTTTGTTTTTAAGTAAGAATTCATATCAATTATCTTTAGAACCTAATAATCGTTTGTGTTTTGTAAAGAATGATTCACAAACATCAACAATTTCATTTAACTCTTCAGGTGTTTTTGATTGAAGTGAATAATCTTTTTCAATAACTTCACGACGGAACTTTAAGAAGTCACCAATTTTTTCAATGGTTAAACGTTTATCACGAACAGTTTTATTAGCTAATAGACTGTTGTTTTGTAAGTTGTGTTCAATTTCAAAGTTAAAGTAGTTTTGTACATCTTGAGTGATCTTTTTTTGGTGCATTAAGAACTTAGTTACTAATTCTTCATTGTTTTTGATTTTATTCATTATTCCTTCTAAGTGTTTGTTAACTTGTTCAACAGGAATAGAATCTAAAATCTTATATTTTTTAATGAATGAACTAAATTCAAAATAAGCTTTGAATAGATCTTCAATTTTTAACATTGTGTATTTATTAAAGATCTCAGATACTTTATTAAATAAGGTATCTTCTTTTTCATTATCTTCACCAAATTTCTTTGGTTCTAATCACTTATCTAAAATATCTTGACCTAGTGTGTTTTTAAGAGCTACATAATCAGCATAATCGATTTCATAAACACCATCTTTGTAGTCTTCGATTCGTCAGTGCTTTTTAACAATAGCTAATAATTCACTATTTAAATCTTCATAGTTCTTAAAGAACATTGATTCTTCTGGTGTGAATTTAATTGGTTCAATTTCTTTAGCTTTAGCTGAACCTTTTGATTGTTCACGATATCATTGAGTTCCTAATAAATCGTTTAAATTTGAGATTTTTTCAAAAAATGTATCTTTATTTGTCAAATCATATAAATAAAGTGCGAATTGAGATAGTGAACCAATTCTTTCAGTTAAGACATCTAAAGCTGCTCTTTTTTCAGAAACTAATAATGAGCTTTTACCTTTAAGTAAAACATTAAAAATGATATTAGAAATAACTTCTGATTTACCAGTTCCAGGAGGTCCATAAATTAATGTGTTTTGTGAAAGAGAACTAGCAACTGCATATTTTTGATAAATGTTTAAAGGACGACCAATTTCAACAACAACTTGTTCTTTAATAACTTTATCTTCATAAAACTCAACAGGTTTATTAACTGATTTAAGATCACTTTCAAAAGGATCAACATCACTTTCAATAATTTTGTTTAAGTCTTCTTTAAGTGCTCCCCCATCTGGTTCAAAAATACCTAATAAACAAGAAGGATCGATTGAGAATGATGTGTATTTATCTAAAATATCTTCTTCATTTTCATTCACAAAAGGAACTAATTCATTTTCAGGAATAGAGATTGAATACCCAACATAGGTTTCAATGTTTTTAATAACATCTTCTAATTTATGAGTTTTAAGGATTTCTGTTGTTTCAATATTGTTATCTCTATAGTTACGTTTTAAAAAGAATTGGATTTTTTCATTAACTACTGGTTTATCATCTTTTTTAGCAATTAAGATTTTTCCACAATCTTCTTTAATTTCAACTTTATAAAGTGTTAATGGTGATTTAATTGCATCGTTTGGTAACATTTTACCCTTTAAGAAGTTGAAAGCTAAATAAAGGGGTCAAACAGTTGTATCTTCGAAATAATTTTTAGCTGTTCGATTAATTGATAAGAACTTTTTACGAAAAACTAATAATTGTTCAATTGCATAGTTAATCACTTTTTTCTTGTTGTTAGTAAAATCTTTATTTAGTTGGTTGATACGGAGATCTGGTAAGTTGATGTTGTATGATTGAGTAATCTCAATGAATTCATTAACATTAGTTGCATCTTTTAAATTTTGTTCAAATAAAGTAAGACTTTTTCCAGCATCAAGTTCGATACAACTAATTTCACCATTAATGAAACTAATTAAATCTTCCTTTTTAATGTATTTAAATAAGTCGATTGTTTTTCCAACATTTAGCTTGGCTAAAATAACAGGATCCCTAGGGTTTATACTAACTAGGTTCATTAATTTTTGCTTGATTGCTTTTTTCATTTTTTGTTTCCTTTATTAGTAAGCTTAAGATTTATTTTAACTTAAATAAGAATATTATGCACTAAAAGATGTATAAGTTAGACAAAACATAATTTTTATTTTTAGCAAGCAAAAATATTAAATAAGTTTATAATTTAATAATATATTAATAAGGAATAAGACCTAAGGACAAATAGTTGTGCTAAGTACTAATTTATTTGATTTAGAGATTGAGAAATTAACCAAAACATTAGTTTCTAAAAACAAAAAGGTTGTTGCTTTACATGGTGTAGAAGAGAACGAAGCCTATAAGCTAATGAATAATTTAATCAATCTAATGGATGTTCAAATTCCAGAATGATCATCGGTTTCAAATGCTACTGTAGAGCAATGTATTGATGATATTCGGAACTTTTTACTATCTAATGCAACGATGGAAAATTTTAAGAATTTGCCAACTAATTCAACAATTTTAAATTGATGGAAAAAGCGTCGAATTAGCAAAATTATTAATAAGCTTGAGGAATTAGATACAGCAAGAAGTGGTAAAGTAGTAACTTCTCGTTCTGGAATTTTCTTATTACCAATCTTAACAACCTTAAGTACATTAGGTGCAACTTTAGCTGTTCCATTATTATCAATTGCTTTCTTAAGAACAAAAGAAATTGTTGAACTATGAGGAAATGGTGGTTTCCATGCCTTAGTTGGTTCTTGTTTTAGTTTAGTATTTATTATTATCATTGCTACATTTGTAACTTTATTTAATAACATCAAAAACAACCATAAAGACTATATTGTCAAAAACATGAACAATACCTTATTAAAGATTTTTGATAAATATTTTATTTTAGATTCGAAATTCAATATTAAAAACAAGATTACATTTTATACCAAGTTTATCGAGCGTTCAAAATTAGTAATATCGAACCATTATACATTCTTTTATGACACCATTAATGTTAATGGGGATAATTATGTTTCAATTCTTAAGTATTTTAAAACTTTAAATCATTTTAATAACACTGTTGTTTTTAATGCTAGTGAGTATAAATACTTAGATGAAAGAAAGATCTTTAGAAACGTGTTTAGTGAAGATAAAATCATGGTAGCACGGATCAATAGATATAAAAATAAAACATCAGGTCGTAGATTGATGAATTTCATCTTCTATCAAATCTCTATGATCTCAAGTTTAAATACTAAGAAACTATTACAAAAATATCCTTTATTTGTAAATGCTTTATATCGTTTCTTAGAATATAGTGAATCAAATAGTGAGCTATTAAATTTACTATTAGATGTAAAACGACACGCTTATAAGATTTCAAGCCAGATTGATGAAAGTTATCAACGGTTCTTTGTTGATTTCTTTGTATTAGCTGTTTTTAGAGCTTTAGATGAAAACGGGTTTGATGCTTTAAGTAATGATATTTCTTACTATGGTAAACCAAGTGAAGAAACAAGCAATAATGTTACTTACACTTCTTTAAAATTAGATCAGATTCTTAACAACAATGTGATTAATTTTGGGCAACAAGCATTTATTTTTAACTTGCCAGATTATTTTGAAGAAACTGATAACAAAAACATTTTTGCAGAATTATCAAGTGCTAATAAGAATATTGATTATTCACCAAGAAGTCAAATTGCTATAGCTACAAAACAAATGAAAGAAAAAGGTTATACACCACAAGAAACATCATTAAGCGAAGACTTATGATACGATGCTTGCTTTAGTTCAGATCATGATGATGACACTTATTTAAAAGTGTTTACAATGAATGAGAATACTGAATACTTTAAAGAGTTACATGAAACCTTTGAACAAGCTACTAAATCAGGGGTTAAGAACCTGTTGATTTATGTTTATAGTATTAAGATGTTATACCGTTTAATTGATGATCAATATGAATTAGTAAATGAAACAATTAGTTAATAACTAGTTGTTGTTTTAGTTTTATTAATTAAATTATTAATCTCTAAAAAGGAAATAATATGACCAAGTCCCAACGACAGGAATTTATCCGCAATAATAAGATGATCTACTTTAACAGGTTTAGGTATTTCTTTTTTGAATGAACTTCAATGAAGGCTTATCAAAAAATCTTAGTACCTGAAACTGTGGTTGGTTTTATATATCAATTTATTTTGTTTTTTGCAAGTGCAGCAGCTAGTGCTATATTTATTTATAATCACTTTCAATTACAAGAATATAGTGTAACCAAGCATTTTTCGCAAGAACAGTTTGATCATACTATCTATTTTATAAAAACTTATTTTAATGTTTTTTATGCATTAAACTTTGTCTTCTTATTAGACTTTTTAATGCGTTGAATGTATGCTGATTACACATATAATACACTAACAAGATTAAAAGCGTTTTCATTAATGCCTTTTCGATTTGTTAATTTATTAGACTTAACTTCATTTATTATTGCTGTGACAATTTATAATGTTGTGATTAGTCATAATTTACATGCTATTGAACAAGTAACAAGTTTAGAAGAGAAGATTAAATATTTTAATAATATTGTATTTGATAAAGCGGCAATGGATGTGTTTCCATCTGTTATCTTGGCTCGGATTTTAGGATTACACCATAAGGTTATTAAGTTTACAATTGCAAGCGGACAAGTTAACTTTTTTTTAGAAATTATAAGAAGACGTTGAAACGTTTTATTATCTTCATTTATCTTATTAATTCTGACAACATTCTTTTTAAGTTTTATTGTTTATCGGGTAGAACAAGATTATTACAATGACTTTAATATTCCTATAGATAGTGATGAGAGAAAGTTTAAAGATTTTGGAAGTGCAATGTGGTTTGCAGTTGGGACAATTACAACCATTGCTTATGGAGATATTACTCCGGTTTCTAAAGCTGGTCGGGTATTTGGAGCGATCTTAGGTTTAGGTGGAGTTGCTTTCTTTGGGTTTATTACTTCATTATTAGCTTCTGGAATTGTTTCATTGATTTCAGAAAAAACAAGATCAATGGAAAATAATCGACTTCAAGCTTTACAAAGTGAAAATGAACGATTATTGCACGAGTTTTCTAGCAAACTTAAAAAAGAGATTATTGAAGAATTAGTTAAGCATGAAGCTAGACTTGAAAATGTAACAGTTCAAGAAGTACAAGTTGATAAAACCGATCTTTTAGATAAAGAAAAATCTAGAAAAAAACAAACAAGAAAAAAAGTTTACTATGATGATATTACTTCATTAACTAAATCAAAACAAATGGTATTTCAAAAAAGTACACGGAAAAGAACAACAAATAAAAAGAAGGTAAAATAGATGATTAGATTATTGTTAAAAATAATTAAATGATTATTAATCATTATTGGTATTGGTGGAGCTGGAGTAGTTGTTGGTTGATTTGCTAATCAAGCACATACTAATGCTACACAAAGACATAGAAAGTTTGTTACTAACGATCTATCTTCTGAAAAAGATTCAACTACTAAAAAAATCAATCTTAATAAAAATAATGAAAATAAATAAGAAAACGGGGTTGGAATATTATGAAATATAAATCTAAACAAAAATGACTAATCAGTAGTTTAGTAGTTTTATCAGCAGCTAGTATAAGTGCTGTTGCTGTTTCTTGTGCTCCTAAAAATAGTAATCCAACTAAACCATCAAAACCAAAAGATAATAAAAACAAAGATCAACCTTCTAATTCATTAAATAATAATCCTGTTCAACAACCTAAAGATACACCAAATAATCCAACAAATCCTACTAAGAATCAAAAGGAACAATCTGATTCACCAGATAGAATGAATGATCAGACTCCTGGAACTCAACAAAACCCACCTGCTGATAAAGAAAAAGATAAGCAAGGCGAGAATGATAAAAATACTTCTCCAGAACCAGCTCCAGAAGTTCTTGATGAAACAAAACCATTATTAAAATTTAGTGATGAATCACCAACAATTGAACTTTATCCTGGTTCAAATAGAGCTAGACTATCTTTAATTCTCGATAAACAAAAATTCAATGGTGAGTTAAAAAATAAATATATTATTGTGAAATTAAAAAAAGATGGCACAAATATCGATGCCACGTCTATGCCGATAAAACTAGATCAAGATGCTAACAATTTACAAATTGACTTCCATCCTGTTGTTGAAACTGCGAAATATAAACTAGATTCTGCTTTCATATTTAGTGAAGAAAAAAACGAACAACAAAAACCAAAAGAAATCATAAATATTATTTTTAGCAATAAAGATAAAAACAAATCTATTATTGTAAAAAAACAACAAGGTAAAAAAGAAATTCCTGAATCTGAAAAAGATAAAAAACCTATTGTAATTCAACTAAAACAAAACAACAACGAACTTGAAATAGAAGTTAAATCAAAAGATGATAACAAACCTATTAATGGTAAATACTTAAAATTTGCTGTTACAGGTCTTGATAAAACAACAAAAGAATATATAACTCCAAGTGTTGATTCTAGTGGTGATTTATTAATTAATAATGGTATGGCTAAAATACCAGGCATTTTAATTGATCAAGATTACAAGAATAAATTTGAAAAAGTTGTCTTAAAAATTTTTGGTATTTACGACAATAAGACTGATATGAATAAATCAACAGAGTACAGATTTGATTACAATGATCCTAATACATTAATTGATTACAATGATAATTTAATTCTTTCTAAAGATATTAATTAGAAAATGTAATAAATATTATTTTGAAGAATAGAAAGCAAGAAAAGTTTATGAAATATAAATCTAAACAAAAATGACTATTCACTAGTTTAGTAACCCTATCAGCAATAAGCATCGCAGCTGTTGCTGTTTCTTGTACTCCTAAAAATAGTAATCCAACTAAGCCATCAAAACCAGCTGAAACAAAAAAGAACAATCCACAAAACTCATTATCTAAACCATCAGACAATAAAATTTCTACACCTTCAAAACCAAAGCCAACCAACCCTTTGTCTAGTCAACCTAAAAATAATCCTTCTGACACTAAAAAGGATAGTGTAGACAAGGTTACAAAACCAAGTGATCCTACTAATAATCAAAAAGACAAAGATCAAACCGGTAACAGTAAAACAGATAAAGATCAAAAAAATCAACAACCTAAAACACCTGAGACTAATAAGGAAAATAAAACTGATAGTTTAAAACAAGGTGACAACCTTGGCTCTCAAAAGAATGATTTAGATTCATCTAAGAAAAAAGAAGAGGGTAAACAAAACCAACAAAATCAAAATGATAATAATGGTGCCAACTCTGATACAACACCAGATCCAAAACAACCATCACAACCACAACCACCTGAAGAAAATACACCTGGTGATGATCCTAATGTAGGAGAACAAAAAGAACCTGCTCCTAAAAAAGATGAATTAGAAAAGCAAGATGAACAACCACAAAAAGATGGTAAAAATCAAGATCCTAATATGGAAAAACCTAAAGGAATGGAAGCAGACAAACCTAAACCCCAACAACCTGCCCTATCTACTCCTGATCAAGAAGGTAAAAACCAATATGGTAAAGGTCAAGATGGTAAAGGTCAAGATGGTAATCCAATGTCTGAGCCTGAAGTAATTGACGATAAAAAACCATTATTAGAATTAAAAGAAACATCTGAAAATATTTCACTTAATCCCGGCTCTAATGAGGGTAGATTAACATTTAAATTAAGTCAACAAAACTTCCCACAAGATTTAAAAGATAAATTTATTAGTATTGTATTAATGCCAACAAATGGAACTGAAGCTATTGAGTCTAGATTTCAAAAAATAGAAGATATACAAAATATAGAAGTTAGTTTTGTTCCTATAATTGAATTTGCTCAATATAAATTAGTATCAGCGAAGATATATAGTTTTGAAGAAAACAGTGATCCAAGAAAACAAAATCAAAAAGTACCAAAAGAACTAACAGATGTTGTTTTCAGAAAAGTTGATAAAAACAAAAGTCTTGTAGCGAAAAAACAAAATAAGAAAAATAAAATTCAAGATACAGAACAAAATAAGACGCCTGTTAAAATTATTTTTGATATCACTAACAACAAGTTAGAGTTAACACTCAAACCAAAAGATAATAAACCTATAAATAATAAATACTTAAAATTCTCTGTTGTAGGTCTTGAAAAAGAAAGAAAAATCTATACTACGCCAAGATATGATTCAGAAGAAAATTTATTAGTAACAAATAATAAAGCAGAAATAAAAGGTGTTGATTTTGAAAATGATTATAAAAATGTATACGATCACATTATTGTAAAGATTTATGGCATCTATGATGATAAGCAAGGAAATACAAAATCATCAGAATATAGATTTGATTATGATGATCCTAACTCAGTCATTGATTTCAATAATAATTTAATTTTATCTAAAGACATAAACAAGGGATAGCATCAAATATGATCAATAAGAAACGTCTGTTAATAATAAGCGGTATTACTGTAATGGCTGCAGCTAGTATAATTGCAGTTGCTGCAGCATGTACAGAAGAACAAAAGCCTGAACAAAAATCAAACCAAAAGCAATCTGATTCTAAAAGTGGTTCTGGAAGCGGTGTAATAAGAAATAACAGTTCTAAAAATAGTATTAAGTTTACTGTTGCTTTAGAATCAAACACTTTAAACTACCGTAATCAGAAACACAACTTAACATTAAATGTTGGTTCTCAATATGCAAGAAAAATTGTTGAAGTTGAATTAAAACCAAATAGTTCTAGCTCAAGCGGATCATCTATTAAATCAACTAAAGCACCAAGCAATTCAAAAGGTGAAGCAATAGTTGTCTTTAGTGGTTTAGAACACAACAAAAGCTACTATATTTCTGCAGTTAATGTTTATGAAGATCTAAGAAAAACCACTCCTATTGTATCTAACTCATATTTTGCTAATACAAATGAAACTTTAGTTGTTAAAACGCCAGCTAAAGGTGATGGATCAAACAATGCTGGCTCATCAAAGGGTTCTTTTGATCCAAATCAAAATAATTTCAACCCAGGATCTGGTCCACTACCTAATCTCGACAATCTTGAGCAACTTCAACAACATATTGCAAGAATACAAAAAGAAAAAGAACAAAGAGAGAAATATCGTCCCGTTTCTGCATCTGTTCCAGATTTAAAAATAAAACCAGAGCAAGCATATGAGAAAATTAAAAATCGTTCTTTTGCTATTGGATTTAATAGTGTTGATTATGCTAAGGAAAGTAATGGACAAATTAATGATTCTGTTGTACCTTTTGAACCAACAGGTACTGGCTGATTATTAGACTATGCTTGGAAAAAAGGTGAAAAAACTTCTGATGAAGTGATGCTTTACATTGCTACTAATGCCCATGTTTATAATCGTGCATTTAATGCTATGGACACTGCATATAAATCTCAATTCCCAGAATACTTCACAAAAGAAGAACGAAAAGATGCTAAAGTTGATAGCTTTGTATTAGCTGTTCCTAAAAAAGAAGCTAAGCTAAATGCTATCCCATCTGGTCAAAGTTATGGACCTGAAAATAAATTACAATATTTTGTAAATGCAAAAAATCATGAGCGATTCAGTTCTGAGAGAGTTTTTAACGATATTGAGTTCTTAAAAGAAGGTGAAGAAGTAATATTCTCAAATCCTAGAACTGTGTTTGTTGCTTTAAATATCTTTGATGAACAGCGTAATAAAGAACTTTACAATGCTGCAGATAATGAAGAAGATAGAAAATATAGTGCTAAGGATTTTGCAGTTTTTGGTATCAAAGTAAATTATAAAAAACTAAAGGAAAAAGCTGGCTCTGATCCTAAATATAAATTATTGTTAGATCATATTGATGCTGCAATGAAATCAATTGATGATGACATCAAGAAATTCTCAGAAAAGAAACATCCAAACCATGATCAAAGCACTACTCCATATTTAAGTCTTGATTATCCATCAATGTGAATTAATAAGGATAGACCACTTGATCAACAATTAGATAAAGCAAAATACAATATAGATAATAATACATCACTAAATATTGAAAGAGCTTATATAGCTGGATTCCCAAAAATTGGTTCAAGTCAAATGCTTTGAAGAAACTACCCCGAAGGATCATCTATTCCTGAAGATGCTTTCAACGGAAATAGTTTTGGTAGAGGGTTAGGAGTTTCTAAAATATTAGATGATCAAAGAGAATCAACTGGTTTTGGTTTTAATGGATTTGTAGATTTTAGTAGTATTTACTTTGGTGCTTCTGGTTCATTAGTAGTTAATGAATATGGTTTACCAATTGGTATTTATTCTGTAACGGACAGCAAAGTTGGTGATAAAGACATCAGCAAACGTGGTGGATTCACTTTCTTAGTTCAAGCACATAATGATAATAAGAATCAACAAACAGGACCATCTAGAACATTAATTAGTTTACAAGCTGGTCCAGCTCACAACTTAATTGATGGTTCTGATCAAGAAAAATACCCATACCAAAAGAAATCTTACCGTCAAAACTTAAACTGATTAAGTAAACAAGATAACTCTGAATTTAAAGAATTTGCTAAAACTGCAATCTTTAAACAAGGTGCTTAAACAAACGATTAATAATCAATAACCCCTAGGTTAATCCTTAGGGGTTTTTGTTTGCTAATATTTAATTTAACACAACAAAAAAGACCTATAGTTTATCAACTATGTAGT
>NZ_JFDP01000081.1 GCF_000731915.1 Ureaplasma diversum NCTC 246
AGATCAACTGCCATCATTAAATTTTACTTTAATAATGTTGCAGTTGATCTTGCAATCGAGCAAACTATTGGGGTTTTAAATCCAATAGTTTTTTATTTGCTCTTATTTGATTTTAATTATAGTTTTCGTAATGATAACGGTTTTTTGTTTCATAATTTTTGACGAACATATTTATGAGCAATCGCAGTAACCTTATCAACATTATAGAAAGTATCAGCTAAAACACGAATACCAATTCCTGGAACTTCCATTAATGAAACTCCAAAGCTCATTTTAATATCGCTTAGTGAATGTTTAATTTCATCACGAATTGCTATTACATCTTGTTCAGTAAGTAATGGATTAAGCATTACCATTGTTCCACAGTAGTGGAATCCATCCATAATCCCAAATGCTGATTCATCATGTGTTGATGGTGTGAATTTTAAGTTATCAAATAATACAAGTTTATTATCATAATAAATCTTTGTATTTAAATACATTAAATCATACATATAAGCAGCACCAAGTGGACTTCATCCTGGTCCAAAACACTCAGAATAAATTAGTGTTGAACTGTTTTCTACATGGAATTCGTTATATTGAGCAAAACGCCCGTTTTCATAAACGATCAGGTTATCACTTACATATTCTAAGATGGCATTTTTACCAACTTTAATATTAGTATGTTGAACAGATGTTTTGTTATCAATAGCTTTATATGTTTTTGAGCTTGACTGAGTTGTTAGTATACAACGAGCATTATCACCAACTTCAAAATCTTGGCGATAAACCTCGCCTGATACAAATCCCCCACCCATTGTAATTAATTGAAAACAAGGGTTAACTAAATCTTGTTCATCTAAATATAATGGTTTTGATGAACGGTAGAAATTTGTATAGTACACTTCGTGTGCCATTTCGTCGCGGTTTTTATCTTTTGTAACCTTTAAATATAAATATGCCGCATATTCATTTATTTTAGCTTTGCTTATCATTTAGGATTAATCCTCAAGCATAGCAAGTTGTAAACGTTTTTCAATTCAATCAGCAACTTGTTTTAATCCTTCATCAGTCTTTAAATTTGTTGCAAAGAAATCTTTGTCCCCACGTGATTTTAAAGTATCAGCTTTCATCACTTCTACATTAGCACCTACATAAGGAGCTAGGTCAACTTTGTTGATGATGAATAAGTCTGATTTAATCATCCCTTGTCCACCTTTACGTGGAATCTTTTCACCTTGGGCAACGTCGATAATATAAATTGAAAAATCTACTAAATCAGGGCTAAAAGTTGCAGATAAATTATCTCCCCCTGATTCTAAGAATAATAGTTGTAAATCTGGGTGTTTATCACACATTTCTTCGATTGCAGCAAAGTTCATTGAAGCATCTTCACGAATCGCTGTATGTGGACATCCACCAGTTTCAACACCAACAATACGATCAGCATCTAACACTGATGTATTTAATAAAATACGAGCATCTTCTTTTGTATAAATATCATTAGTAATAGCAGCCATGCTGTATCCTTTTGTTGATAAGTAACGTGTTAAACGTTCAATCAACATTGTTTTACCGGCACCAACAGGACCACCAACACCGATAACTAAAGGTTTTTTCATAAGTATTGACTTTCTTTTTGGACTTTTTGTTTTTGAATTTTAACTATTGATAAAAATTACTATGACATGAATAAACGCACTGAAATATCTTCATGTTCCATTTGTGCAATTTCAAGCCCAGGGTTATTCTTGCAAAAATCAGTTTTAAAATCAAGTTTAAAGGCTTTGTTAATAATATCTTCAAAGTACTTGTGTCTTAGTTCATAGATGATCTGTTGTCCAAGTACTTGACCCAACGGAATCGCACGTACACAGTTTTGTGTTAATGCAGCAACTGTTGAGTATAAATGTGTATATAATGAGATTTGTAAATCTAATTCTAAATGAATTGCTAAAATCCCAAAAGCAACAGCAGGATTACCGAAGCATTTCTTTTCTTTAATTAGTTGGGCATATTGAACCATTAGTTCACAATCAAAAATTTCATTATAAATTTTTACCATTTGTTGCCCAACACGACGTTGACCATCTCTAGTTTCTTTTGATAAACCTTGAGTTCCTAGCATATGATCAATCGCTCATATTTTTTTGTGTTTGACTGAATCTGCATTTTTTGATCTAAAGATTTTGTAGATCTCACGAATTGCTAATAAATCACCGAATAACAATTGCTCATTCATGTATAGCAATAACGCTTTCACAAGACTATTCCCATCGTGAACTATATCTTTTCGAATATAAGTTTCAATACCAAACGAATGGCTAAATGATCCGATTGGGAAGTTAGCATTTGTGATTTGCATTAAATCTAATAATTGTAAATAATTATCTTGCTGCTTCGCAGTGTCTAAACGCCTCTTTGAGTTTGATTTTTTTACGTTCATATTGTGCCTTAATTTCTTGAAGGTATTCTTCAACTAAATAGTCATAAGGTACAATCATTTCTTGCTCACTAAATTGTGCTGGCATATGACGATTACCTAAATTATGAGCAATCATTGCCATATTACCAATTGAATGCGAAGTAATGATTAAAACATCCGCTAATTCTAAACGTACTACTAATAGCTTGTTATCTTCATTCGCTAAAACATCTCCATCAACAAGACGCTTACCTTCTTCAAGTTTAATAGCATACTCATTGTTTAAGTCTGATTTAGCAATAATCAAACGTTTTAGTACTTCTTCATTAGTTAAGTGAATACTTTCAATTTCGTATTTTTCTACATTAGCCATATCAGCAATATTGGCTAAAATTTCTTTAAAAACAACCAAGCTTCATCCCTCACTTTTGTTCTTATATAAAATATTAATGCTATTTACATAGCATTAATATTATTTTATCCTAAAAATGGGGCGATCTAGTATAAGAAGTATCTTTGAGCTAATGGAGCTTCTGTTAATGGATCACATTCAATAATGTATTTACCATTTGCAGTTTTCTTGAACTTCTTAGCTAATTCAGCAGCAGATGTTTCTACTCAGTTTTCAAGGTCTGCTAAATCTACAGCAGCACTGAATGTTTGAGAGTCAACTTCTACATTTGGAGTAGCATCGTTGTATTTAAGATCTTTTTTACTAATACTACGGCAGTTTTTAACTGGTAATAAATCTTTCTTAAGACCGTATTCTTCTTTAATATTCTTTTCAATAGAAAGTTTTGAAACGAATAATACAGAAGTATCAGCAATTGCACCACCATATGCAGCGAATTGGTCACGCATAATAACTGGTTCACATGTTGGAATAGATGCGTTTGGGTCACCTGCGATACAACGTGCAATAACACCTTTTTTACATACATAGTAAGGTTTTGCACCAAAGAATTTAGGTTCTCAAGCAACTAAGTCAGCAAGTTTACCAACTTCGATTGATCCTACATATGAATCAATACCGTGTGCAATAGCAGGGTTAATTGTGTATTTAGAAACATAACGTTTAATACGGTTGTTGTCGTTAAATTCACTATCACCTTTAAGTGGTCCAAATTGGTTTTTCATCTTGTGAGCTGTTTGTCATGTACGAGTTACAACTTCACCGATACGTCCCATCGCAAGAGTATCTGATGACATAACTGAGATTGCTCCCATGTCATGAAGAATATCTTCTGCAGCAATAGTTTGTGCACGAATACGTGAGTCAGCGAACGCAACGTCTTCAGGAACTTTAGGGTTTAAGTGGTGACATACCATTAACATATCTAAGTGTTCAGCAATTGTGTTAACAGTATATGGCATAGTTGGGTTTGTTGAAGCAGGAAGAATGTGGTTGTATTTAACAGCTTCTAGAATGTCAGGAGCGTGTCCGCCACCAGCACCTTCTGTATGGTAAGCGTGGATTACACGACCCTTCATAGCAGCGATTGTGTGTTCTACGAAACCACTTTCGTTAAGTGTATCTGTATGGATTGCAACAGCAACATCTGTTTGGTCAGCAACTGTTAATGACACATCAATAGCGTGTCCTGTTGCCCCTCAGTCTTCGTGGATCTTAAGACCACAAGCACCAGCTGCAATTTCTTCAAGAATTGGGTCAGCAGTACCTTGTCCTTTTCCTAAGAAACCAACGTTAACTGTCATACCATCAGCAGCTTGTAAACCGTGACGAATTCAGAATTTACCAGGTGTTACAGTAGTTGCTTTTGTACCATCGTTCATACCAGTACCACCACAGATAAGAGTAGTAATACCACCATCTAAAGCAACAGGTACAATTTCAGGTTCTAATCAGTGAACGTGAGTATCTAAACCACCAGCTGTATAAATTTTACCTTCACCAGCTGAAACTTCAGTTGCAATACCAATAATCATATCTACATTATCAGTTAAGTGAGGGTTACCTGACTTACCAATTGCAGCAATTTTTCCATCACGTACACCGATGTCAGCTTTATAAACACCAGTGTAGTCTAGAATTAAAGCATTAGTAATAACTAAGTCCATTACTTCTGCGTTTTTGTATTTTTCATCACGTTTGTAAGTTGAGTTCATACCCATACCTTCACGTAATGTTTTACCACCACCGAATACAGATTCTTCACCGTATTGAGTGTAGTCTTTTTCTACTTTAGCTCAAACATCAGTATCACCTAAACGTACACTATCACCTGTAGTAATACCATAAAGCTCTGAGTAGTTTTTTCTTGAAATTTTGAACATATTAATTCTCCTTGGTTACTGTATTAATAAAAAATTAACATAGCTAACTATTTTAATTTTCCATTAATCTTACCGTTTACCCCTCATACTTCACGAGTTCCAGCAAGATCAATTAAAGGCACTTCTTTCATATCACCTGGTTCGAAACGAACAGCAGTTCCTGATGGAATGTCGAAACGACGACCATAAGCTACTTTACGTTCTTTGTCTTCGTTACCTTTTTCATCATAGAAAATTAACGCAGTGTTTGTTTCGTATAAGTGGAAGTGAGAACCAACTTGGATTGGACGGTCTCCTGTGTTCTTAACGTTCACACGAACTTCTTTACGTCCTTCATTCATTGCGATTTCACCATCGGCTAATTTTAATGCACCTGGTACAAGTTTACCTGGTGTATAAAGGTTTGATCCTCCAGCCATATTTTATCTCCTTAATTTTTCATATTTCTAAATATAGTTATATATAAGTATATTTAGTTATGTTGTTTTTGATTTGATATAAGATGTAAATTATTTGTAGATAGGTTCGTGAATTGACACTAACTTAGTACCATCTGGGAAAGTTACTTCGACTTGGATAATACCAACCATTGAGTCAACACCTTCCATAACTTGGTCTACACGTAATACTTCACGTGCTGATTGCATAAGGTCTGCAACTAATTTACCATCACGTGCTCCTTCAACAACGTGATCAGTGATTAAAGCAACAGCTTCAGAGTAGTTAAGCTTTAACCCTCTTGCTAGACGTCTACGAGCAAGGTCAGCTGCAACAGTAATCATTAATTTTTGAATTTCTCTAAGTGAAAGATTCATTTTCTACCTCGAATTATTTATTTGAGTTAATAATGCAATTTAATTATATTATTTTTTAAGCTCTTGCAACAAAAAATAAGAAAAAATTATGCTTTTTTGGGTATGTGTTTGATATTTTTTTATATTTTTATGTTAAATAGCTAAAAAGTGGATACTAAAAGTACAAAAAGGGAAAGTGTTTTTTGATCTTTTTATTAAAATAGAAAAAAATAATATTTAGTATGTACAGATTTTAAAAAAATATGCTATACTTTATCTCGTCGTTTCACAAGAAAACGACCATTGATTAATAACCTAATTATTAATTAATGTAAATGTATTTTAAAATCGCTACCAGTCCGCTTATTTTTTTCTTGAATTTTGAAGCGGGTAGCTAATAGGGATTTTAAAGTTAAAAATTTTGAGTTAATGTTAAAAAGTCCTTTATTTTGCCTAGACAACAAAAAAAGGATAAACAAAAAATTTTTCATATAGATATTGATATAAGACATAAGCTTGTACTCTACATATATAGCGAGTACATATCAACAACCACTAGTTTGCTAGACACAAACTAGTGGTTTTATATTGTTTAACTATCTATCTTAAAATAACTATATTATTTTTTTTATTAAATAAAAGGTTAAAAATATTTTATAATATATTCATGATATATATTGCACCCATCCGCTTTAAATCCAATTGATCATAAAATGAATGGGTTATATCTAAAACAAGGGTCTCCTTGTTTTTCTTTTCCTTTTTTTAACATATAAAATATTAATGAATCAAAAAAGCAAGGAGGTTTCCTTGCTTTTTGTTTGTCTTTTATTATTGCTTCTTAGCTCATTTTCAATTCATTTTTGAAGTTAATACAGGTTTTGCTGGATGACCTTTTTTAAGTGCTAAGAAAATATCATCAACATATTTATTACCAGGAATGTGTTTAGAATCTTGGTTATTATGTCAATTACTTACCATATACAAGAAATCATGTTGAGCATAATTTCAGTGGTGTGGTGGTGGATTGAAGATATCGTTTTGACGTGCACCAAAGATTGAAAGATTTAAGACAGCTTCAGATTGATCGCCCTTACCTGCGTGAATTAATTTATAAAGTTCACGTTCACCAGTTACAACAAATCAACTTGCTCATCAAGTAACAGGAGATGAACCTTTGAAGTATGTTTCGTGAACATATCAAAGCATAGCAATACCAATTCTTACAATCGCACTTGTGAATGGGTTTTCATGAATATAAGTTGTTGGGTGTTTAATTTCATATTCTTTTTGAGCATCTCAAAGCTTAGCTACAACTTTACCAACAACAGCTTTTGGATCTGGAGCACCTTTAATTCCTTGTTGAAGTGAAGTCACTTTTTTAAGGTATGGGTTGTTTGGTTGGCTTACCCCTTTATGTCCACCAATTGATCCAAACACATCACTTCAAATGTTTCTTTGTTCAATCTTAGTTAAACCAAAGAATAATGGATTCTTTTCAGCTGATAGCTGACTATATTTAGTAAATGGAGATTTTTCAAATACTAAATTAATAAACTTAACAAAGTGAAGTGGTTTAATGTCGTGTTCTTTATTACCAATTAATGGTTCAATCTTTAAGAATTGAAGTGGATCTTTAAGCATGAATGCATTCATGAATTCATACACAACTTTAAATCCTTCTTTAGTAAATACACCAGTTTGCATTTCTTTAAAGATCACAAATAATTGGTGAACAAAGACATTAATGAAATCAATTCGATAAAGATTATGTGATAAATCAACTAATAAGTTATGAACAGTTTTGTAGTCTTCTTCAGTAATATTTTCAAGCTTTAAGTTTTTAAACATTAATGCAGCGATGAAACGAGTTGTTGATTCACTACGTAAGAAACTAGCAACTAATTCTTTAAATGTAGTAACTAAATAAGCTGGGTTTAAGTCTAGAACTCGTTCTAATAATTGATCAAATGTTTTGTATTGATCTTTACTGTAGAATGTATGGTTGTTAATTAACTCAGCAATTAAGTATTTAACCATCTTTCAGATATTAGGATCTTTTCTTAAGAATCCTCAAGTTCCTACTAAGAAGTCCTTAGCAACTTTTTCATCAACACCAACTGCTTTAGCAAGTACAGGAGCTAGTTTTGTTTCAAATACAGAATCTAAGTATTCTATAATTCCTGGAGCATTTAATAAGTTAGTGTAAACTTCTTCAACTGTTCTAATTAGTTTAGATCTGATCTTAACATCTTGGAAGCCTTTATGATCAATGATTGCTTTAATTAAAGTAGTAATCTTATTACCATTTGGAACTAAACCATTGTTTGATTCA
>NZ_JFDP01000082.1 GCF_000731915.1 Ureaplasma diversum NCTC 246
AAAAACTTTTTCTTCTTTTGCAAAAAAAAAAAAAGGGGCTTTTGGCTTGGATGTTCCGGTTAGTTGTGTTTTATTCTATATACAAATATATCCAAGAAATTACCAAAAAAGAGAAAAACAATCAACTCAAAAGCTACATTTTAAAGCACTTTTCTTACTTAAGTATAAAAATAAAAACCCTTTTCAATTAATGAAAAGAGTTAATATAAATAATTTAGTTAATTGATTTTCGCATTACCATTTCACCATCAATCCCTACAATCGGACTAACGACAATTAAACAGTCTTGATCAACTTCTCGTACTAATCTAATTACATTAGGGAATTCAACATAAGGAGAGATTGTTTGTAGTGATTGATTAACTTTAATTGAAGCATCACTAACTGATTGAGAAATTGTGATTGAATTATTAAAATCATGATTTCGTAGATTTTCAATAACTTTTTGAATATCTTTAGCATATACATCAATCTTTAAACTCTTATGTTTAGGGAAGTAAGCATTTAATAGTACCCCTAATAAAATTGAAGCAATGACTGATGCAATCATATTTGGTGAAAAGAATAATTCCACATCAACAAATCGTTTATCAATTAATGTTCCTGGGACAAATGAACCTAGAATAATACCTAATAATAAAGTAAATACATTAAAGTAGGTTAGAATTGAACCAATTGGTTTACCATTTTTCTTTGAATAAAAGAATGAAACAATATCAGTTCCCCCAGATGAACCACCAGCAATATAAACTGTTGCCATAAAGATTCCATCTAAGATACCATACACAAAAGCATACACTAAAATTGAAGGAATTTTAGGAGCTTGAGCAGGATCTGTTCAAGGTAGAACTTGAACCTTGTTTTCAATTAGTAAATGATATTCATATAATGGTTTACTAAAGTCATATAAAGCATCTTTAGCTTCTGCACTCTTAAAATGATCAAAGAATTGACGTAAGATTACATTACTTGTTTTAGCTTGTTCAGCGTTATAAAAATTGATAAATTCTTGTTTAATAGCTTCATTTTTAATAGCGTCAAAACTAAGTGTTTTATTAGCTAAATTTGCTGTTACATCTCTATCTAATAAGGAGTTGGTAAAGAAGTTATCAATAGTTGGATAAGCAAGTTTATTATTACCAAAAATCATAATTTTATCTGTATTAGGAATTTGAGCAATAATAAACCCAAAGACTTGAGCCGTTAAAATATAAACTAAACTCATTAATGCAAAGTGTTTACCAATTTTAAAATAAGCAAAAATTAGTAAAGGAACATTAATAAAAACAACTAATAATCAGAATAAAATATCATAAGCTATTTTTGCATTATAAGCATCATTTGATGATGTAATGATAATAGATTGAGCAAGCCGAGCAATTCCTTGTGATAGACCAGTAATTCCAGGAGAATAAATTCCTGTGTTTTGTACAAGCACTAAACCAAGTAAACCTGTTAATAAAGAAAAAGCAACAATCGCTAGATAACGAATTCAAATCCGTTTAGTAGTATATAAACTAGCAAACTTCAATAAACCAGCTTTATAACGTACTTTTTCAATTTGTACACCATTTGGTTCATGAATCATTGTTTGATTAGTGTTGATTCTACTTGTTCTTTTTAATAATTCATTTGTACGCTGTGGATTCTTTTTAACTCACTTACTAAAACTAAATTTAGATTTGTTTTTATTTTCTTCCAACTAAACCAACTCCTTTCAGCAATTTTTCTTGTTTAATAATGAAACAAAAGCAACAATTAATTATACTAACTGTTGCTTTTTAAGATCGTTCATACTATTTATATTTATTTTTAATTTCTTTAATTCTTGCAGATTTACCTGAACGGTTACGCATATATGAAATGTAAGCACGACGCACTTTACCATAACGTAACACTTCAATTTTTTCAACAAGTGGTGAGTGGATGCTAAAGATTTGTTCAACACCCACGCCATCAGATTCCTTACGAACCATAGCAGTTTCGCTAGCTCCAGAACCAGTACGACGAAGCACAACACCTTCGAATTTTTGAATTCTTGATTTTTTACCTTCACGAATTCGGTTATGAACAACAACCGTGTCCCCAGAACTGAAATAAGGAATATCTTTTTTTAACTGTGTTGAGTTAACGTAATTTAGGATTTCACCCTTATTAATTTTCATAACTGACATATTTTACACCTTCCTTTTATTATTAATATATTTTGTGTATAAATCAAAACGATTTTGTTTAGTAATTAACTCTTGTTGTTCTAAGCGATAAGTTGCAATATTTTTATGATGACCTGATAATAAAACATCAGGCACTTTATATCCTTCGAACTCAACTGGTTTTGAATAAACCGGATAATCAAGTAAATAGTTATTAAATGATTCAGAAACTAAACTATCACTTGATATAACTCCATCAATTAATCTAACAATAGCATCTGCTATTATCATGCAAGGAATTTCTCCCCCAGTTAAAACATAATCACCAATACTAATTGTTGCATCAATGTAATGATTAATTCGCTCATCAAAACCTTCATAATGACCAGCTATTAAAATAATATGATCATACTTAGATTTTAAATCAACAGCTATTTGTTGATTAAAGACAGAACCCCTTGGACTTGTTAAAATTACAATTGAATTTTCTGTTTTAATGGCTCTAATTGCATCAACAATTGGTTGAAGCAACAAAACCATTCCAGGTCCGCCCCCATATTGATAATCATCAACCTTTTTATGTTTATCTTTAGAATAAGCTCTAAAGTCAATGATTTCAATTTCAACATGTTGATTAGCTATTGCATTCTTAATAATTGAGTGATTTAGTCAAGTTGCAAACAAATCACTAAAGATTGTTAAAATACTAATTTTCATGTAGCAAATTATTTTGCTTTCTTTAATTCAGCCTTACGTTTTTTATTAGCATCTTTAAGTGCAGTGAATTCTTTTCATACACCTTGTTGAGATAAAATGCTTTTTACAGTATCGCTAGGTTGAGCACCGTTCTTTAGTTGTTCAAGTGTACGTTCATTATTTAAAACAACTTTTCCATCAATTGGATTATAGTGACCTAAGTTTTCAATGTAAGCACCATTTGCTTTAGCTTTAGCATCCATAACTACAATTCTAAAGTATGGTCGCTTGTGTGTACCAACACGTGTTAATCTAATTCTTACCAATGTTTTCACCTCTTTTAAGTTAGTTATTTATATAAATAGACGACGTCTAATCAATTTTAGACAACCTAACAATTATACATAAAAATAATAAGCCCGTCAAGCTTTTTTGCTTAACGGGCATTAATTTCTTACTTAATCCTTATTTAAGGACTTTTTAATTATATCTTTAATGATTATTTAATAAATATTGATTAATAAAAATACCAACAGAATCTTTGTGTTTCTTTTTGTTAATTATTAAATCAACATAGTCTTTAATATGTATTCTTTTAAGTTTAGCAGCTGCACTTAGATTAGCTATTTTAAACATTGGAATATCATTTGAACTATCTCCAATACAAGCAATTTGATCTAAGCTAGTATTAAGAAGTTTAGCAATGAATTTCATTGCTTCTCCTTTATCTGTTTTTTGGGGTGTAATTTCTATAATGTGTTTTGAAGTATATGATACTGTTGCTTGATTATTACACAGTTCTTTAAGTTGTTGATATATTGAACTATTTAGTTTTTTATAAAGGGCATTAGGTAAGATATTAACTTTATAAACCTTATCATTGATTGGATCATATTGTTTAGGTTTTATAACAATATGGCTTGTATAATAAAGTTTAATTAATCAAGCATAGGAAATATTAAATAATTGAATAGTCATTTCATCAATATATGTTTGGTTATATGGTCAAAACCCTAAGTTGTTTGTTTTAGTAAAATCAAACAACTTAGTTAAGATTTCTGAATCAATTAATTTAGCTGATAGAACTTTGTGATTAATACAATCATAAATAAGAGCACCATTGAAGCAAGAAATATATTGAATCTGGTAGTTGATTTTATTTTTTATTAAGCTAACTACTTTTAAAGTGTTAGCTAATGATCTTCCAGTTGATAGAACAACTGTTCCATTAGCTTTTGTGTATTTATCTAAAGCTTCTAAGTTATATTTAGAAATAGTTTGGTTTTTAGTTAGTAAGGTGCCATCTAAATCAATGAACAAATAAGGATGTTTAAGCATACTATTAACCTTTATTTAATATATTAATAATATTATAAGAATAAACATTTAAACTTAGTTATATTAACTATATTTTGGTTATTAATTGTCATATTTATAAATAAATCTACTAAAATTATATTATTACATCATTAATTAATGATTTTAGTTATTGATGTGTTAGATCAAAAAGATATATTTATCAATCAATAAACAAGATTTTTAGATTTTGTTTTTAAATTAAAAAGAATAATATTTAATTAATAATAAACAAAGGAGTTGTATGGAGAATAATAAAAAGATTCCTACATATATCTATGCTCTTGGTGGGCTAGAAGAAATTGGTAAAAACACATATGTAGTTGAACATGATGATGAGATTTTAGTTGTTGATGCTGGAATTAAGTTTGGAAATGCAACAATGCCAGGGTTCGATGGAACGGTTGCTAATTTTGATTATTTAGTTCAAAATTACAAAGGAATAAGTGGATTAGTAATCACTCATGGGCATGAGGATCATATTGGGGGAATACCACACTTATTAAGACAAGTGCCAATTAAAAAGATTTATGCACCACCACTTGCAGCAAAATTAATTCAACGAAAAATTGGTGAGTACAAAGATTTAAAGAAACCAGAAATCATTGTTTTTGAAGATAAAACGATGTTTAAAACAAAGAATTTTGAAGTTGATTTTTATCGAGTGTGTCATTCGATTCCTGATTCATTTGGTGTCTGTATTAAAACACCAAATGGTTATGTAGTATCAACTGGTGATTTTAGATTTGATTTTGGGACTGCTGGAGATCAAACTGATTTATTTAAGATTGCTGAAATTTCAGCTCGTGGTATTGATGTTTTATTATCTGAAACAACAAGTGCTGAAGTACCTGGATTTTCATCTAGTGAATGTTTTGTAATTAAAAATATTGCTGATTATATGAGTAAAGCAAAGGGGCGAGTTTTTGTTTCAACTTTTGCTTCTAACTTAGGTCGGGTTGAGCAAATCATTGATGTAGCTGTTAAAATGAATAAAAAGATTTGTATCATTGGCAAATCAATGGAAGCAAATGTTAAAACAAGTCGTGCTTTAGGATATTTAAAAGTAGCTGAAACAACTTTTATTTCAAGTAAGGAATTAAAGAATTATCCTGATAATGAAATAGCTGTTATTTTAACTGGTTCACAAGGTGAATCAATGGCTGCTTTAAATGTAATGGCAAATGGTAAACACTCTAAGATTACTTTAAAACCTTCGGATACAATCATTCTTTCATCAAATCCAATTCCAGGAAACTGAAGTCAAGTTGAAGTAATGGTTAATAAGCTTTATCGTTTAGGTGTAACAGTTTATGAAAATACACCAAGTAAGAAGATTCACGCTTCAGGACATGCTACACAAAGTGAATTACAAATGATGATTAAAGCTGTTAATCCAAAATACTTATTCCCAATCCATGGGGAATATAAAATGTTAAGAGCAATGCAAAAAAACGCAATGAACATTGGGTTTAAAAAAGAGAATGTAATCATTGCTGTTAATGGTGAAAAATTACAATTACTTGATGGTGTATTAAGTAGAAGCGACATCATTGTTGATGCAACGCCTAACTACATTAATGGTAATGATATAAGCACACATGCTGCTTCATTATTAAAAGAACGGTTTGAATTAGGAAATGATGGAGTTATCTCAATTTCATTAATTGGTTCTAAAACAAGAAAACAAGCTGTTTTATCACCAACAATTACAACTCGTGGATGTTTTTATGCACGAGATTCAATTAACTTAATTAATCGTTTATCAACATCTGCTAAAACAATTCTTTCTCAAGATTTAAATGGTAATGATTTTAATATTAATAAAACAACTAAAGCGATAGCTGAAGAAATAAGATCAACTGTTTGAAAATGAAGAAAGAAAAATCCAGTTGTTTTAGTTGATATCTTATTTGAAGAAGATATCTTAGAAAAGAAAGAAAAAGAAGATTATATCCAACTTGAAGTTGATCAAGAATTTGATGATCTTTTAGTTGAAGAATATGATGAAATGGTTGATAACGCTTAGTTTTCAATATATTTAAATAAATACTATATAGAACTAATGGTAGTGTGTTGCCATTAGTTTTTATTTAGCTAATTTTATTAAATCAACCCCAATAAAAAACCATAGCTATTTAGCTATGAGTTGGAATTATAATAGTTAACTAAAAGATTATTTTATGCTTTAGTTATTTTGAATGGATTAGCTAATAAATTAGCTTCATCAATATTATCTACTTGTTTATTAGGATCTTTGATATATACATGAGTAATAGTGTATTCTCCACTTTTAGTTAGAGTTTCACTACCTACAACTTTAACATCAACAGGATCTTGGTTTATGAAGATTTCAATGTTAGAAATATTTACTGTATTCATTCCTCTAACTGTTTCTTCATTAGGGAATTTGAATTTGAAAACTAATTGTTTATTCTTTAGCTTACTTAAAACATCATGAACAGCACCTACTAAAGTAGCTTCTAATTTGTTGTTTTGATTAATGAATAATTTAAACACTTTAATCTTGGTATTTGGTTTGTTTACTAAAACCTTTAATCGTTCTTGATTTTGTAGTTCAGTATTATGTTTAACTAATTCGGTTTCTGTTTTTATTAAGTCTTCAAAGAATTTAGCTATAGTTTCTCAGCTAGTTGTTTGATCGTTTTTGCTAAATTTGTATTTATCAAATAATGAGTTGATTAAATTATTGTAAACTTGTTCATTCTTTTCTTTTAATGTTGAATACAATGTATCTAGTTGATCCTTGGTGTTAACAATATAAGTTACTATCTTATTATTTGGTTGTACATTTTCTAATCGTTCATTTTCACTTAAACCATTAATAAATACTTGTAAGGTAATAGCTGAAGCAAGCGACTGATTAACAAAGGCATTTAAACTAAATACTTTTGGTTTTGGAGACTCTGTCTTATTTGTTGTAATTTCTTCATTTAAAGAATCAGTCGAAGGAGTATCTGACTTTTCAATTTCATTCTTAATATTAACTACTTTATCTTTGATATCTTGATTTAAGTATTGTTGTTCACCATCAACAGCTGTTTTTGATTCATAGATAATAAAGCTATCTAATAGATATGATTTATTTGGATCTAAATTATTAAAAACAAATGAAGCTTTGTTATTGTTGATCTTAGATCTGTTATTTGATCTGATGAATTTATTACTATCTTTTTCTTTTAAGACTAATTCTAAGTATTTGTTATTATCACCATTAATATTAACTATCAAGTTATATTGATTGTTGCTTTTAACTAAACTAAGTTTAGAATTATCTTTAATACTTAATGATTGAGTTGTGGTTTTAGATTCTTGGCTTTGATCTAATTTTTGTTCTTGTTTTTCAATTTGGCTCTTTTGAGTTGATTTATTGTTTGAACAAGCAACAATTAAACTACTTACTGTAATTGTACTTAATGATGCTAAAAATACCATCATTAATTTTCTTTTAATATTTATCATCATAAAATCACTTTCTAATCTTTTGTGGGTTGATATTCTACACTAAAAAGAGAAAAAATGCAACATTTAGGCAATAATTTGTATTAAACAACAAATGATAAATAGCTATTAAAATAGTTGATTAGATGATATTTTTATTTATAATATTAACCTATATAAAATGCATGTACAACTTAATTAATTATTAATTTTGTTAGTTCATAAATTATATGGAAGTATACGGAGATGAATTTAAATGAAAATTAAACGAAAAGGAATATTTGCTTTTGCTTCAATTGGGATAGTAGCTATTACAACTACATTAATAGCTAGTTGTGCAAGAAGTACTAATCCAACTTTAAAAAGTGAATTAAATCTAGAAATAGTAGAAAAAGTACTAAGACCAACTAATAATCAAAAATATGGGTTAAAACTAAAAATTAATAAAGCTTATGCTGATCATTTTGTACAAGTTGATTTAGTTAAATCAACAACTAATGCCAACTCTATAAGTTCAGATAAAAATAAGATTAGTTCAAGTGGTGAAGTTGTTGTTCAGTTTTCTAATCTTGATTTAGATTCTAAATATTTAATTAAGCGAGTAAAAGTTTTTAAGAAAATCAATGATCAAAATCCATTGATTAATCAAGAATATAAAACTAAAGATTTATTAAATGTTCACAAAGTAGTTAATTCATCTACACCAACAGAAAATTTAAACCAAAATAATAATCCAGATCAAAGTCTAAACCAAAAAGGCGAATCTAAACTTTCATCAATTAATAAAGTATTTCGTGATGGTATTGTATATAAAAAATCAAACGATAGTTTAGAATACAAGACTGCTGTTGATGATGAGTTTAATGATAAACAACTTACTTTGGAAGTTGTTAATTTGGACGGTAATCAATCACACCATTTTGATGCCATATCCAAAGATAATTTAGTTGCTTTTGATCTATCACAATTAGGTTCTGGAAACTATCAAATTAAACAATTAAAAGACAAAGAAGCAGATAAACAACTTTCAATAAATCAAATTAAATTCACACATGCATCTACTTTTACAAAACCATTTATTATTAATTCATCAGGACAAACTAGTTTAGAAGTTGAAAATTCAAACATAAAGAAGAATGAATACTACTATGCTATTTTTAAAGATAATAACAATAGTGATGATGAATATAAAGTATTAACCCAAGCTAAAGAAGATAATAAATTAAGTTTCAATGTTGGTGTTTTAACTAACAAAACTTATACTTTAGATCGTGTTGAATCGAACGAAATTGATACTTTGGAAAAGAATCGAAGAGTTGTAGTACCTAATGCTCAATTAGATGAAAAATATAAAGACAGTTTTCAACTATCAAATGCAGATGCTAAAGTAGCTAATAACAAATTAGAATTAAAAACTAACAATGAAACAATTAACAATTATTTATCTTTTTCACTTCCATACGAAACAACAGATAATAAAATTTTCCAAAAAGTTTTAGTTGCTAAATTTAAAGATGATTTAGGAACTTCTTTAGAGTCAACAGGCTCGTATGAAAAAGACAAATTTATATTTGATACTTCTAAACTTTCTACTAATAAATTATGAACATTAACTGAATTTTCTATAAAAGAAAAAGAACTTTTAAATCATTCAGAAAAAACATTAATTAATAAACTAGAATTAAAAACAAATAAACCAGCTTATGTTATTAACAATGATATAAGTTCAACCAATCTTGCTATTCAATCAAAAATAAAAACAGTAGATGTTAACACTAATGAAGATAAGTCAAAAACAATCAAATTTTATAACACTAAGTTAGCTAATCAAACTGTTAAATTATCTTTAGGGAATGAAACAGATGATCAGTTAGTTGAGTTAACTGCAAAAGTTAATGATGGATTAATAGCTACTTTTGACTTAAGTAAAGAAGACAATTTAGATAATAATAAAAAATACATTATTAAGAAAATTACTGATAATACCGGAAGAGATATTGCTGATGTAGCTAATTTAACTGATGTAGAAAAATATCTTTATAAAAATAAGTTTTTGATCAGTGCTAGTGTAACTCACCCATTAGCGAATAGGGATTTTAGAGATGTTCAAATTAATGTACCCGGTTTAGATGAATTAATTACACGTGATGATAGAAAATACTTAACTTTTGTTTTTGAATATCAAGGTCAAGCAATGCCTAATGTTACATATAAGGACGATATTGTAAAATGACAAATAGGCATTAACAATCTTAAAAACGCTAAAGAACATGAAAAAGTCGAAAAAGAAGTAAAGCTAATAAATCCACAAGACAATGGTTTGGTTGTTAATTTAGATATTCCTCTTAATAGACATTATCAACTAAAAAGAATCGAACTTAAACGACCTAATAAAACGATATTGTTGTATAAAAATGATTCACAAAGCTACAACATCACAAACGGCTATGGTGTTAACAATATTTTAATTAAAGATAATAATCTTGAAGTGGATTTAATTGCTGATAATGAAAAGAAACATATCAATACCAGTTTTACAGTTTATATAAAAACACCAAGTAATGAAGTGAAAAAAGTTAATGGGCAAGTCTCTTCTACTTTAAATGCAACTGGTAAAATTCTTCAACACACAATTTCATTAAGTTCTATAGGCTTCAATTTAGATGGGGCTAAAGCAATCGCTCTTTCATTAAATGATGAGATGCACGACAAATACAACATCTTAAATAAAGAATTTGAACTCAAAAAAGAGAACTAAAGACAAAAGATTCTCATAAGAAACAAACACAAATTTGCGGATTTTTTAATTTCTTTCCATTTTTTCTTTGAATATTTGTGTAAATTTCTATTCACCCCCTTGCTCTATAATAGGTTAAGAATAGTGAAATAAATTCCTACCTAATTCTTATACTGAGATAAAAAACCTACAATGGAAGATACGAACTTATGTTCGATATAACTCCAAAAGTAGGTTTATTTTACATAGAAATTTAAATAAAATTCCAAACAAAAACCATAAGGATTTGTGATTAGCTATTTTCAAAGCGACTATAGTTTATTACCAATTATATAAATACACATATTATTGCACTACATATTTAGTTTTTAAATTGTGAACGTAAAAGCTACCGCTTTAGACATATTATTTAGGCGACATAGATAATATTTAAAGATTTATTTTGTATCAACACTAACCTATTTTATTTATTATCTTCTTCGTCTTGATCTTCTATACATTTATCAATCTCTTTTTTGAGTGAATCTACAGAAGATATGATGCATTTTCTAGATCCTATAACCAAGTTTCTTAACTCCTGAAATTTCTTTTCACGGTAGTAATCACCATCACATATTGCAATAAATAAATTTTCTTTATTTATATTTTCTCTTGCGTGTTTTAAAAATGATTTTACATCATCATATTGATTATCCTGTGCTCCACCTCTGTCTTTAGTGTATTTGTGCGATGCATAAACAATATAATTTTTGTATTTTCACTTAAAATCAATAGATTTTGTATGATTCTTAGTAGTTAAATTATTACGAGAAACAACTAAACCATTTGAGAGGTAAATAGATTTTTCACTATTTTTAGGTAATATTTCAAATTCTTCAAATTCTTCAAAGTTACTATTAATATACTTTTCAACTAGCTTTTCATGGAAATTTTGTTTTTGAGGATCTTTAGCGATGTGATTTATTAAATGAACATTTTCTAAAATTTCTTGTTGCAAATAATTCAAATCAAAATCGTATCTTTCAGCATATTTCTTTAACTTGTCTTGATATTTTTCAGGATTTCTAACAACATCATTGATGTTATTAGTTCTCATTTCCTTTATTTCATCTTCAAATATATTTCTCATTTTTACACCTTAACAGCCTTTAAGCTTTTGTTCTCTAAATAAGTTTTATTTAAAATATTTCTAGCTGTTTTAAAATCTAATCTACGTCTATATTTAAAATCTTTTCTTAGGCACTTGAACGATGTCATAAACACATCATTTGTTGAATCTCTATATTTTTTTAAATTTTTATTTACTTCTTTAATAAATGCTTCTAACTCAGATTCGCTTTCAAATTTTAAACCTGAAATCTTTGTTATACTTCTTGAACTGGTTTTTATTTTTTCGTTTTTAATTTCAGATCCTTTTACAAATTTTATACTTTCGCTTTGATTGTTATCAACGCCATATAAACCAATATTTCCGTTAGGATCATTAAATTTTCAGGGTATATTTGACGTATATGTTATTAAATTCTCACCCAAATCTTTATAATAGCCAATATTAATATTATTTTTAACAATAAAAAAGTCTTCTGTTTGTTCTTTATTAAATAATGCTAAGCAAACTGGCACATCAGTGTCTTCGAACATTCTCATTTCAAGAGAAATTATGCAATAAAGTCTCTCGTGATATTTATTTGAAGTTATAAATGATTCGGGGATTATAGCTGCTACAAAATCAACATTTTTGAGCATCAAGTCTAAACTTTTCAAATAAAGATCGTCAAAACTATAGTCAAAATTTTTAGATTGCAATTGTGTTGCCTTGTTTTTAGCTAGATAAGGAGGATTTGTTATCGCTACAGCAAAACCTTTTGGGAAATCTTTAATTGTATCCTGACAAATTATTTCAAATTCAGGGCAATTATTTGTCTCAGGCAAATTTAGATCATAACATTTTCAACTTTTTGGTTGTTCTAGGTTTAATGATTCAATCAATTTTATAATATTATTAGAACCAGCAAACGGCTCCAAAAAAGTCAGATCTTGAATTGGGCAAATTTTGTTGATGTTATTATATCATTTAAAAAAATAATTATTTTTAAACGGGTTTGTTATTGTATAAAATTGACCATTTAATTTTTTAAAAACATTCTCTTTCATATTCTCTTTCATATTCTCTTTCATCATTGTTATTATTAATTATCCTACACTTTTAACAAAATTTTGCCATTTATTTTCGTTTTATAAATTCCTAAAATAAAATAAGGTAAAATTTTTAATTATTGTGTTTTTTAGTACGTTATTATTGTTGCTTTAGTATTTTAAATATTGATATGTTTATTATTAATTTATTAAACAAAATCTTCTAATTGACCATATAAGATATTAATTTATTATATATGCAAGAATAATCCATCACATTTCCATTGCTCATATAGAAATAATTCTTTAAAAATCTAAATTTTTAAAAACTTCAATAATAGATTTAATGGCACCAACATCATTACACTTGTAGCGATCTTTTTTATTTTAAACTAGTTAAAAACAAATTCTAATTGTTTCATATGTCAGCTTAAAAGATGTTTCTTTAGCTATTAAAGCGGTATATCCTAATACTCGATTTAAAATCTATAGTTTGTCAATAAGATATTCTACTAAGTTTCTAAATTAGATGATTTAAATATACTTTTAAATAACATAATAATCATTTTTAACTCAGAGAATATTAACTTTAACTTTACTCCACCATCCATTTAACACTCTTTTTCAAACCACAAAAAGAATGAAAATATCCACTTTTTCAACTTTTTATATTATTATAAAAAGTATACTTTCTGTTTATACAATATAGCCATTATTGATTAATAGGTTATATAGGTGTAAATATGAAAAACAAAAAGATAGTAGATTTATTTGCAGGTGCAGGTGGTTTAACAATGGGGTTTGTACAAAATGGTTTTGAAATCATTGATACAATAGAATTTTGAAATGATGCAGTACAAACTTATAATCATAATTTCAAAACAACAATAGTTCCTAAAGATATTACATCAACATCAATTAGAGAAGAATTAGAAATTAAACATGCTAACAAGGTTGGTTTAGTAATTGGTGGTTTTCCTTGCCAAGGTTATTCAATAGCTGGAAAAAGAAGAATAGATGATGAACGAAACCAATTATATATTTATACAATTGATGTAATAAAAAGATTACATCCTGATGTATGTGTTCTAGAAAATGTTAAAGGTATTTTATCTTTTAAAGAAAAGGATAATGAATTAGTTGTTGATAAGATGATTAAGAAGATGAGTGAAATTGGTTATTATACAAGATATATTCTTGTTGATAGTTCTAAGTTTGGTGTAGCTCAAAAAAGAGAAAGAGTAATTTTTATTGCTTCACCAATTAATAAGAAAGATAAAGTTGATGAAGTTATAAAGAAAATAGGAAGTGTTAACTTACCAACAGTTAGCACAAAAGATGCTATATCACATCTAGAACAAGCTAAAGAGAATAAGGTAATTAATCACATTTTTACTAATCATTCAGAATCAATGATTAATAAAATGTCAACTCTTAAAGAAGGTGAAAGTTTATATAAGAACTACACTGATGCATTTAGAAGAATTTATTATGATAAACCATCACCAACTATTAAAGAAAATCATGGTGGGGTTCATATTCATCCTAAATTAAATAGAGTTCTAACACCAAAAGAGATGGCTCTTTTACAAAGCTTCCCAGATGATTTTATTTTCTTAGGAACTAAATCTAGTATTCTTAAACAAATAGGTAATGCAGTACCTGTTAAGCTATCTTATGAAATAGCTAAAATAATTAATGAAACTTATAAGTAATAGTTTTATAAATCAGTAAGTGATTCAGCCAACAAGAAATCTTCTATACCAATATATAAAATTCCATTATTATCATATCTAGGGATGATCTTCTTTTTTACAATCACCATCTTTTTAAATGAATCATTCACTCTTTTAAGAGATGCTATTTCTTGATCTAGTTTTTCTTTAGTATCTACATTTAAAGCTGATTGAATATAGTATCTTTGATTCCCTAGATTAATAACAAAATCAATTTCTAATTGAATTTTTACTCTAGTATTATCTTTTTTAGAATCGTATTCAACTACTCCTACATCAACATTATCTCCCCTAGAAACTAAATCATTGTAGATGATATTTTCCATAATATGGTTATCTTCTATTTGTCTAAAATTTAATCTAGCATTTCTAAGACCAACATCAGCAAAATAATACTTATAAGGAGTAGAAAAATATCTTGACCCTTTAACATCATATCTGTTTGCTTTATATAAAACATATGCTTCTTCAAAGAAGTTAAAATATTTTAGAATTGTATTTGAAGATATTTTCATTTGTCTTTCTAATAGAAATCTTCTTGATAGTTTAGCTGGATTAATTAATGATCCAACAGAAGAACAGACAAAATCAAGCAACAACTCTAAAATTTCTTTTTCATTTTTAATATTGTTTCTTTCAAGCACATCTTTTATATATGTTTCATTAAATAAAGTTGATAGATATTTATTCTTTTCTTGATGTGTTGATAAACTATAAATATATGGCATCCCACCATATAAACTATAATGTTCAAAAGCTAATTCTTTATTTTCATATAAATCATATACTTCTTTAAAAGATAATGGATTTATATGGATTTGATCCCCACGATCTCTAAATTGAGTTAGTACATCAGAAGAAAGCATTCTAGAATTAGAACCAGTTACATAAACATCTAAATTATTAGATTTTATAAGAGCTAAAAGAACATCAACAAAAGTTACACTTCTCTCTTTACTTTGTACATATGGATTAGCTACAGCTTCACATAATTGAATTTCATCAATAAAGATATAGTACATTTGATCTTTGTTTTTGATTTTACTTTTAATATAATCGTTTAATTCAAAAGGATTTCTATATTTAAGATTTTCAATATCATCAAGAGCTATTGTTATGATTTGATCATCATTGATTTTATTAGCTAAAAGATAGTCTTTGTATAAATTAAATAATAGATATGATTTACCACATCTTCTTATTCCTGTAATGATTTTGACTCGACCATTTCCTTTTTTGTCTATTAGTTGATTTAAATAGTAATCCCTTTTGATTATCATAATAAAACCTCATACAAAGAATTAAGGTGGAATTCCACTTTTTTTATTCGAATCTTTTTAACACAACAAATATTACTAATTAACTTTAAGTGAAAAATTAAGGTGGAATTCCACTTTTTTATTCGTATCCAATAATTTGATTAGTTATATAAATTAAACCAACTCTTACAACTCTTATCCCATCAACACAAAAC
>NZ_JFDP01000083.1 GCF_000731915.1 Ureaplasma diversum NCTC 246
CGTCCTTCAAAAAAAAAAAAAAGGACTTTCTAGGTAAATGTTCCGGTTAAATGTGTTTTAGAGGGGATTATAACTTTTGTTGTTTTGATGCTTGATGATCTTTAAATTATTTTGGATAATAAAGCAAAATGGTTGATTCTTATCATCCTTGTTCTAACTTTAAAACCTATTTTTCGTATATAAAAATATAGAGCCTTGAAATCTCTATATTTAGTTATTAAATGATTTCTAAAGAAAACTGCTAATAAATCTAAAAGAATTGAACTTATCTGAAATTGAAGAAAATATTCAATTTTTATTAATGATATAATGAATGAAATTGCCTATACTCTAATTAAGGTGGTTTATTTTAAATGCAAAATGATATGTATGTATTAGAGTACGGAAAAGCTGGATGTAAAACTAAAGCTATAAATAGGTTCATAAGAGTCCTAAAATAGATATTTTCTGATATGACGCGCTTTTGAACAAATATTAAAATGTGTAAATTTGTATACTCTAGATTAATTATGAATTTGTACAACGGATTGATGAACAAATTCTAATTCATACAAACAACTCATCATTGGCAAACTTTTTTATAAAGAAAGCAAATTTTATAGATGCTTATGAACAATTAAAATAGCTATAGTAAGAATATATTAAATCTTAAAAATAAGCATCAAAAATTAGAACACATCATAAACTGGTGCGTTCTAATTTTGTTTGTTTAATAGTTATAAATTAAGAATGTGTTTGAAATATTAGGCTACTGCTTTTTCTTATATCGTATTTCTATTTCTTGAGAGTGTGTATTTAAGAGATCGGCTTTATTTTCATCATCAGCATCTCATAATTTCACAAGTTTATATTTACCTTCTGGTGCAGCTGTTGATTCGTTGAAATATCTAAGAGATTCAATATAAACTAGCATAGAACCATCTTTTAATTGAGTCCCTCTTATATATGGTCCACCATCAGTTGATGCAAGGCTTGCCGCATTATCTTCTTGAGATTCATAAGGAGTTCCATCAAAACCAACTAAACTAATTAGCATTTTAAATTTCTTCTCTTTTATTTTATCAAATGTATCTTTAGAAGTCTTGAATTCAAAGTGAAGATAATTTCGTCCCACTAAAACATTTAAATTACTCTTAGTAGGAGTTAATTTTTCTTTACGTTCATTTTCTTTCTTAGTTGCTTCGTTGAGAATTTCTTGAATTTTACCTACTTGTTCGTTGCTTTTAATTTCATCAATTTTTTCATTAAAGCTTTTTTTATCACTTTCTAATAAGTAAACTGAACTTGAAACCTTTGTTTTAGCATCTTGTTTCTTTTTATTTAATTCAGCTTGATCTTTTTCTGCATCATTTTGTTGTGCATTAGTTCCTGGTGACGCTTCCGTACCTGTACCCCTGCCATCAGTGCTTGGGTTATCAGTATTTGTTTCTCCTGGTTTGTCCTTCATTTCATTTTCTTTTGGCTCAGGAGTTGCTTGTTGAGTATCTGAGTCTGTTTTTTTACCATTTTCTGAATCAGAACCTGATTGTTGTTTATCCGATTCTCCAGATCCAGCATTTTCACCTGGTTTCTTATTGCCCCCTGAACCAGAACCTTCTTTTGGTTGCTCGTTTTTATCAGTTTCTGTAGTACTTTCTCCAGATCCTACTTTTGGTTTATCAGGAGTTTCAGTGCCTTGACCATCCTTAGGTTTTTCTGTAGTGCCACCATTAGTACCTGGTTGATCATCCTGCATCTTTTTATTTTCTTGTTTAGTAGTATCCTTGCCAGTGTTATATGATCCTGCTCCATCTTTAGGTGAAGTTTGAGGATTTGTGTTAGTTGATCCTGCTGATGGATTAGTTGTATTGTTTTCAGAACCTTGTTTACCTGGGCTTGTAGTGCTACCGCTTCCTGGGTTAGCATTTGTTGTACCACCAGTTCCTGAACCTTGACCACTTGGATTTGTAGTGTTTCCACTTCCTGGGTTTGTAGATTCAGTTCCACCAGATTGAGATGGGTTCTGAGTACCTTGAGAAGGTTTG
>NZ_JFDP01000084.1 GCF_000731915.1 Ureaplasma diversum NCTC 246
GGTTGCGGCTTGTGCACCAACGAAAGCGAAACCAGCTAAACCCACTGAAAAGAAAGTAGAACAACCGCAAACAGGTGGTAATGTATCTTCAAACCCAGGTAGTGGAAGTGGAAGTGGAAGTACTACAGCTGGTACTAAACAAGGTTCAGAAAATAACACAACTAATCCATCAGCAGGTTCAACTAATACAAATCCAGGAGCAACTCAACCATCAACTCCAGAAAATCCTAATCCATCTAATCCTGATTCATCAACTCAAAAAGACCCTAAAGGAACTGATCAAACTAACCAAACTCAACCAGGAAATCCTAATAATTCTGGTGGTGAAGCCAATTCTAAACAAAATGGGGAAGGCGAACAAAATAAACCAAATGTAGGTTCTGGTGCTAACCCTGATTCTGAAAAGAAAAATGATGATGGTACAACTCAACAAGGTAATACAGAATCGCCAGGCTCAGGTGATGGAGCTGGTAAAGAAGCAGAGAAAAAAGATCAAGCAGCACCAAATGTAGAAAAACAAGGTGGCGGATCTGGCGAGCAAGCTGAACAACCAATGAAAAAAGAAGGAGAAACACCATCAGATACTGATAAGACTTCTGAAGATCAGAATAAAAATAAAATGGATGAAAATAAGGATGGCGATTCTGCCGGCGGACAAAATTCTATGTCAGAAGATATGAAAAAAGATGGATCTGATAAGAAAGCAGAAGGATCTGATAATTTAGCTGGAAGTGGCGAATCGTCAGGTTCATCTAGCCAAACTGAAAATGGTTCTGCTCAAGGTATGACATCTCCACAAACACAAACTCAACCTACAACTAAAGAAGATGAAAAAGTTGTTAAATTTAGTAGTGTTCAAACTATTGTACCTAACAATGAAAACTATGTAGTTCTTCGTGTTAAAACAACTCCAAAGAATTATGAAAAAGTTAAAGATAAGAAATTTGTCTTTGAGGTTTATGAACCAAACAATAGCTATATTCCAACAGAAAGTACTCCAATACAAGTTAACAAAAAATGGGTAGCAACTGCTGAAATCTCAAAAACTAATGAAGAAGTTGTTTTTGATATTTATAGTCTAGATACATTCCCAAATAATACATACAGAATCAAAACTCTTTGAACAAAAGATGATCAAAAAAATAATCTTCTTCCTGTAAGTGAAGTTACATTTAAAATAAACAAAACAGCAGCACCTAAAGCAGCTTAACATTATTTTATCAACCAAAAAAACCAGTGGGCGTCCACTGGTTTTTCTTTATCTCTATAAATCCAACTCTCTGAAAATAACTTCTAAGCTTGGATCAGGGGCTACAATTTCTTGTTTCTTATTTTTCTTAGATCGATCAATGTTTAAATCCTTTTTACGAGGTTTAATCTTGACCTTTCAATTATCATTAACAATCATTGATAATTGGATACAAATTATTAAATAATAAATAAAAGTAATAATAAATACTAAACTAGCAAAAGTAATGGTTCAATAAATTAATCCGTACTTATTAAAGTTTACATAATCATAACTATAACTTAAATTAAAACGAACATTACTTAAAGGAATATTATGTTCACTAACATATAATAAAGTTAAACTTTTATCTTCAGCATTAATAATATTAAAATGATTAATATAAGGTAATAATAAATTAACTTTTTGATTAGTGCTTAAAGCACTATTAGCTAATACTTGACTCTTTAAATAACTATAATAACTGTTTTCTATAATTGTTGATGCATTTAATCCAGCAAAGATAATAATGAATAAATAAACAATACAAATAGCTATCACACTATTAATAATGATGTTAGTCATACTTCCTTTTCAAAACTTAAGCATTCCTACCATTATTAAGTAATAAATTCATGAAATGATCCAAGCACCCAAAACTGCAATTGATCCAATCCCATTTGCACTAAGTACAATTTCATAAACTAATTGATAGTTTAAATAGTCAAAGACATTTGGATCAATATAGTATTGATATGCAAAACTTAAAGGAGCAAATCTTTCAGTATGATTAGCTAAAAAACCAACTTGTGATGGTGTAGTTATACTACCAATAAAGAAATAACATAAGCTAACTGCACTCATTACAAATAATAAAATTAAAGCTGTATGATAACTAATAAGTTTTTTATTCATATTTATCCCTTATGATTAATATCTTTATATTTTAACATTATTAAAAAGTTATAGATGATAATATAAATATTTATTTATCTGTTAATTAAGATCAAAACAAAAACTAGCCATTGAAGCTAGTTTTATTGTTTTTAATTAACTGTTCTTTTTATTACATCCACAAGGAACATCTTCTAGTATTTGATTAGCTAAGAATTGTTCATTTACTACAAAATTAATACTTGAAATAGTATGTTCAAAATTAATATTAATAGTGTAATTAAGTTTTAAATAATCTTTATTAACTCTAACAAATAAGATGTTATTGTTTTGATCATAAACATTATAAACACTTCTTGCTTGCATAATTGGTTTGCTTTTATCATCTAAAACAGTTAAGCGAACAACCATGTTGTTTAATTTAGTTTGGTTCTTATCACTTAATATAGATGGATCTAATTTAAGAGCTAAGAATTCTTGTTTAAATTGGTCTTGGTGTAATTGTTCTAAAACCATTGGTTTGATTTTATATTGATAATTAGTTGCTGCAGCAACACTAATAAAGGTTGCTGTTAGTGCAATTGTTGTTAAACTTAAAGCAATAAAGCGTTTTGATTTTCATCATTTAAACATAACTTAATACTAGTATTGTTTAGCGTACATTTCTTCCCCATAAGCAATTACTTCAGCTGGATCTTTTAATCCTGTACCTGCAGGAATTAAACTTCCTACGATTACATTTTCTTTTAATCCAAGTAATAAATCTTTTTGAGAACGAGCAGCAGCATCTGTTAATGTTTTCTTTGTGTCTTGGAATGAAGCAGCTGATAAGAATGAACCAGATTTAGCTGGAGCTTGGTCTAATCCAAATACTTGATTAATTGCAATTGGTGGTTTTTTGTTTGCAATTAACATATCATGAGAAGCTTTAGTAAACTCATTAATACTAATTGTTTCACCCACAAATAAGTTTGAATCACCAGGGTTAGTAATTGTAACTTTATTTGTTAGTTGAGAAATAATAACTTCAATATATTTATCTGAAATTTCAATACCTTGTAAACGATAAACTTTTTGAACTTCTTTAATGATGTAGTGACGAACTTTTTCAATACCAGCTCATTTTAATAATTCATTGATATCGATTGAACCTTCTGTAATCTTTTGACCTGGTTCAACATTATCACCTTTTTTAATACGAAGTACAGAGTTTGCTCTAATTGGATAAGTTATTTCATTATCTTCGCCATAACTAATAGTTACACTAATACTGTTGTTAAGGTCTTTATCAATTGATTTAACTTTACCTTTAACTTGTGAAATTGTTGCTTTTTCGTTATCTTGTGGTTGGATACAGTCAAATAATTGTTTAATCCGTTCAAACCCTTGAGTAATATTAGTATCCCCAGCAACACCCCCTGTATGGAATGTACGCATAGTTAGCTGAGTACCAGGTTCACCAATTGATTGAGCAGCAATAACTCCAATTGCAGTTCCTGTTTCAATTAATTTGTTTGTTGATAGATCAATACCAAAACATTTTTGACATAGACCATGCGTTCGTTTACAGTGAAGCGGACTACGAACTTCAACTTCTTTAATACCAGCATTTTGAATACTTTCTGCTTTTTCAGCAGTAATTAATTCATCAGCTTCACAATAAACTTTTTTAGCACTATCAACAATTGGGTTTAATGTATAACGACCAACGATACGATCTTTTAAAGCTTCAATTGAAGTGTTGTCTTTTGTGTTACGAATTTCACGAACAACAATTCCTGTATTTGTATTACAGTCATTACCATGAATAACAACACTTTGAGTAGAATCAACAAGCTTACGAGTCATGTAACCAGATTTAGCTGTTTTCATCGCTGTATCGGTCATCCCTTTACGAGCACCGAATGATGAGTTGAAGTATTCGAAGTTTGATAACCCTTCTCTAAATGAGTGGATAATTGGAGTTTCAATTGTATCACGAATAACATTTGATTGACGTTTTTGGTCATAGTTATATGATTTACTCATTAACCCACGCATCCCTGCTAACTGTGTAAAGTTAGAAGTATTACCACGAGCTCCTGATTTAGCCATAATCACAATTGGATTATCGTTATATTCTTCTGAATTAATTAATTCTTCAATATCTTGAGTAACTTTATCTTTAGTTTCAGATCATGCACGAATTACTTTTGTATATCGTTCATCATCAGTTAATTTACCATCAAGATAGAATTCTTTATACATTGCAACTTTTTCATCAGTTTCTCTAAAGTATTCATATTTCTTTTCATATAAAGGAATATCAAAAGCAGAAATACTTGTTGCTGAAATTGTTGAGTATTTAAATCCTAATTCTTTAATGTTATCCATTGTCGCTGGCACTACTTCAATTTCTGAAGTCTTGTATAAGTGATCAATTACATTAGATAACATCTTTTTATTTAATGGTGCATTTAAGTTATAAGCGTTTAAGAATTTAGCTAATGATTCATGATATTCAACGATATCGTTGAAGTTATTATCATATAAGTTCTTAACTGTATTAATGTAAGGGAAATTATCTGGGAATGCTTGGTTGAAAATAATCTTTCCAACTGTTGTAATTAATAACCCTTCTTTAGCAAATTGTTTGTTTGCAAAAGCTCTTGTTGTAATTGCAATTAAGTCATTAATTCGAACTGATTTTAATTTATAAGCACGAATTGCTTCTTCTTGCGTTCTAAAGATGTGGAAATTAGCTATTAATTCCTCACGAGCTTTAGTTGGATCTGTTTTCATTAAAGCTTCTGCTTTTTCATTGAATCGTTCTTTTGTTAAATAATAAATCCCTAAAATCATATCCTGTGTAGGAGTAATGATTGGTTTACCATCCTTAGGTCCAAGAATATGTCATGAAGCTAATAAAATTGAACGAGCTTCAGCAACCGCTTCTTTTGATAAAGGAATATGCACAGCCATTTGGTCCCCGTCAAAGTCCGCGTTAAACGCAGTGGTTACTAATGGGTGTAATTTAATCGCTTTTCCATCAACCATTTTTGGTTCAAAAGCTTGAATCCCTAAACGGTGAAGTGTAGGAGCACGGTTTAGAATAACAGGTCTTTGTTTAATAACTTTTTCAATTACTGGTCAAATATCTTTGTGTTGAGCAATAATCTTTTGTTCAGCCACTTTAATGTTTGAACACATTGGTTGAATTTCATTACCATTATCATCATATTTACGAATTAATTCAGCAATAATAAATGGTCTGAATAATTTTAAAATCATTAAAGCTGGAATCCCGACTTCATACATTTTAAGTTCAGGACCAACAACAATTACTGAACGACCAGAATAGTCAACACGCTTACCTAAAAGGTTTTGACGGAATAATCCTTGTTTACCTTTTAAGTGGTTAGATAATGATTTAAGTGGACGCTTATCTTTACCAGTAACTGGTTTTTTACGTGAGTTATTATCAATTAATGAGTCAACAGCTTCTTGAAGTAGACGCTTTTCATTATCTAACATAATTTCAGGAGCATCTGTTTCCTTCATTTGTTTTAAACGTTCATTACGGATAATAATTTTACGGTAGAAGTTATTGATATCTGAAGTTGTAAATCTTCCCCCATCAAGTGAGATAATTGGACGAATTTCACTTGGTGTAACTGGAATTCTTTTTAGTACCATTCATTCTGGCTTAGAACCAGAATCTTTGATTCATCTTACACATTCTAAACGACGCAATAATCTTCTTGTTTTTTGATCATAAGCATTTTGTGAGCTTTGAATTTCTTCTTTGATTTTACGGTGTTCTTCTTCAAGATCAAGGTTTTGAAGTAATTCACGAATCGCTTCAGCCCCAATTCCAAATCTAACACCAGTGTGTTTGTTAATAAAGTCCATCACATCTTTTACAGAGAAAGGAATGTTTGAATCTTTTAACATTTGATCATAAGTCACAGCTAATCTAAACTCATAGTTTTGCATTAACTCTTCACGACTTAAACCCTCGGCTAATTTGTCTTGAATATTTCTAAGTGTTCGACGTAATTTGTTTCTTGAACGAATTGAATTCTTTTGTGAAGTTAAATCAAGTACTTCTTTTTTATTAAAGATAGATTTTCCTTCATAAGTGTTATCCCCTTCATCAAGTACAATGTAGTTAACATAATAAACTACTTGATCAACTTCTTTATATGTAACATCTAATAATAAAGAAATTTTAGAAGGTGATGGAAGTTCTTTAGTAAACCAGATATGAGCAACAGGTGAAGTTAATTCAATGTGTCCCATTCGTTCTCTACGAACGATTGATTCAGTAATTTCAACCCCACACTTTTCACAAATTTTACCTTTGTGTTTAACTTTACGATACTTACCACAGTAACATTCATAATCTTTTGATGGACCAAAGATTTTTTCATCAAATAAACCATCTGGTTCTGGTTTAAATGATTTATAGTTGATTGTTTCAGGTTTAGTAATTTCCCCTTTTGATCAACTTAGAATTTGTTCAGGTGATGCAATCCCCAATTTTAGTGATTTAATACCTTTATGTTTCATAAATGTTCACCTTTACTTTCTAGAAATTCTCTTCATCTTCATCATAGTATTGACTAGTGAATGTTTGAGTAATAGTTGGTTGATCAACATCTTCTTGATCTTTTTCAAGTTGTTCTTTCATCTTGTAGTCATTAATTGTGTAGTCGTTGATATCAACTTCTTCACCATCAGTTGTTTCTACAGTGATACATAAACCTAAACCTTGAATTTGTTTTGTTAATAACTTGAATGATTCAGGCATTCCGCTTGTAATAATTTCTTTGTTTTTGATAATTGCATTATAAGCTTGGTTACGCGCTTGAACATCATCAGATTTAATCGTTAAAATTTCTAATAAGTTATAAGCAGCACCATAAGCTTCAAGTGCTCAAACTTCCATTTCCCCAAAACGTTGACCCCCATTTTGTGACTTACCACCTAATGGTTGTTGAGTAATCTTAGAGTATGGACCAACTGAACGGCTGTGGATCTTATCATCAACCATGTGGTCAAGTTTTAACATATATGATTTACCAACGGAAATTAAACCATCAAATGGTTCACCAGTTCTTCCATCATATAAAACTTGTTTTCCTTTAAGTGTTTGAGTATCAATACCAGCTTCGTCCATAATTGATACTAAATCATTATGGTTAACCCCATCGAACACAGGTGTTGAAACCTTAATACTAATATCATCAAAACTTAAACCTAATCGGTTAAGAATAATTGAAATATCAATTAAATCAACTTGATCATTGCTTGTAATATTCTTTTCTTTAATTAAGTCTAGAACATATTTATATAATTGTTCAGCTACATTAAGATCTAAACCATAAAGGCTTACATATTCAGAAGCATCTTTATTATCAAGTACAATTTGAATTAGTTGTTTCTTACCAATTTCTGAAGCTGCATATCCTAAGTGAAGTTCAAGAATTTGACCAATGTTCATACGGCTAGGTACACCAAGCGGGTTTAACATAATATCAATTGGTGTTCCATCTTTTAAGAATGGCATATCTTGAATTGGAACAACTTTAGAAACAATACCTTTGTTTCCGTGACGTCCAGCCATCTTATCACCGACTTGGATTTTACGTTTTTGAACAATATATACTTTAATGATTTCTAATACATCATCTGGTAATTCATTTCCACTCTTATCAGCTGATGTAATTCTTTTAACTGCAGCAACAATTCCTTCTTGTCCATGACGAACTTTAAGTGAAGAATCTTTAACAGTTTTTGCTTTATCTCCAAAAATTGTTTGAAGTAATTTATCTTCAGGAATCGCATCAACATTACCACGTGGTGTTGTTTTACCAACTAATACATCACCTTCACGAACTTCAGCTCCTACTAAAACAATTCCATCTGCATCTAAGAATCGTTTAGCATTATCTGATACGTTTGGCATATCACGAGTAATTTCTTCATCCCCGTTTTTAGTTTTCATACATTGAACAGTATGTTCATCAATATGAATAGAAGTAAATACATCTTGGTGAACTAAACGCTCAGAAATAATGATGGCGTCTTCAAAGTTGTATCCACGTCATGTTGTATAAGCAGCTAAAATATTTCTACCTAAAGCTAACTCACCATTGTTCATCGCAGGTCCATCAGCTAATGTTTGATTAGCTTTAACTTGTTCATTTAATTTAACAATTGGTGTTTGGTTATTACATGTATCTTGGTTTGATTTACGATATTTAATTAATTTATATTGATCTTTTTTACCATCATCTGTTGTAACTTCGATTTTTTCAGAGTCAACATAACTTACAACCCCATCATTTTTAGAAACTACTGCCATTCCAGAATCATGAGCAATTTTATATTCAGTTCCTGTACCAACAATTGGTGCATATGGTTTGATTAATGGTGTTGCTTGACGTTGCATGTTTGATCCCATTAAAGCACGCGCCCCGTCATCGTTTTCAATGAACGGAATTGCTGATGCTGCAATCGATACAATTTGTTTTGGATCAATATCAATGTAATCAAGTTCTTGTGGACTAAAGATCCCTGTTGAACCACGATAACGTGCTACTACTTGATCATTTAAAATCTTTTTATTTTCATCAACAGTTACACTTGATTCAGAAATAATAAAGTTGTCATCTTCATGAGCTGTTAAGTAGTGGTATTCATCTGTAATCACACCATCTTTAACAACAAAATATGGGGCTGTAATAAATCCATTATCATCAACTTTAGCAAGTGTAGCTAATGACATAATTAACCCAATATTCATACCTTCTGGTGTTTCAATTGGACAAATACGAGAGTAGTGAGAGTGGTGAACGTCCCGGATATCTAAGTTAGGGTCTTCACGACTAATCCCACCAGGTCCCATCGCTGAAATACGACGTTTGTTTGTTAATTCAGCAAGTGGGTTTTGTTGGTCGATGAATTGAATTAATTGGTGTGAGTTAAAGAAATCTTTAATTAGCATTTGGAATTGTTTTGTATTAACAATTGACTTAACACTAATTGCTTTTCTTTTTTCTTCTTCACTTAAATCAGATTCTTCTAATTCTTTATCTAATTCAGGGTCGATGTTTTTATCATTTATATTTGTGATGTTATTGTTTGAACCATCAGAAATCGCTAATTTTTCATTAATGAATTTTTCGATTCGTGCCATACTTGTACTTACACGAGCACGTAACAATTCATGAATTAATTTAAGACGCTTGTTACCGATATGATCAATATCATCAAAGTCACCAATATCATGAATTAAGTTATAGATATAACTAGTTGTTGCAACTAAATCAGCAACTGTTAAAGTTTCAAGCTTACATCCAGGTTTAGTACCAATAATACGAGTTGTTTCAGTTCTAATATCATTATCTTTATAAACTGAAATTGCTTCAATTTCTAAATGTTGTTCTAATTCATCATTAATTGCATTTGAATTTAATCTGATTGTATCATTTCAATCAATGTTATCAGCTTCTGAATGTTTCTTAATTAATTCTAAATCTTCTTTAGTAATTAAAGTACCTTCAGGAAGTAAAACTTCTTTGTTTTTAAGAACAATATCTTCAGCTAATACACGTTGTAATAAACGTTCAGTTAATAATAATTTCTTTTCGAACTTATAACGTCCAGCACTACTAATATCATATGAACGTTTATTAAAGAAGTGTTGTTGTAAAGCTAATTGGAATGACACAAAACCATAGTGTTTTAATGCATCAACATTCTTGATGTTAATTCCTAATAAGTCAACAACATCTCTTGCTGCTTTTTCAGAAATAATTTCATCTAAAATTTGGTTAATTTCATTAATTAAATCTTGGTTTTTAGCAATAAATTCATCATTATAAACATCACCATTTTCGTGTAACAATAAATCTAATTGTTCACTCTTTTCAACATAACTAAATAATAGTTTCTTTAGTGTTGATAATAATGGTGAGTTTCCAATAATGTATTCTTCTCTAATTTTATTAATATCTTTTCGATCCGCTTTTTCATTAATTTCATGAATTTCAGATAAGATCTTAATAATGATTTCGTTTTGTTCAGTATTTAATAAAATACTTTCACGATCATAATTTTCACTTCCTAATGATTCAACAACTTCGTATTCATTAGCAAAGACTCTTAAAATTTCACCTTCACTTAAACCAAAAGCTTTTAGTAATGTTGTAATAGATAAAGTTTGAGCATTATCACCAGATGAATCACGAGCAACAACTTGAATAACTTCTTTATCCTTAGGAATGTATCCAAGCATTAAAGTACCTTTTGAAGGATAGATTTCACAAATTTTTCCTTCAAATAAACGTTTACGTGAACCGTTTAATTTAATGTTTGATTTACTTAAAACATAAATCCCAGGTGATCGAACAATTTGTGATACAACAAATTTTTCAATCCCATTAATGATGAAAGTCCCTTTTTCAGTCATTTTAGGAACTGCACCTAAATAAATACCATCTTCACCAGTTTTAGAGTTCTTTTGAGCTCGTTTAACTTCTCCTGTGAAGTTATCAACAAGTTCTAAGTCGATATAAACCGGTGTTTCATATGTCTTAGCTTCATCTCGACATAATTCTTCAGTTTTAGCAGGTTCTTTAATTCTTAACCCTTTAAAGTGAAGTGAGTATTTACCTTGTGGAGATTTAAGCGGAAAAATACCACCAACAGCTTCTTTTAAGTCACGATCAATAAAACGTTTGAATGACTCAACTTGTACTTCTAATAAGTTTGGTCCTTCAAATTCTGTTTTAATTTTAGAGTAATCTCGTCTTGTAACTTTTTTAGTAATTTGTTTTATTCGAAAGTTGTTGCTATTTTGCATCCAAAAATTACCTCATTAATGTAAAAATGTCTATTTTATAGCGACAAGGGCTTAAATAGACATAATAATTTTAATTATAACATTTTTCTTAGTTAATTTATAAATATATCACAATCGGTTCAATTTCATCAACTTTTTTAAATAAAAGCTGTGCAACTTCTTCTTTTGTTTTAATTGGATGTTCTCGATATACAACATTACATCCCCTTTGAAGTAGTGGGACAGTTGATTCTTTTGGAATTACAAAAATAATTGTTAAGCCAATATCAATTTTAGATATTTCAATTAATGTTTTAGGATCAGGATTAATTGTATTAACAATTAATACTTTATGTTTTGTTGTTTTAGTAGATGATAATTCTAAAATTGCTTTTTTCTGTTCTCTTCCTTGTTCTAGTAAATTAAGATCTTTTTGTAGAAAATTAAGCTCATAATTTGTCGCTTCTACTTCTAAAATAATCTTCTTCATTACTTGAACAGCATTCACTGGATTAACTCCAGCTGCAGTTTCTCCAGACAACATTAAAGAGCTTACTTTACTACGAGTAGCATAGTAAACATCACTAACTTCTGCTCTTGTTGGCATTAAACTTCTTTCTAAAGAATCTAGCATTTGTGTTGCGACAATTACATACTTTTGTTTGTCATTACAAGTGTTGATAATTAGCTCTTGGTATTTAGGAATTTTAGCATAATCAACTTCTAATCCTAGATCCCCTCTTGCTATCATTACACCATCACTTTTATCAACAATTTCTTGGATGTTATTAATAGCTTCTTGGGTTTCAATTTTAGGAATTAATAAGGTGTTTGATTTAGGACTTATTTGTTTAATTAATTTTTTAACTTCATTTAATTGTTTAATGTTACTTAAAAATGAAAGAGCAATATATGGGATTTTCATTTTAAGAGCAAGTTTGATATCTTCTTCATCCTTTTTAGAAAGAAAAGGAATTGAATAAGATTTACAATCTGGTAAATTAATTCTTTTGTTTGTTGTTATTGTATGACTATTTTGAGCAATAGCATAAATCACTCCAGCATTTTGGTTTGATTCTTTAACTTTTAGTACTAACTTACCATCATCAATAAAGATTCGATCATCTTCTTTAGTATCAAATGCCATATTGTATTCACCACTAGCATCAGATACACTAAACTCATTGTTAGCACCAATAATAGTTCTTGTACAATAAATTTTGATCTCACTATCTTTTTGAATTAACATTGGTTTTTCAAGTTCTGAAATTCTGATTTCAGGGCCTTTAGTGTCAAATAAAATATCAACCTTAGTTGCTACTTCTTTAGCAACTTGTCTAATTAATTCGACTCAAAAAATATTTGAACTAGCAGAGTTGTGGCTTAAATTAATTCTAAAAATATTAACTCCACTATAAATTAAATTCTTAATAGTATCAGCTGCTTCATCAGCTGCTTTTTTATTTTCTTCTGATTTGAATTCTTCTCAGGAATGGAATTCTTTCATAATAGCAGGACCAACGGTTGCTATAATTCGTGTTTTAGAAAAAATAGTAGTCACCCCTCTCTTTAATAGATTGATCGATTTCTTATTTTAATATTTTCTTTTTCATCGATGATTACAATGTGCATTGAATCATCACCTGGATTTTTAATATATCAATCAATTACTGCATCAGACATCTTTTTAGCTAATATTAAGTCTTGTTCACAAACAGGCGCTCCTCTTTGTAAATAACCTAATCTAGTGATTCTTAAAGGAATATTTAACTCAAGAGCTAATTGTTCTTTAGCTCATCTATAAGATTCATCACTATACAGATTTTCTTGAACCATAATAACTGGATCATATCGACCTTTTTCAGCAAGTGCTTTCTTAATTAATTTAACAAGACCAGTTCTGTTTCTTCTAAAGTTTTGGTTATCAATTACTAATAAAGGATCTAAGTTTTCAACAGAAGCATGAGTTAGTCAAGGTCATAAACGACCCATTGCTTCAACTAAGTTAATTGCATCATGAGTTTTAGCTGTTAAGTTAAGATCATAAATTAATCGTTGGTTATTCTCTTTAGCTGATAATGCTCCAATTGTAAGTTCAGTAATTGAATAATCATTATCTATACTACAAGGGATTATTGTTACTTGTAAATCAAGTTTAGATAAAACTTCTCCCCCAATAGCACTCCCGTCTCCGCCTAAAATAATTAATCGTCTGATATCTCTTTTAAATAAGTTATCTCTAATTCTTTTAGTATGTTCTTCATGAATGTTTAATTTATGAAAACGAGATGAACCAATGATCGAACCAGCATCATTTTGCCTTTTTTCATATTCACTTAAATCTGTGACTTCACTAATTAAATCATCATGTAAACCAGCAAAACCTTTTTTACCTACAAAAACCGTAAAGTTTTCTTTTAGTCCTTTAGCTAGTAGATAAATTAATTTATTCATCCCTGGACTATCACCACCTGATGAGATGATACAGATGTTTTTATTATTTTTTAAATTCATAAATTAATTTCCCTTCTAGTTCTTGTTCGATTTCAAGGATACGGTTATATTTAGCTACTCGTTCTGATCGAGAAAGTGAACCTGTTTTTATTTGTTTACTACTTGTACCAATTGCTAAATCAGCAATGAAATCATCTTCTGTATCTCCTGAACGGTGTGAGATGATTGTTTTTATGTTGTTATTATGAGCTAGTTTAATGGTTTGGATTGTTTCAGAAATAGTTCCGATTTGGTTTGGTTTAATTAAGATTGCATTAGTAGCAGAAGATTCAATTCCTTTTTTTAAATATAAAGGATTTGTGCAATATAAATCATCCCCAACAGTTTGAATATTTACTTCTTGATTGAATTTTCTAAATCCATCTCAATCTTCTTCATCAAATCCATCTTCAATTGAGATTATTGGATATTGATCAATTAATGATTTTAAGTAAGTAGTTCATTCAGTTTTATTAAATTCTTTAAGCGGACTTTGTTTTTTAAAAACATATTTATCATTATTAAATAGTTCAGAAGCTGCAACATCTAAAGCAATTCCTACACCATTTGTTTTAGATGCAGTGAAATTAGCTCTTTTTATTGCTTCTATTAATAAATCTAAAGCTTGTTGGTGATCTTTTAGATCTGGAGCAAAACCACCTTCATCACCTTTATTTGTTGATAGCTTCTTTTCTTTTAAAATTTGTTCTAAACTATAGAAAACTTTTGCACTTATACTAATTGCTTCACTAAAGTTTTTAGCTTGTGTTGGCACAATCATAAACTCTTGGAAATCTAATAAATTATTAGCATGAGCTCCACCATTAATTAAATTCATTAAAGGTATTGGAGCATAATAAACAGGTTCATGATCATTCATTAATTCTTCTTTAATGAATTGATATAAAGGTTTACTAAAAGCAAGTGCACACGCTTTAACTAAAGCAATTGATACTCCTAATAAAGCATTAGCACCTAGTTTTTCTTTATTTAATGTTGGATCTAGATCTTTTAGTTTTTGATCTAGTTCATAAAAGTTAGAAAGTTCTGAATTTAAGAAACAAGGACGGATAATTTCATTTATATTAGCTATAGCTTTAAAAACTGATTTCCCATTAAAAAGATTTAAATCATTATCTCTTAATTCTAAAGCTTCTTTACTACCTGTAGAAGCTCCTGATGGTACTTTAGCTAATACTGATTGGTTGTTGTTTAGTGTAATCTTAACAGCTACTGTCGGGTTTCCTCTTGAATCTAGAATTTGAAAACCAACTAAATCTTTTATATACATACCTCTTTTTCCTTGCTGTATAAATTAATTCTTCTTATACAAATTCCTATAGTATATATTATATAAATAATATAAATTTATTCCAATTTTAACTATTTTATAGTGATATTTAACCAGAATTTAATCCATAATTATTTTAAAATATTCTTAAAGAAATTGTAAGGAGAATTTATGCGGACAGGTAAATATATCACTAAGTATGATTACATTGCTTACTATACAAAACAAAAAGCAATGTGGTTTTTTTCAAATGCTGAAGTTAAAGCTAAAATGGAACAAATGTTAAATGGAAAATTTAATGAAGATGATAATGATGATATAGATGAAGAGAATGAAATAGATAATTATAGTTTTTATAAAGAATTAAAAGCTTATAAAGAGTTTTCAGAAACTGTTGAAGAACTAAAAGAAATTGATAAAAATAATCCAAAAATTGCTGAAGGTATTATTTTAGATCAAAAAAGTCAGTTAGCTGTTAGAGAAAAATTCAGCTCAATTGAATTAGTTGTTAATTTTGAAGACAATAAATACAATAATTGAACTAATGAACAACTTGCTGATGAAACTAAAAAATATTGTTTAGACCATGATCAATTTATTTTGTTTCAGCCAACATTTATTACAAGTTATATAACTTTAGATAATAAAGAAGTAGGGTTAATTACTAAACCAGATGCTTTTGTTAAATATAATAATGAATATTATGTTATTGAAACAAAAGGTACTAGTACAATTAAAAAACATCATTTCTTAGACTTGTTTTATCAATTTAAAGTAATTCAACAACAAGAATTCTTAGATACTAAAAACACTGTTGTTCAATACAACATTTGTATAGTAGATTTTGTTAGATTAAACAAATATGATGTTAGTTTTGCTATCTCTCCTTATATAAATCCACAAAAAAGTGGTCCTTCTTTTACTATATCTAAAAAGAATGAAAATAAACCTAGATCTGTTATTGAAGCAGAAAAAAGAAATGCTAAGCAAGGAATAAAGTTAATTGAAGGAGAAAATTGATCAATAACAATTGATGAAATGGTTTATGCTAGTTTTGAAACTATTGATTCATTGTTAGAAGAAAAAGAACTATCTAAACAATTTTCTTTTAAAACAATTCAAAACTTTAAAGAAGAAGCTATACAAGTACAAAACGATTTCTTAAAAGCTTTATATGAACTTCAAACCCATAAAGATCAATTATTAAGTAAAGATAAAACATTAAGAATTCCTGGTGATTTTATTTTTGGTCCGTCTGATAAAAATAGTTTTAAAGACACAGATATGTGATTAGAATTAAGACAAGTATATAGCCATATTAATCAATTAGTTCCTCAATATAGTGGTAAAGTATTTAAAACTTCTAACTTTATTAGAGATATTAAAAAAGATGATAATCCATTTAAAGAAGAATATAAAGGATATTGATTTTATAATGAATATATTGATTTCTATAAAAATAAAGAAATTCTTATTGGACCAAAAGCTAGAGAGCTATTAAATACTTTAAAACCTAAACGCGTTTATTTTGACTTTGAATCAATCAACTCAGCTATTAGATCTATTGATAATTCTCTTCCTTTTACTCAAGTAGTAACACAAAACTCTGTTATAGTTGATGATAATTCAAAACCTTTATCTGAACTTAAATGTAATAATATGATTATTGATCCTAAGCTTGTAGATATTCAATGATTTAAAGATGTTATTGATAGTATTTATCAAGAAGATGATAGTTCTTATGTAGTTTATAACAAATCATTTGAAGCAACTAGATTAAAAGAAATGGCTGGATTTATTAATGAAGTCCAATATACTAATAAAGTTTCAAAAATAGTTAAAGATATGTTTGATATAGCAGATTTCTTTACTGTTAAAAAACACCCCAACTATCTTATTGTTATTCCTGATTTAAAAGGGTTTTATTCTATTAAAAAAGTTTTGCCATTAATAGCAAGAGATTATCCTACTTTTTTCACATTAGCAGGTTGTAAGGATTATAAAAAATTAACAGTAGGTAATGGGGCTGTTTGTATGAATGAAACTACAAAACGGTTTTTCAATAATTTCAGTGATCATGAATGAGAAGTATTTAAAGAAGCAGCAAAAGAATATTGTGAAAACGATGTTCGAGCAATGATTGCTGTAGAATTATATGTAAGAAAGTTGATAGAAGATTATGAATAAAAACACTAGACAAAAAATTAAAATAATAAATACTGAAACGATGGAATTTGAAGTTTTAGAAACTTTAAATAAAGGTGAAAAAATTCGTTTCACAAACGAAGAAACAGATATTTTTACTGCTTTAAGTAATGAAATTGAAAAATCAAAACAAGAAATATTAGAAAAACTTAAAGAAGACCAAAAAATTATTATTATCAATGAATTTAAAGCTAATGATAAAGAATATAAAACTTTACAAGCATCTAGGGTTGAATTAGAAACCTTTTTAAAAAATAAAGCAGAAGAAGCTAAAAACAACAAGCTGCTTGGAGTAAAAGAATATAAAGAAAGTAAAGAGTTTCTTGAAATGGAAAAGAATATAGAAACTCTTAAATCAAAACTCAATAAAACCGAATCTGATTTATCTGTAATGCAAGAAAGAGAAAAGATTTCAAAAGAAGCAATTATCTCAGCATTTAAAGAAAGCATTGAATACAAAAAACTACAAAATGAAATTCGCAACAAAGAAACAGAAATTACTAAGCTAACAGAACAAAATAAACTTGCAGCAACAACCGCTGTTAATAACTATCGATTATCTGAAGAATTTAAAAAAGAATATACCGATGTTATTAATAATAAAGATTTAGAAATAAATAATTTAAGAAACGAGCTTGAAAAGAAGGATAGAGAAAAAGCGGATGCTGTCCATGAAAAAGAAAAAGAACTAGAAGCATTCAAATCACGAAACCGTTGAACTTCAACTAAAGCTATGGGGCAAGAGTTTGAAGATTGATTTAAAAATCAATTTGAAAGACAATTTTCTTTTAATGAAAGAATTGTTTTAAAACCTGTTACTAAATCTAAAAAAGATAGTAGTGATGAAAAAGCAACAAAAGGTGACTTCTTATTAGAAATTTTTGAAAACGATAATCGAAAACCAGATGAATTATTATTAAATGTTCTTTTTGAACTTAAAACTCAGGATGATCATTCAGAAAACAAAAAGAAAAACAAAGACCATATTGATAAGCTTGATAAAGATCGTAAAAAAGAAAAAGCACAATTTGCTATTCTTGTTTCAGAACTAGAACCCGAAGATGATTTTATTTTTAAAAAAGTAAAAGAACATGATGATATGTACATCATTAGACCAGCATATGTTGTTCCTTTTATAGATGTTTTAATGTATCTAGCTAAAAAAGAATTACAAGTAAGACAAATAGGTTTACAATCATTTAAAGAAAAAGAACAAATAGAAAATGATATAAAAGATTTTAAAAATAAAGCAGATGATTTACTTGCAAAAACTAGTAATGACTTCATTAATATTTCTAAATATTGTGACAGTATAGATGAAACTACAAAAAAAATTAAGAGCATAGTAACTGCTAATATTAACTTACGTTTTGAAAAAATTAAAACTGCTCTTGATAAGATTAGTCTTCTTAATTACAAAAAATAGCTTTTCTAAACTTTTTAAAGATAATAAAAAAGCACCCGCAAAGGTGCTTTTATTTTCTATTTTATTAAAACTAGCCTAGCATGTTGTGTTTCTTTAAAGTCTTTAATGTCTTTGCAGAAACCAGCACACGTCGGTTTCCGTTGGCTGTTTTAATTGTAGCTTTTTGTAAGTTTACATTTCATCTACGTTTAGAGTGATTCATAGCGTGTGAACGCGTATTTCCAGTAAGTGGTCCTTTACCAGTAATTTGATCTCTTTTTGCCATTTTAACACCTCCTGTGCTGAACATATCTATTTATTTTAACATTTTTAACAAGTTAAATAAAT
>NZ_JFDP01000085.1 GCF_000731915.1 Ureaplasma diversum NCTC 246
CCAACTTAACTCGTTGAAACACATAACCATAAAATAATAACATTTTTAAAAGACTATTGTCAAGAAAAATTCTAAAAAATTTTATGTTCTTGCTTTATTTGTTTGTTTACAAAATATAGCAACCTAATAATTATATCCAATTCCTTTAACAAATGCACACTTTTTTAATATTTATATAGAGAAGAAAAATAGCAGGTTGCCCCGCTATTTTTAAATTGATTCTATTTATATATTATTTACTAATAGTTGGAATAGAAATTCCTTGCCCTTTAAAGAATTCAACAATTCCATTATATGTTGTTTGAGAGAATGATTTGTCATTAACTGTAACACCAGAGAATGAAGTAATTAAACCAATAAGTTTCTTCTTATCATTTTCTTCTTTTGCTTTTTCTCAATTTTCTTTAAATTTAGTTGAAGCTGTTGAAGAAATGTATTTAGATTCTAATACTGGGTAGTATCATAATTTATCTTTATCAGCTGGTTTATAAACTGTACCACCGTGTGTTTTTGGATCATATTTAAATTCAGCTTTAAGGTTTCCTGCGATTTCACTCTTCTCTTCATTAGTTGCTAAGTTTGATACATTTGGTTGCATATTTAAAGTCTTAAATAACTCATCATTTGCAAGTTCAGCAGTAACTTCATTATATGTAGTTAAGTTTTTTGATTTAGCAGTGTTGTAAGCTTTGATTAAGTAATCTTGCCCATCTTTTGAGATTCCAACAACCCCATCAGCAACACCGCCAACTGTATTTACTCCAAGTTTGAATTTATCGTTTGGGTTAATTCCTTGTCCAGGTTTAGCGTTTGCATCAAGTTGTGCACCTTTTAGTGCGTTTTCTAAAATCATTTTTGTTGCAACATCAAGGTTTTTTGTAACAGAGAAACGAATTGATCTAGTCTTATCCCCAGTTACATTAGAGTTGTTGAATTTGTTTGTAACTCTATTTACATCACTTAATTCTTGAGGAGTGTCAACACCAATTATCGCAATTGGTTGTTCAGTGTTGTTAACTTCATTTATTACTAATGCAGTTTGTGGTCCAGCCACAGCCATAATTGCATCAACTTTTTTGTCAACAAAAGATTTGATTAATACTTTGGCATTTCCGTTATCAGCATCAAACCCACCAACTTGACTTTTATCTGCTTGAACTTCTTCAACTTTAATTCAAGCTTTCTTTTCGGTTGATCCGGCTTGTTCAATTTGTTTGTCTTTTAGATTTTCATTAGCTCAATGAACACCTAAAACCATTCCAGCCATAAAGTTTGTTGTGTTTTGAGCATTCAATCCCACATATCCAGCTCAAGTTAGTTTGTTATCTGTTGCAAAAGTAGCTTGGTTTGAGTTTAGCATATATGCTAAAGCAATCCCTGCTAAGAATGCAGCTTCATCTACTTTAAAGTAAACAGATGCAATACGATCTGCCCCTTGATATAATTCAGCTGAGTTTTTTTCATTATAGAAAGCATCTAAAACTAAAGCAATTGAATCTTTGTTAAATTTGCCATCTTTAATAGCTGGTTCTAAATATCAAGATTGATTGAATCCAGGTAAAATGTATGCCCGTTTACCATCGTTTGCAAATCTACTATATGCTTGTAAAAAACCTTGTTGACTATCTTCTTTAGGTGCAGTTCAATAACTTTGAAGTTTACTTGTATCAACTTGTGTTTGATCCTTACGACATGACACAGCTAAAGTAGCCCCAACTCCAGCTAATGCAACGGTAGCACACAGTGATCCAAATACAATTTTTTTATGTTTTGAATTCATTTGTATCTCCTTTTAAAATATTGAATAATTTGATTATTTTTAATTTATATTTAAATTTTTATAATAATAACAAGAAAGGCAAACAAAATATACATATTAAAAAACTTTTATTTTTTTGTATAAAATGGTTCTTTTTTGCTATTTTAATTATTTAATTAATCTAAGTATATATAAACTCAGAAAATGAATTGGTGTTGTGTTTACTTTGTGTTTTGTATAAGCATATATTAAAAAATAACCCCAACTTGTTTTGAAGTTATTTAATGTTCTGATTTTATAATAATCAGCTTAAGTGTTAATAAATTTAACTATTTTTGGTTTGGTTTAGGAATAGTGATTCCTACTTGTTCGTAGAACTTAACAATTCCATTGAATATTTTTTCATTAAATGCCCCATCAGCTAAAATGTCACCAGGGAACGAAAGAATTTGAGCCACTAAAAGTTTTTTATAGTAGTCCTTTGGATATTTATTTTGATCTGCTTCTTTATCTTTTTGATCAGCTAACTCATATGCTTTTTTAAATACGTCTGAAGATGCTGTTGATAAATAGAATGATTTAGCTCTTGGGTGTGTTCATTTTTCAGTTTGTGCAGTTTTTTGATCTTTATCCACACCTTTACTAGCGACATATTCTAAATTATCGTTAGCTAAGAATTGTTTATAAACATCGTCTTTATTTAAGAAATAATTAACCACATCACTATAGTTAACTAGTTGTTGGTTTGTAGCTAAATTAGTAGCAGCAATTAAATATTTATGTCCAGGTTCTGAAATCCCGACAGCTCCTGAGTCGATTCCTGCAGCTGTATGAACACCAAGTTTGTATTCATCTTCTTTTTTAAATTCTGAATTGTTTCCGACAAATGGTTGTGGTTGTTCTGTTGCTTTTTTTAGTGTACGAGCAACGATTGTATCCATATTCTTTACAATTGAAAAATGGATTGGAGCTTCTTTGTTTCCGAATTTAACATTAGTTAAAGGGTCATTTTCTTGTGGAACATCAACACCAACAATCATTATATCTTTTGATGATGAGTTAACTCTTTGTACAGCATCACGTGATTGTCCGCCCCCTGCAACAACTAATAGCACATCAACATCTAAATCAATAAATTCATTAACAACCTTATCGCCCATTCCTACATCAAAACCACCAACAGCTGATGAATTTTGAACAAGTTGTTGTTCTTTTACTTCAACATATTTCTTTGTTGTTTGCGAATTTTCTTGTTTGATATCTTTGTCTTTTAATTTTTCATTAGCTCATTTAACACCAGCACTAAATCCAGCTAAGAATGGAGTTGTTGAACTTAAATTTATTCCAACATAACCACCTCAAGTTAAACCTTTATTATCTTTTAAGAATCTTTCTTGATTAGAGTTAAGTTGATAAGCAGTAGCAATTCCTGCTAAAAACGCAGCTTCTTCAACATTGAAAACAACTGAACTAACACGAGATAGTTTGTCTTTAATATTGTTTAATTTTGCTTTTGTTTCATCGTTTTCTGCAAATCCAATATCAACTAGAAGTGCGATTGAATCTTTATTGAAAACATTATTTTCAAGTCCTGAAAGTAATGCAGGCGGTTGCATAAATCCACCTAAAACAAAGGCTCTAGTTCCTTCGTTGCTCATTGTTTTATATAAAGAATGAAATGCTTGACTTTCAGTAGATGTTGGAACTTTATAATAAGTATTAATGCTATTTACATTAATTAGTGGTTTAGCACAACTTGCAGCTACAATTGACACCACACCTAATGTAGCAACTGTTCCTAAAGCAAATAATATCCCTTTCTTATATTTACTAACACTGTTCTTCATAGAAATACACTCTTTTCGCTTTTGCTTATATACACAACATAAATAAAAATTATATCATATGATCTAAACAAATTGGGACACAAAATGATTAATTATCTAGTGCTTCTTCTTACTGGTTATTAGTTTGCTCTATGTTATCTGCTTTTGTATTTTCGAGTGCTTTTAAAACTAATTCTTTAATTTCATTAAACATAGTTTCATTAGCTAATAATTGGTTTTTAAGTTGTTCTCTTCCTTGTCCTATTTTTTGATTGTTATAAGAATATCAAGAACCTGCTTTCTTAATAAATCCATAATCAATACCAAAATCAATTATTTCATTATGATAATCAAATCCTTGACCAAAGAAAATATCAACATGACAACTTTGTAATGGGGGAGCTAATTTATTTTTAATTGTTGACACTTTTGCTTTAACACCAATTTTATTAACACCCTCTTTAATCACATCAGCTTTTCGCATTTCAATTCTTAATGAAGCATAGAATTTAAGCGCTTTCCCACCAGTTGTATTTTCAGGATTTCCAAAATAAGTATTAATTTTTTCACGGATCTGGTTAATGAAAATAATAGCTGTGTTTGAACGAGAAATTAATGGTTGAATCTTTCTTAAACCTTTTGACATTAACCGAGCATGTGCTCCCATTAATGCTTCATTCATATCTGAATTATATTCAGTTTCAGGAATCATTGCAGCTACTGAATCAATAACAATCAGATTAACACCATTTGTTTTAAGCAAGGTTTCGATCATATCAAATGCCATCTCTCCTGTTGTTGGTTGAGCAACAATTAATTTTGTTGTATCAATCCCAAGATTTTTAGCATAATTCAAATCAAAAGAACCTTCCATATCAATTAATGCAACAGTTCCATTATTCTTTTGACATTCAGCAATCGTTTGTAAACATAATGTTGTCTTACCAGAAGATTCATTTCCATAAACTTCTGTAATTCGTCCAATTGGAATCCCATTAATTCCAGTAATTTTATTGATTTGTAATGACCCTGTTGAAATAACTTTTAGTTGTTCTTCTTCTATTTCATCAGCGATAAAATATGTTTGTTTTGAAAATCTTGTTTCAAGAGCAGCGATTGGATCGATTTTAGTAATTTTAGTTTCTTTCATTTGTTTTTATATCCCTCCAATCACTATATTTGCTAAAGTTTTTATTTTTTTAAAATTTCGATTAAATATTGACTTGCTTCTAGTGCAATTTTAAATCTGTTATAGTCCCGATTCATACTATCGATTTGATACTCTTTAACTAAAACTACATCCATAATAGCAATTCCAACATAAAATAAACCAACCGGTTTAGATTCATCCCCGCTTGGACCAGCATTCCCTGTAATTGAAATACATAAATCACTATTCATTAATAAGTTAGTTTTCTGACACATTTCATAAGCAGCTTGAGCAGATATTGCCCCATGCTCTTCTAATGTTTTTTTACTAACTCCAACTACTTTTTCTTTAATGTTGTTTGTATATGAAACAATACCACCAACAAATACACTAGAAGCTCCAGGAATTTCACCAATTGATGAAGCAAGTGCTCCACATGATGCTGATTCACACACACTTAGTTTTAGTTTTTTCTCTTTTAATAAATCTACTAATTCTTTAGTTACTATATTCATAATTTACTTTCTACTAAAAACAATTGCATTTGCTGCAATTGTTCTTTATTTTATTTATTGGTTATTTTCTTCTAGTTCTGGTTTTTCTGTTTCTTGTTCGTTTTGTTCGTTAGTATCAGCTTCTAATTCATTTAAATCTTTTTTAAAGATCGTAATTGATTTAATTTCTTCTTTATCATCTAAGCTTACTAATTTAACTCCAGAAGTATTACGTCCTGTAATAGAAATTTCATTAATTCGTGTTCTTATGATTTTTCCTGAACTTGTAATAATTAATAATTCATCATCAAGATCAACTACTTTAATTCCAACAAGTGGTCCTGTTTTTGAATTAACTTTAAGTGTAATTACACCCTTGGTACCACGGTTAGTCATTCTGTAGTCTTCACAATCAGATAATTTACCGATTCCTTTTTTACCAACAGCTAAAACATATTTCCCTTGACTAGCAAGTCCAGTTCCTACAACGTACTCTTTATCAGTTAATTTAATACCATTAACCCCATAAGAGTTCCGTCCCATTTCTCGAATTGTTGTTTCATCAAATCTAACTAAATGTCCTGAGCTTGAAGAAATGAAGATTTCATCATTTCCATTTGTTGCCATTACAGAGAAGACTTTATCATCTTCAGGAAGATTAATTGCAATCTTACCACCTTTGTAGATTAATTTATAATCATCCATTCTTCCCCGTTTAACTTTACCTTTAACTGTAGTAAACATTAATGATCCTTCATCATAATCATTAATTGGTAAGATTGTTTGAATTAATTCACCTTTTTGAATTGGTAAGAAGTTAATTGCTGGTGTTCCTTTAGTTGTTCTTGAACCAATTGGAATCTGGTGTCCTCTGATTCGATATACTCTACCTAAATCAGAGAAGAATAAAACATCAGTATGGGTGTTAGCAACAATGATTTGATCAATATCATCATCTTCATAAGTGTTAGCACCAATGACTCCAACTCCACCTCTTTTTTGTGCACGATATGTATCAATTGGTAATCGTTTAAAGTAACCACGTTTTGAAACTGTAATTACAATATCTTCTTCAGGAATTAAATCTTCTTCATCAATACTTGAACTTACTCCATGTAAAATTTCAGTTCTTCTTTCATCCCCAAATTTTTCAATTAAATAATCTAAGTATTCACAAACAATATTAGTCTGTCTTTCATAACTATTTAATATATCTTCTAGATCTTCAACAATCTTAATTAATTCAGCATGTTCTTGTTTAAGTTTTTCAATATTTAAACCAGTTAAAGCTTTAAGACGCATTTCTAAAATAGCTTTAGCTTGGATTTCACTTAAATTGAATCGACTCATTAAAGTTTGTGTTGCTAGTTCATCATTTTTTGAAGTCTTAATAATCTTAATAACTTCATCAATGTTATCAACAGCAATAACTAAACCTTCAACAATATGAATTCTTTCTTTAGCTTTTTTAAGATCAAATGTTGTTCGTTTGATTAATACATCAATTTGGTGTTCAAAGTAATATTTAATTAATTCTTTGATATTTAAAACTTGTGGTACACCATTAACTAAAGCTAAGTTATTAACACTAAAGTTTGATTGTAATGATGTCATCTTAAATAGTTTATTTAAAACTACTTCAGGAATAAAATCTCGTTTGATTTCAACAACAATTCTAATTCCATCCCGGCTAGATTCATCTCTTAAGTCACTAATTCCATCTAATTGTTTATTAGTTACTAATTCAACAATTTTTTCAATTAGTGTTGTTTTGTTGATCATGTATGGAATTTCAGTGAAAACAATAGCAACCCGATTGTTTCCAATTTCTTCAAATTCATGACTTGATCGAATTGTTACAGAACCCTTACCAGTTTCAAAATATTTTCTAATTCCTGCAGTCCCATAAATCTGAGCACCAGTTGGGAAATCAGGTCCTGAAATATGTTCAGCTATTTCATCAATTGTAATATCGTGATTATGTGCATAAGCTTTAATTGCATTACATACTTCAACTAAGTTGTGTGGTGGCATATTTGTAGCCATCCCAACAGCAATCCCTGTTGTCCCATTAGTTAATAAGTTAGGGAAACCAGATGGTAAAACACTAGGTTCACTTTCTGAACCATCATAGTTAGGAACAAATTCTACTGTATCTTTATCAATGTATTTTAAAAGTTCAGCTGATATTTTAGATAAACGAGCTTCAGTATAACGCATAGCAGCTGCACTATCACCATCAATTGATCCAAAGTTCCCATGCCCATCAACTAATTGATAACGCATTGAGAAGTCTTGAGCCATTCTTACAATTGTTTGATAAACAGCTTGATCACCATGTGGGTGGTACTTACCAATAACATCCCCGACTCATCTTGCTGATTTCTTATATGGTTTATCATGAGTCATTCCGTTTTCATAAGCAGCATATAATGCTCTACGGTGAACTGGTTTAAATCCATCACGAACATCAGGTAAAGCACGAGAGACAATAACTGACATTGCATAATCTAAGAAAGATGTTTCAACTTCTTTAGTAATTGAATGATCATTAATTGTTGATAATGATAATTGTTCTTGAATTTCTTCAGTACTTAAACGACTTTTTTTTGATTTTTTAATTGCCATTATTTACACCCTCCCTATGCATCAATATTCTTTACATACTTTGCATTTTTTTCAATAAACTCTTTTCTTGGAAGGACATCATCACCCATTAATAAAGAGAATGTTTTATCAGCAATTGCAGCATCTTCAATAGTTACTTTTAATAAGATTCTATTTTTAGGATCCATTGTTGTTTCTCATAACTGATCAGGATTCATTTCCCCTAACCCTTTATATCGTTGGATATTATATTTAGCATTACCAACTTCTTGTTTAATAGCTTCTAACTCTTGTTCACTATAAGCATATTTAACATTTCTGTTTCAAGTCACTTTATAAAGTGGTGGTTGAGCAATATAAACATTACCATTTTGAATTAAAGGTAACATGTGACGATAGAAGAAAGTTAACATTAAGATTCGAATATGACTACCATCCACATCAGCATCGGTCATAATAATAATCTTTGAATATCTTAATTTTTCAATATTAAATTCTGGTCCAATTCCTGCTCCAATCGCAGTTACCATATTAAGAATTTCTTCGTTAGCAAAAATCTTATCAATCTTTGCTTTTTCAACATTAATAATTTTCCCTTTTAAAGGTAAAATTGCTTGGTATTCACGTTCTCGTCCTGTTTTAGCAGAACCACCCGCTGAATCCCCTTCGACGATGTAAAGTTCAGTTACTGATGAATCTCGATTTGAACAATCAGCTAATTTTCCTGGTAATGAGTTTGATTCAAATGGTGATTTTCGTCTTGTTGCTTCACGTGCTTCAGTACTTCTTCTTCGAGCTTCTGCAGCTTGCATTACCTTAGCCATGATTAATTTAATTTCATCTGGATTTTCAGCAATAAAACGTTCAAAAATAGAAGATGTAATTTCGTTAACAAACGGTCTTACTTCACTATTACCTAATTTCTTTTTAGTTTGTCCTTCATATTGAGGATTAGGGTGTTTAATTGAAATAATTGCAGTTAATCCTTCGGTTACATCTTCTTTAGTGATTTTTTCATCAGTATCTTTAAGGTATTTCTTTTCAAGTGCAAACTTGTTAATCAAACGAACAAGAGCTAATTTAAACCCTTCTTCATGCGTTCCACCTTCTGTTGTATTAATATTGTTACAGAATGAGTGCGTAGAATTGTTGTATGAAATATTGTATTGGAATGCAACTTCGCATTTAATACTATATGTTTCATCATCATGTCCTGGAACTTTAACTTGTTTTTCTTCTTCACCATGAATAATAGCTTCAAATAAAGCTGTTTTTTCAGCATTTAAATCAGCAATATATTCTTTTAAACCACCATTATAACATCATTGTTCTTTACGGTTAGTTTGTTCTGATTCAAAAACAATATTAACCCCTTTATTTAAATAAGCTAATTGTTTTAAACGAGCCATAATTTTTAACTCATCTCAATCAGCTTTTTCCATAATAGTAAAATCAGGGAAAAACTCAATTATTGTCCCTTTTTCTTTTTGATCATTTTCTTTAATTACTTTTAATGAATCAACAGCATGTCCACCATTTCTAAATTCAATATAGTGAACTTTGTGATCTTTGTTAACTCAAACCTTAAATCAAGAACTTAAGGCATTAACAACTGAAGCACCAACCCCGTGTAATCCACCTGAAACTTTATAACTTGAGTTGTCAAATTTTCCCCCAGCGTGTAAAACAGTTAATACTGTTTCTACCCCTGATTTTTTAGTTTTTTCATGTATTTCAACAGGAATACCACGACCATCATCTTCAACTAAGATACTGCCTTCTTTTTTAATAACAACACGAACTGTTGTTGCATATCCACCCATTGCTTCATCGATTGAGTTATCAACGATTTCTCAAATCATGTGGTGCAACCCTTCAGATTGTGTTGTCCCAATATACATTCCTGGACGTTTTCTAACAGCTTCAAGACCTTCAAGAACCTTGATGCTATCAGCAGTATATTTGTTTTCCATATCTGCCATTTTATCTACTCCTGTTCTTGTGAACCACAAATAAGGTATTTAACACCATCAAACTCAACTATTGTTTGATCGTATAACTTTTTATTTCTTCGATTTTCAGACTCATTATTAACTAATACTGAATTATTAGCTAATCACATCTTAGCCTCTCCTCCATTATTAATTAACCCAGTTAATTTTAAAAATTGATTAAGGGTAATATAAGGAGTGTTAATTTCGATTTTTTTAATAATCATTTATTAAGTCTCCAAACCTTATAAATGTATACACAACACTTTAAATTATACCAAATTAGTAAAATTAAAACAAAAGCACCACTAAAATATAGTGCTTAAAATAACAAAAAACGCCCTAAATGCTTGTTTTTTGTCTTCCTTAATCATTTTTGATTGAACAGTGCAATTTTGTTAAAATTTGCTAATTTCTCATTCGAGATAAAACCTGAATAAAATTAGGATCGTTTTCATTCATAAAGATCAATGCTTTTTTAATGTTTTGTTCTTCATTATCAGGGATATAAATTAAAATCTCATTGCTATCTGAATTCTTAAGTACTGATGCTAAGAATTGGGGATTTACCTTAACATCAAAACTAGTATTAGTTAGATTTTCAATTTCAATAAATTCATTTAGATCGCCAACTTCATGGCGACTAAACCTTGTCTCTAATTCATTTCCATTAGATTTGATTTGAATCTTAGGATTACTTTCACTACTTACAATACTCAATCCTCTTTCAATAGCATCATTTAAAAGATTCTTCTTAACCTTAATAATATTAGGATAAGTACTATAATCAAACAACCCTTTAAGGTTAGGATAACTATCATCAATCATTCGAGCATGAATTTGAGCATTATTAACTTTAAACACAAGTGTTCTGTTTAAAAAGAAAAATTCAATTTCTTTATTAGGTTTATCATCGATTAATCTTAAAACATCACCAATGTTTTTCATAAAACCAATTGGAATTATAAAATCAAATTGATCTCCATTGTAATTACTTCTAAGTAAAGCTGCTTTTACTTTATCAGTTCCTATTGCTATTAATTTTCCATTTTCACTTTTAGCATCAATATAAATTCCACTAATTGCACTTACTCTTTCATTAACTCCAGGAGTATGAATATGAGTTAAAATCTTGTTTTGAATATCATTAATAATTTGAACATTTAAAGCTACTTTTAAAAAGCCATCTAAATCAAACACAATATTAGGAAAATTATTAAAATCCATTACATTAATTTGGGTTTTAATTTTTTCAGCATCTACTAATAAAACATTATTATCAATCAATTGTAACTCTAAGCTTTGATCTTTAATTTTAGATGTAATCCCTAATAATACTTTTGCAGGAACTAATACTTTTCCTTCTTTAAGAGCTTCAAACCCATCTTCTATTTCAATAAGTCCACTAACTGATGGGTTTGATGATTTAAAAATAATCTTATTACTTTTAACTTCGATTAAAACACAAGTTAAAGTAGGATTAGTATTATTGTTAGCAATCGTAGCACTAAATCTTAAAGCTTCATTTAATTTCTTTGTATTAATAATAATGTTCATAATCTTTACCTAATAAATTTATATCCTTAATTATATAAGGTTAATAAATTAATATCAATCAGCATAATCAATAAATATATTTAATTAATATTTAATTTGATTTATATTTAATAATAAAAATAATTATAATGTGTGCAAATGTGCAAAACTAATCAAAAACCCTTTAAAATAAATAACATAGTTAAATTATTTGTGTGCAAAACTATGCTAGTTAATTGTTTAAAAAAGGAATATATCTTGTGGAAAAGTTTTTAATAGTAGGATTAGGGAATCCAGGGGCTAATTATGCTAAAAACCGACACAATGTTGGTTTTATGGCAATTGATGAATTATTAAGGCAACTAAACCTTAAATTAGATAACACTAAATTTAAGGGTGATTTTACTAAAACAATAATTGATAATAATATAGTTTATATAGCTAAACCACAAACCTATATGAATCTAAGTGGAGAATTCG
>NZ_JFDP01000086.1 GCF_000731915.1 Ureaplasma diversum NCTC 246
ATTTTCACTAAATCCCATATACAAATAAGCTTCTATTTCATTGATATAGCGAATGATGTTTTCTTGTTGAAAATAGAATTTAAGTCGACTATTTGCTCCTGAAGCAGTTAATGTTGCTCCTTTGTTGATTGGTTTATAAATGTAGCTTTCTGAATTAAAGTTTGAATAATTAATTAACTTTGCTTTTGTAATATTAAAACTAGTTGTCTTAAAATCAGTGTGCTTGTATTTTAGTAAGTGTTCTAAATTATTATTAGCATATGGATTGTTAATAATATCTTCTAAGTTTGTACTTTTAGTTGGTGGTTTAGTTGGTGGAAAAGTGATATCTTTGTTTTCAGTTTTAAGGACTGATAACATAAAGACACGCTCTCTATTTTGTGGTGAACCATAATCAGTTGCATTTAAAATAGCATATTTACTACTATATCCTAATTTATCTAATGTTTCTATTCACTTATTAAAATCATTAATAAACTTTTTAGATACTAAACCTTTAACATTTTCAAGCAAAAGAATTTTTGGTAATCTGTCTTGATTAGATTTTAAGATACGCTCGATTTGATAAAGTAAACCACTTCTTGTTGATTCATTTAATCCTTTTTGTTTACCTTGTTGACTTAAGTCCTGGCAAGGGAATGAGTAAGTAAGAATATCAATATCTTTAGGTAGTTTACTAAAAGTTGTGATATCTGTCCCAGCTCTCTCTCTCTCTCTCTAAAAGAAGGGTTGAATTAGAATCTAATAAACTGCTCTCTCTCTCTCAAAAATTGATCGATATCTTAATTTAAAATAATCATTGTTTACATAACTATATAAATATGAAAACATTGATCTTAATTTATCTTCTTTCAATGATTTAAAATAAGTTGCTTTAACTACATCTTTAGAATTAGTACTAAATTGATGTTGATTTAATAACTCTACCATTTGTTCTTTAGACAAATTCTCTTCTGGTTTTAATACTCCATAGTGAATTATCATATAACTAATAATTGCGTCAATATAAAAATCACAACTACCTAAACTAACTACTTCTATACCGCTATCTTTATAAACATTTTTAAGCGCAGCATATTGACTACCAATACCTGCAAACATTTCAAATAATCTAACTTTTTTCATAAAAGTTATTATAACGCGTTAATTATTGATAAATATAATTAACATTATTATAATCATTATTAATTCTTAATAAAATTGAATATCAAAATAAGTAAAATTGGTATACAAAATTAAGGTTTTAAACAACATATTTTTATTAAAAACCAAGCAAAATAATAATGTGATTTTACATAAACTAAACCACTTGTAATATAATTTATATACTTTCAAAATTTACATTATTGTAGAAAGCAGGTAATAAAAAATATGTTTAAAAATAAACTAAAAACGATTGTTTTTACATCATTAGTTGTTACAACTGCAATTCCTTTTGCTTTAAGTGTTTTAACTAATGCTAACAATCAAAAAGTAATCTTAAATAATGAACAAAAAAATAACAAATCCAAACATAAATTAGTTGAAATACTAGAAGCGGATGTAATAGGTAATTCAACTAATAAACAAACGCCTAAATCATTAGGTGTTAAAAGATTTGACATTATTTTTAAAGCCAATAACGAAATTGATTTAAAATCAAAATTAAAAATAATTGCTAACAAATATTTAAAAATTAAAGAAGAAGACCTAGTTTTTATTTTAGGTAAATATTTAAAAACAATCTCTATTGCTATAACTAACAACCAAGACTATGACGCATTCAAAAATGCTCTTTCTTTGTTCGCATATGATGATAATGAAGTATCAAGTGTTTATGGATTTAAATCATCATATACTTACGAAGATTTTGTTTTAAAAAAGAAAAATAATAGTGGCGTTCGAACAACATCTAATCAAGAAGATAAAAGACATAATGTTGGATCAGCATTTGATTTACGACCATATGCTAACAATGACGAGCTTTTTAGCTTGGTTGGATTAACCCAATCAGTTAGAACTAAACATTTTAATGATTACATCGATTCTCCATTATTAAAAGTGGGAATTTTAGAAGCTGAGGGGGTTATCGATGGTTGAACTACACCATTTATATGAAATAATAAATACGGAAATGGTGCCAGATGAAGAAATGAACCATTTTATAATGAATCTTGAAGCAATCACGCTAACAATGTTGGAGAAATTATCGTTGGGCAAAAAGGGATAAATCCTACTGCTAAATTATGGAGCGTTGAACTTAATACAGAATGGAACGGTATGGCAGGAGAAATGGATTTTTTTCTTTATTGAGGAGTTAAGATAATAAATAATAGTTGAGTTTTTACAGATCCTGCAAACAATAAATGGATGCAGAAATATAATTATTACTCTAAATATGTTGATGAATTGATACAATCAAACCCAGAAATAATTAACGTTTTTTCAGCAGGAAACGCTTTTAATGGTAATAAAAATGAGAAACCGTACAAAGAAATAGCTGGAGTACAATTATCTAAAAATAGTATTGTTGTTGGTGCAATTAATCATAATTATAATCAACAAAAAACTGATTATAGCCAAATTGGCAATAACATAAACTATGTTACAGCTGTAACATATGGTGGTAATTATAATTTTTCTAGTTGAAATACTGATGAAACCGGTTTTACAGGTTCAGGAACAAGTTTTTCAGCACCAGTTATTACTGCATTATCTAGTATGATTGTGCAAAGAAATAAATACTACTTTGATAAAGGGCATGATTCTATCATCATGAAATCAGCCTTAATTTCAGGTTCGAAGAAACCTAATTATACAAACGAAATTTATACTGCTGAAACTGGGTTTGGGATTCCTCAATTTTATAGTGTTGATAGTGCTGTTAAAAATCTTCAATATTTCAAAAAAGCTGATTCAAACTTCTCTAGAAGAATCAAAGTATATTTGCATCAAAATGAAAATATAAGAGCTAATATATCATGACTTGTTAATCTTTCTGATGACAAGAATGTTGTTGATTTTGATATGAAAGTTTATGATCCTAATAATCGATTAATAACTTCTTCAATCGAAGGCGAAAGAAATACAGAAACTGTGGAGTTAAAAGCAGATAGAAGTGGATATTATGAATTTGAAATTTATAGATATGATAAAAACAATATAAAAAGGGATGTTGCTTTTACTTATGTTAAAAAATAAATGAAAATTTTTAATTCCTTTATCTAGCTTTTGTTTATTAACATTAATTCCTTTAGTTGCTGCTTCTTGTAGTGAAGTTGAAATAGCTAAAAAAACATACTATTCAAGATCTAAAACTGAAAATGGGTTAGATGTTTTAAGAGAATACTCACCAATAGGTTTGCACCAAACTCTTCCGTTTGGAGCTAAAAAAGAATTACCACTAAAGAAAACAATTTCAACAGATTGATTATGAAACCCATTGGACCTTTATCGAGAGTACGTTTCTGCTCTTATAAATTCTAATGATCCCCGTGATGATCATTTCAAAGCAAAACATGCAGCAACTTATGATCGAATTAACCAATTACAAGATCAATATGCCAAGACAGAAAATAAAAAAGAATCCAATCAATTAGATGCAGAAATTGAAAAATTAAAACGTAAAGTTGCTAATGATTGACAACAAAATAATATAGCTTTAAACAAAGATAAAATTTTCCATCTTATTAATAAATCTGAAGATTTCAACAAAATACAAACCGAACGATTTAAAAAATATTTCAAAGATTTTGATTTTAGTAATAAATCAATATTACTTATCAAAGGATATTTAGAAAGAAACGTAGATCCACCAGCTATTGGGGCGGGATATTGAATTAAAAACCTTACTATTAGTAACAATACTATTAATATTCAATATAAATATAAAGAAATACCGATAAAGAAAAAAAATCCACACATTACCAGCCCAGCTTTTAGAACATCATCAACAGTTCATCTTGTTGTAGTAGATAAAATAGAAAGTTTAGATAATTATCAAATTATTATAAGTTAAGCATTCAAAAAATAATACATGAAGGGGGTTAAATTTAATTATGTTAAAAAATAAATTAAAATTTTTAATTCCTTTGTCTAGCTTTTGTTTATTAATATCAACTCCTTTAGTTGCTGCTTCTTGTAGAAGTGATGAGTTAACATATGATAGATATCTTTTAAAATCTAAAACTGAAAATGGGTTAGATGTTTTAAGAGAACATTGACCTAATTCTGGTTCTTTTTCAACAAAAAGTTTATGAGATACTTCATCCCTTTTTAGCATATTGAAACAAAAGCATATAAATGATGATAATTTCAAAGCTAAATATTCTAATGAATTTAAAGAGATTGATGAAATAATGAAACAATATTATCAAAATTATAATAAATTTTCTGATTCAGAGAAAAAAGTAATGTTAGATAAAATTGAACAAATTGAATTCAAGATTGCAGATGATTGACAAAAGAATAATATTGCTTTAAATAAAAATAAAATTTTTTATCTTATTAATAGCTTAAACGATCTAAATAAATCACAAACTAGAAGATATAAAGGGCATTTTAAAGATTTTGATTTTAGTTCAAAATCAATACTTCTAGTTAATGGTTTAGACTCAAGAACAATATATAGACCTGTAGTTAGAGGGGTTGGATATTGAATTAAAAATTTAACTATTGTAAATAATACTATTAATATTGAATTTGGATATAAATATATTAAACCAAAAGAAAATACAGCAATAGCAGGTTCTCCTGTCCTCGGTTTTTCATCAATAGTTCATCTTGTTGTAGTAGATAAAATACAAAGTTTAGATAATTATCAAATTAATGTAACTAATCCTTAATTATCATTATTGATAATCTATTTAAATTAAATTAAATATATAAATAAAAACCCATTAATGAATGATACAAGATTGTACTTGTATTTTTCATATGGGTTTTTATAATACATTGATTTAATAAAATAGAATCTATAAACTATTTAAATCTAGTTTTTCTGTGATTTCTACATCAACCAATTGGTCTTTACCAATTAATCTTTTTAAACAGACAATTCCTGCATTATGTGCTAATTCTCCACCATTTGATGCACAATAATTAAGCAGAACAACTGGTCTGATATTATTCTCAAATAAAGCAGTTGCTACAATTAAAATACAACAATCAGTATCAGCTCCAACAATATAGATTTTATCTGGTAATTGATTATTATTTATTTCATAAAGCTTATCTAGAAATTGTTGATTAATGCAATTGTAAACATTCTTATCAACCACAAAATCAATATATTTTAAATATGAATTATCGATTGCTTGTTCGTGTTGATCTTTTAATTTATTTCATTTTAATCATCGCTCATAAACACTATTATCAGTATTTAAAAAACGTGTTGCAATTACATAATCAAATTTTTCTAATTGAAGTAAGTTAAATATTTTTTGTTTTAAAACTTTGGTTTGTTCATATCTAGCAAACCCGTTTTGCATATCAACTACTAATAAGATGTTTTTCATAAATTATTGTTTCTTTCTAACTATGAAATATGAACAAATAACAAATAAGATCAACATGATAGTTGCAAGGATTATATCACTTGTTTTTATTTCTCCATTAATAAGATTCCTTAATGGTTCATAAATACTTACTAATGTAAAAAGGACTAAGAATATTTCAGTTATAATTGCATATCTTGATTGTTTTTCATTAAGTTTAGCATTTGCAATTGCAATTTTATTTTCTAACAGTAAGAACAATTTATCTTGAATAATTTTAAAACCAGAAGTTTCATAAATAGATTCAAATGTATTCTTTTCACTCAAACTCATATTTGGAGTTAAGATTGTACTAATGTTTAATGATATATTAGTGGCTAAACTTTTTTGTTTTTGTAGTTGTAAATTTGTCATATTTGTTTTATTGATATTTTCAATTAAGCAATCGAACAAAAATCAACTTGCTTGCAACTCTATCTCATAATCTAATATTCTAGTTAAAGATTCTGACTCTTTTTCTTCAATTACAGCAACAGCTGCTCAAGATGATGTTATGTTTGATGAATTGTTAAACTCATTATTATGAAATCCATGAATATTATACATTTGGATTTTTGAGATTATAGAATTTCATTGCTCTTGATTATATATTTTATTAATGATCGTGGGATTCATCAACATATCAAATGATTTATCATTTTCTAATTTATAACAATTAGAGATAATATGATATAAAGAAAAATATATGAAAAACCCTCTTTTTTATATTAATTATTTGAAGAGATAATTCTTTCTTTTTAGTTATTAAACTTCAAATTTTTTGCATAAGCTGTTTTATCAGCTTTGAATCTAATAATTGATGATTTAATATCATATGTTGTTCATGTTGTTTTGAATAATATATTGCATAAGGGATATCTTTTTCAAATGCTTTTCTAACTTCTGTTAGATCAACAGAATTTATATTTTTAATAACAAAAACTCCGATTCCATAATCTAAAAGATAGCAAGAAATTGAATTATTTAACTTTATTGCTAAAAAACAATTAGATATATTAGTTTGCAATAATTCATATTTTTGTTCAATGATAAATTGCTTTAGAGTTGATGAAAATACTTCTTTTTGATACAAATCAGAATCATTGTTTTCATTGAACGATTTACCAATATCAAACGGGGCTAAATGCACAATATTCCAACTAATAATATACACCACAACAAACCTTATTGTTATCAATAAACTTATAAAGTTTAATTACCTTAATAAGATTCTTAATAAATATAATAACAGCAACAAAAGTTAAATTTCATTCACTTATTAAATTTTACAATATTTTAAAACTATATATTGAGATCGAGCATAATTAAAATTAATTTTATGTTTTCAATATTAAAAAAATAATCATTATATATGATGTACAATAACTATAAAACTTAATATCATTTTCGCTTTTTCTAATAAATGTTAAAAACCATTTAAAATGATATAGTACTTATAATAATAATAATAATAATATATTGTTTTAAAAGAGGGGGCTGACCTATGAATAAAAGATTAAAATCAACCATTGTGTTTAGTTCATTGTTTTTAGTTTCTATTCCTGTTGTATTAGCTTCTTGTACTCAAGAAAAGGAAAAACCAGCTATAAAAAGTACTCCTAAAAAATCATTACTTGAAGAAAATATAAAAATATCTGATCCTACAGTAGTTAAACAAACTCGACCACTTGTAGCACTAGAACCAGCAAAACCAATACAAATCTTATTAAATAACATAGATAAGAATTTGAAATTTGTTGATAACAAGTATGTTCTAAGCTTTAAATTAGACTCATCATATCAAGATAAATACATTCAAGTTCAGCTTACAAAACCCAATAACAATGATGAATTAATCACTTCTAACAAAGCCAAAATAAGTAAAGATGGTTCAGTTCAAGTTTCTTTTGCTAACTTAGAAGATAATAATGAATATTTAATCAATAAGATCTTTATTTATCAAGAAATTAATTCTAACAATGGTTCAAACCATCAAATCTCAAATCCTAAAGATGATTTATCAGTTTTTACTAAATTATCTGATATTCAACTTGAAGCTAATTCTCAACTAATTGAATACTACTATGAAGAGTTTAAAATCAAACTTAATAATTTATTGAAATGAAAAAATAAAGAATTAGTTCTTGTTGTTGAAAACCAAAGAACTAAAAAGAGATTTAAATCATTAGCAAGTAAAATTGAAAATATCAATCAAGACTTTTTCTTTCTTTATCTCTATTCAGTTTATGATCAATATAAAATCGTTGAACTTAAATATTTCAATGAAGAATATAAAGATGAAAAAGATGAATATATTTCAATCCCGTTAAGTGAGGAAATCAAAAACCAAATTTTTACTGTCAAATACAAAACAAATTTAAAAGCCAACCCTTTTACTAATGAAAAAGATAAAGAACGACTTTATGTTTTAGATGGTTTAAAATATCTTTCAAATGATAATAAAACATTCTATTTTTATTATTCTGATCGGGCTGATATTTTGGACCAAAACACCAAAAAAAAATATTATTGAACTTGTAAGTGAAACAACACCAGTTCAAGAATATAATAAGAAGTTTTTTATAATCAAAAGCAAAGAGGAATTATTATCAACTTTTAAATCTAGTGATTTAAATATAGATAAAATTGTTACAACTAATTTTGATAATAAAAATTTATTAGTTCTTTTATTTCTAGAGTATACTGACCCTTATTTTCGTCCACAATATCGTATTAAAGTACCAAAAAGAGTTGATATTGATTCACAAACTAAAACAATAAATGTTGAATTAGAAAAAAATAACAATCCGCCTTGGTTTAAAAATAAAAAAGATCTTTCAAAGCGTCCAAATACTATAACAACTGATAATTTCCAAAACTATCCAATATTCTTATTAGAAGTAGATAAAATTGATAATTTAAGTGAATACAATCTTAAATTTGATTTTAAGGATAAAGAAGACGAACTAATTGAATGAGATTCTTTTCCTTGAAATGAATAATGAGTAGATAAAATAAAAAGCCAATAATAACTTTTATTAAATTAAATCAATACCAAACACTATAGTCATAGTAATTTTACTATTAGCTATCATTATCAAAATAACAATCAAAAATTCTAATTAAACTTACTTTAAAAAGAAACTAAATGAGTTACCGGCTCATATTTTTGCTATTGTTTTTTTAAAAAAAGGTGTAAAACTAAACAAGATTTGTGTTTCGCTATTCTCAAATAAATTGATTTTGTTGCAAATTATAGTCATACTCAAAATTTGCTACAGTACCTTAGTTAGAGTAATATAAAATATCGATTTGATAATTATATTTAATTATATTATGTGGATAAATTTTGTCGCTTATAATCTATATATAATCAATATTTATTATTTTTACCTATGCTATAATAACCACAATATAAATTTTAAAATTAGTTTAGTTACTAATAGGTGGTATAAAACTATGAATAAAAAAACAATTAAAAGAGTTATTTTACTTACATCATTACCATTAATTATAGCTACACCCTTTTTAGGAATTGCTGCAAATAAATTAGAAAATACAAATCAATTCCAGCTCGGTTTTGAGATTTTAATGAAAAATAATGTAGATCAGAAAACAATATTGACTAAACTTAAGGATTTTTTAAAAACTAAAAATTTAGAAAACCAAATAGATTACAAAGTTTTTGAATTTACTAACAAATTAACTATTTTAACTATTTTTAATAATAAAAGTGCTTTTGAAACAAGCTTAGAATCATTCTTTCAAAATAATACTAATTCACTTAATGCTATTTTAATTGATGAGTATTTAATAAATAGTTCAGAAGAAGAAAAAATACTTATACAAAATAATGACTCAAACCATATTGTTCGTGATTATTTATCAAAGCATAAAAATATAATTAATAATTACAAACAAGCATCAACACATAAAGACGGAGAATTAAATTCTAATAATTTCGAATATATTGATTTAGATAAAGCAGCTAGATATTTTCATTTCAAAAACACTTTTAATGAATTAGGAAAGTTATCTGTTGGGGTTTCTGAAATTTATAAATTAAAAGAAGATAATTTGGGTAAATTATCATGAAACTATAATTATGGTTTATTAAATTTAAATTATGATAGTAATAATGTTCCAAAAGATCCTAAAGATCCATATAATTATCATTCAAATGAAGTTGTAGAAATTTTAGCTGGTTCTAATGGTATCAACCAAACCATTGAAGTTAAAACACTTCCGATTGGCGGTGCATTAAGTGACGAAAAAGTAAAAAACTTAAAAAATTTAAAAACTTTTTTGATAAATAATAGTTATGGTTACACTGCCAAATTCATCAATGATAATCCTAAATATAAAAAATATAATAATGCATCTAAATTTCTAGATGAAATAATTGTCAAAAATCCTGAAATTATTTATGTTTTTTCAGCAGGTAATGATTTTGTAAAAAATACAAAAGAATTGGTTGGGAGAAAATTATCCCTAAATTCAATTGTTGTTGGCTCTCTTGGAAATGGTACTAACAATAAACCAATTTTAGAAAAAGCAAAATACAGCCAAATTGGCAACAACATAAATTATTTATCTGTTACTGCGCCTGGTGAATTTGAATTCAGTGATTATCTTAATAATAATGAAAATATTCTCAATGGAACAAGTTATTCAGCACCTGTAGTAACAGCTTTGGCATCAATGCTTCTGCAAACTAACAAACAACAATTTGATATTGGACACGATTCAATAATTTTTAAATCTGCACTCATTACTGGAAGTAAACACCCTCATAATCAAAATTATAGTAATGAATTAGGTTTTGGTATTCCTCACTATTACTTAATGAAAGAAGCAATGAGAAATTTAGTTTACATAAAGTCTGAAAGTGGGATTACCAATAGACATATAAATGGAAATACTCATATTCTTGAAAAATCAGATCCAAAAGTTGTTCAAACAATACAAAAACAATTTAAGAAAAACAGTAGAGTACGAATTAGTCTTGCTTGGTTACATGAAATTACTGATGAAACTGTTCCAATATATAAAGAAATAACAACTACTGAATATGTTCGTGAGTATAATCGCGATAACATTAAAGTTTCCTTTGATTCAAACTATACTGGTGATAACTTACCAAAAGTTGATCCAATTAGCAACCCATATTTGCTTGAGCGTGATCTTATAATCCCACATTGATTTAGTGATGAACGTAAAATTGAACTTTTGGGAAGATACTACATGGAAAGTTTAAAAGAGCCTGGTTTGGTAGAATCTGACCCATATTTTAATTTATTTAATCACAGCGGGTTAGCTTCTGAACCAAGTGGAACTGGTGGAACTCCAACAAGCAGATATGGATGATGTCAAGATCTAACAAAAGATTTGACAAAATATATGCGAAAAGGAAATATTCCTGAGTGGTTATCCAAAGATTACGAGAATCATTGTGCTATTTCAGATGATGATAAATACTATATGGATGATTATTATGCTCCGAGATATATAGAAAGAAGAGTAGAGAAAAAAGTAAATATTGAGGACGGAGTGAGTAAAATAAAATCGCGTATTGATTTCAATTTAAATGTATACAATTCTAAAAATGAACTAGTTAAAAAGGTTAATATTAATCCTCATTTTAATGTTGAAATGGCAGAGTTTATAGCAGATGGTGAGACTTATAGAATAGAAGTTTCAAGAACTGATATTTCTAATAAAGGGGCTCATGTTGCATTGACTTTTGTTGAGGATTTAAACAATGAATAGAAAAATAAAATCAACTATTATATTTAGTTCATTGTTCTTAGTTTCTATTCCTGTTGTATTAGCTTCTTGTACAAATGAAAACAAAAACCCATCTACAAAAAGTGCTCCTAAAAAAATCATTACTTGAAGAAAACATAAAGATAACTGATCCTACAGTAGTTAAACAAACTCAACCACTTGTAGCACTAGAACCAGCAAAACCAATACAAATCTTATTAAATAACATAGATAAGAATTTAAAACTTGTTGATAACAAGTATGCTCTAAACTTTAAATTAGACGCATCATATATAAATAAGTATGTTCAAATTCAGCTCCAAAAAGCTGATGATCAAGATGTTTTAATTACTTCAAATAAAACAAAAATAGCTAATGATGGATCAGTTCAAGTTTCTTTTGAAAACTTAGAAGATAATAATGAATATTTAATCAACAAAATCTTTATTTATGAAAATAATAATTCTAACAAAGATTTAAACCATCAAATCTCAAATCCTAAAGATGATTTATCAGTTTTTACTAAATTATCTGATATTCAACTAGAAGCCAATTCTCAACTAACTGAATACTACTATGAAGAGTTTAAAATCAAACTTAATAACTTATTGAAATGAAAAAATAAGGAATTAGTTCTTGTAGTTGAAAACCAAAAAACTAAAGAAAGATTTGAATCATTAAGAAGTAAAATTGAAAATATCAATCAAGACTTTTTCTTTCTTTATCTGTATTCAGTTTATGACCAATATAAAATTGTTGAACTTAAATATTTCAATGAAGAATATAAAGATAAAAAAGATAATAAAGATGAATATATTTCAATCCCATTAAGTGATGAAATTAAAAACCAAATTTTTACAGTCAAATACAAAACTAATTTAAAAGCCAACCCTTTTACTAATGAAAAAGATAAAGAACGACTTTATGTTTTAAATGGTTTAAAATATCTTTCAAATGATAATAAAACATTCTATTTTTATTATTCTGATCGGGCTGATATTTTAGATCAAAACACTAAAAAAAATATTATTAAATATGTAAGTGAAACAACACCAGTTGAAGAATATAATAAGAAGTTTTTTATAATCAAAAGCAAAGAGGAATTATTATCAACTTTTAAATCAGGTGCTTTAGATATAGATAATGTTGTTACAACTAATTTTGATAAGAAAAATTTATTAGTTCTTTTATTTAAAGACTATACATCCGGTTATTTTCGTCCAGAATATCGTATTAAAGTACCAAAAAGAGTTGATATTAATTCACAAACTAAAACAATAAATGTTGAATTAGAAGAAAATAACGAAGCACCTTGGTTTAAAACTAAAAAAGATGTTTCAAAGCGTTCAAATACTATACCAACTGCGAATTTTCAAAACTATCCAATATTCTTATTAGAAGTAGATAAAATTGATAATTTAAGTGAATACAATCTTAAATTTGATTTTAAGGATAAAGAAAAAGATGAAACAATTGAATGAGATTCTCTTCCTTGAAATGAATAATGAGTAGATAAAATAAAAAGCCAATAATAACTTTTATTAAATTAAATCAATAACAAATACTATAGTCATAGTAATTTTACTATTAGCTATCATTATCAACATAACAATCAAAAGTTCTAATTAAACTTACTTTAAAAAGAAACTAAATGAGTTACCGGCTCATATTTTTGCTATTATTTTTGTAAAAAAAATGGTGTAAAACCAAACAAGATTTGTGTTTCGCTATTCTCAAATAAATTGATTTTGTTACAAAATATAGTCATACACAAAATTTGCCGCAGTACCTTAGTTAGAGTAATATAAAATATAAATTTAATAATTATATTTAATTGTATTATGTGGATAAATTTTGTCGCTTATGATCTTTGTGATGATAAGTAAATATAGACACTTATATAACTTAATATCATCAACTTTCCACTTATTAATTAAAGTAAGTAAATCAATATTTATTATTTTTGCCTATGCTATAATAACCACAATATAAACTTAAAAATTAGTTTAGTTACTAATAGGTGGTATAAAACTATGAATAAAAAATTAAAATCAACTATTATATTTAGTTCATTGTTTTTAGTTTCTATTCCTGTTGTAATAGCTTCTTGTACTCAAGAAAAAGAAAAACCAGCTAGAAAAAGCACCCCTAAAAAATCATTACTTGAAGAAAATGTAAAAATATCTGATCCTACAGTAGTTAAACAAACTCGACCGCTTGCAGCACTAGAACCAGCAAAACCAATACAAATGTTATTAAATAGCATAGATAAGAATTTAAAACTTGTTGATAGTAAGTATACTCTAAGCTTTAAATTAGACTCATCATATCAAGATAAATACATTCAAGTTCAGCTCACAAAACCTAATAACAATGATGAATTAATCAATTCTAATAAAGCTAAAATAAGTAATGATGGTTCAGTTCAAGTTTCTTTTGAAAACTTAGAAGATAATAATGAATATTTAATCAATAAGATCTTTATTTATCAAGAAATTAATTCTAACAATGCTTCAAACCATCAAATCTCAAATCCTAAAGATGATTTATCAGTTTTTACTAAATTATCTGATATTCAACTTGAAGCTAATTCTCAACTAATTGAATACTACTATGAAGAGTTTAAAATCAAACTTAATAACTTATTGAAATGAAAAAATAAAGAATTAGTTCTTGTAGTTGAAAACCAAAGAACTAAAAAGAGATTTGAATCATTAGCAAGTAAAATTGAAAATATCAATCAAGACTTTTTCTTTCTTTATCTCTATTCAGTTTATGATCAATATAAAATCGTTGAACTTAAATATTTCAATGAAGAATATAAAGATAAAAAAGATAATAAAGATGAATATATTTCAATCCCATTAAGTGATGAAATTAAAAACCAAATTTTTACAGTCAAATACAAAACTAATTTAAAAGCCAACCCTTTTACTAATGAAAAAGATAAAGAACGACTTTATGTTTTAGATGGTTTAAAATATCTTTCAAATGATAATAAAACATTCTATTTTTATTATTCTGATCGGGCTGATATTTTGGACCAAAACACCGAAAAATATATTATTAAATATGTAAGAGAAACAACGCCAGTTGAAGAATATAATAAGAAATTTTTTATAATCAAAAGCAAAGAGGAATTATCTTCAACTTTTAAATCAAGTGATTTAAATAAAGTTGTTACAACTAATTTTGATAAGAAAAATTTATTAGTTCTTTTATTTAAAGACTATGCATCCACTAATTTTCGTCGAGAGTATCGTATTAAAGTACCAAAAAGAGTTGATATTAATTCACAAACTAAAACAATAAATGTTGAATTAGAAAAAAATAACCGTGCACTTTGGTTTAAAACTAAAAAAGATGTTTCAAAGCGTCCAAAT
>NZ_JFDP01000087.1 GCF_000731915.1 Ureaplasma diversum NCTC 246
ACTACAAAATACTGTACCAGCTGTCGTTTTTGAAAACTATCCAGTATTCTTATTAGAAGTAGATAAAATTGATAATTTAAGTGAATACAATCTTAAATTTGATTTTAAGGATAAAGAAAAAGACGAACCAGTTGAATGAGATTCTTTTCCTTGAAATGAATAATGAGTAGATAAAATAAAAAAACCAATAATAACTTTTATTAAATTAAATCAATACCAAACACTATAGTCATAGTAATTTTACTATTAGCTATCATTATCAACATAACAATCTAAAGTTGCAATTAAGATTACTTAAAAAACATCCTTCTCTTTTTTTAGTAAGGATGTTTTTTGATACTAATTATAATTAATCTTTTTTTGAAAATAATCATTCTTTTTCTTATCTCATTTAAATCGATAATTGTTTTTAAATAAGAAAGTATTGTTTTGTTTATGGTTGATTTTAATTTGTTTAATAAAGATTCTTCAATCTTTAATTAAGAAATAACTAAAGCCAAAGATCCCAACAAAAGCGCATAAATATAAACTAAACATTCTTCAAATAAAAATAACTTCATTAATTAGTTGATCATTAATTTTAGCTTGATGAGGATTATTAAAAGTAAGGAATTGTTTAAGAATATATTGCACACTACCTTCAGATCCTGGGATAGGAACAAAGTTAGTTGCTGTAATTGATATGTTAGTGTAATTAAACATATCAAAATAAATTAGGACCGGATCTTTACTAACTAATAAATAACTTATATAAGTTAAACTATAAAAACAAAAATTAAACCCTAAACCAATCAAAAGTGCTGTTATGTTTAATCAAGGTAAACGCATATAGTAGTGATAAACTCTTTTGAAGTTTTCACCTTCTTTATGCTTAATTAATAATTGTTCATAAGTATCATATTTTAGTTTTAAGACTTTTTTGATTTTATTGTAGACACGGTTAATAAACAAATGTACCTTAGAACTATATCCTAAAACAAAATATAAGGATGCAATTACCATATCAACAAGTGTTCCAACTACAGCTAATCAAAAGAAATAAGGAATTGGTTGATTAAGTGCTGTATAGAAAATATGGATATTATAAGATACATAAAATAAGGAAGGTAAAGTAATTATTAACTGTCCTAGTTCATAATAAGTTGAACAAGCTAAAAGAAATGCTGAATTATGACGAATATGGTTTACTTTATGTTTTGTTAGAAAATAAACACTAAATGGTTCAGATCCAATTGAAAAGGGAGTTGATGCTGTTAAAAACAATAAACTAAAAGCATACAAAATCCATTCATACCACTTAATCGTTTTTACTTTATTCTTTTTTACATAAACATAATGTAATAGTACAAAAATAAAAGCACGAAATAAACTAAAACCAATTAATAAAAGTAATCATAAAGTAGCTAAATTATTACTATTTAATGATGTTTTTAAACTAGTGAATAAGTTTTTAAAGTCAATGTCTAGAATTAATGAAATACTAAACCCAACCATTATTGCACTAACAATAACACCAATACTTAGTAAGATAATATTCCTTTTTGTTCAAAATGATCCGTTCATATTAGTTAATTAATACCACAATTAGATTTAATAATTTAGTTAATAATCAAAAATAATCCTAAATTAAAATAAAGTCAACTGATCTGTTTCGCTTAGTTCATCAAGTGCACCAATTTTTGATAAATTATCAAGATCTTTTTTTGATAGTTTAGTTCTAGCTTTTAGATCTTCAATAGTTGCAAATTGTAATTCATCTCGTGCACTTACAATACTGTTTGCAACAATCTCACCTAATCCAGGAAGCATTGTAAAAGGTGGGATAATACTATTTGTTGATCGATCAATTAAAAAGTCAGTTGCAGCTGATTTTTTAATATCAACATTATTGATTTTAATGCCTCTAGCTAATAGTTCAACCATAATTTCATAAGTGTTTAATGATTCAAGTTCAGCTGTTGTTGGTTTTGGTCCATTTCCATTTTTGGCTTTATTTTCTTTATCAACAATTCGTTTATATTCTTCTTCAATTGCTAATTTCCCTTTTTTAATAATTAACATATCAACTTTTTCAGCTCGCACACTTAAAAAAGCAGCATAGTATTCAAGGGGGTAATAAAGTTTAAATCAAGCAAATTTATAAGCGTGCATTACATAAGCAGTCGCGTGTGCTTTTGGGAACATATATTTAATCTTATTAGCTGATTCAATATATCATTGTGGAATTTGTTTTTCTTGTAAGATCTTTTGATGATCTAATTTAATTTTCTTACCTTTTCTTACATCTTCCATTACAGCAAAAGCAATTGATGGTTCGATGTTTAAAGCGATTAAATAGGTCATAATATCATCCCGACAAGCAATTACATCTTTTAGTACTTTACCTGATTTAATTAATGATTGAGCATTATCTAATCAAACATCAGTTCCATGAGATAAACCTGAGATCCGTATCAAGTCAGCAAATGATTTAGGTTTGGTGTCAACTAACATTTGTCGCACAAACTTAGTACCAAATTCAGGAATACTAATAGCTCCTGTTGTCTCGTTTAAAACATCACGTGGTTCTAGATTAAAAACAGATATATCACTAAATGATGCAATAACTTTTAAATCATACATTGGTACATCACGATCATCAATGTTTGTTAATTTTTTAATAAGGTTTAAAATCGTTGGATTATCATGACCTAAAATATCAAACTTTAATAAATTATCATGTAAATATTCAAAAGCAAAATGGGTTGTTAATCAGTTTTCTTCTTTTTTATTAGCTGGATAGTTGTATGGTGAGAAATCAAAAATAGATAAATCTTCAGGAACTACAATAATTCCTCCTGGGTGTTGTCCTGTTGTTCGTTTTGAGTTAATACAAGCAAGTGCATATAACATAATTGTTGAATCACGAACTTTAGGATCTAGTTTTTGTTCTTCAAAATATTTTCGAACCATTCCAAAAGCTGTTTTTTCAGCAACTGTTGCGATTGTTCCAGCTCTAAAAGCATGTGAAGATCCAAAATATTCCATAATAAAGTTATGAGCTGTTTGTTGATAAAGTCCAGAAAAGTTTAAATCAATATCAGGCACTTTATCAGCATTAAAACCTAAGAAGGTTTCAAATGGAATATTATGCCCATTTGTTGTTAAAGTAAGATCACAATTTGAACAATTCTTAGGTACTAAATCAAACCCATCATCAGCATCTTCAACAAACTCACAATATTTACATTTAGTACATAAATAGTGTGGGGGTAGGGGGTTAACATCAGTTATATCTAAAAATGTTGCAACAAGTGAAGAACCAACCGATCCCCGACTCCCTACACCATATCCATCTTCTAAAGATTTTTTTACTAATAAGTGTGAAATTCAATAAACAACAGTAAACCCGTGTTCACTAATTGCATTTCATTCTCGATCTAATCGTTTTTGAATAATTGGGTGTAAATGATCTCCATAAATCCGGTGGGCAGTTTCATAAATATAAGCCTTAGCTTTTTCATTAACACCTTCAATTTTTGGAGCATATAAACCACTTTTAAGTGGGGCAATACTATCATCAATTAAATCTACTATTGCTTGGGGGTGATTGTAAATAATATCATTAATTCAAGTTTCATTATTTAAATATGAAAGTTCAAATTCAGCTGCTTTAGCATCATCTAAATAAAGATCTGGTACATATTTTTCATGACTAAATCGGTGTGATTTCCCTTCTAGTTGTTTTGAATGAACATATACATCATAAAACTTTTTATGATCAGCATCTAAAAAGTAGGGAGTATTTGAATACACTACTTTTTTATTTAATTCATAACTAAAACTAACTAGTTTAACAAAAGCATGTTTAAGATCTTCTAAACTAATTTTATTTTGTTCATATGTTAAATGAGCTTGGGTTTTAAGAGATGGTAATGTAATAAAATCATACGACTGTATAATACTTTTAATTTCTTGATCAGTTTTAGAAAATAAAGCTTCAATTAGATCAGATTCATGAACTGCATTAGTTGTTAATAAACCATTTTCTCTTTTCTTTTCAATTTGTTCTCTATAAAGTGTTGGTCTTGAAAAAAAGTTATCAGTATGAGATAGTGAAACTAGCTCATACATATCTCTTATATTTTCTTGTTTTTTAACATATAGATTTAATCATTTACCAAAGATTCTACTTCTTAGTGTATCGTTTTGTAATTTATCATTAATTTCATTTAAATTAGTTATTGAATACTCATGAAATAATTTATCTAACATTACTTTAAAGACTTGATTTAATACTTCTGCATCATAATCAGCCCTATGTGCACTGTCTTCATTATAATCAATTCCATACTTTTTACATACTCATCCTAAACGGTGACTTTTAAAATCTTTATTGATTGCTCTTGAGATCATTAATGTATCAATCACAGGATTATTAAGTGGTTCTAGATTATGATGAACTGCTCTAATATTTAAGAAGTTAATATCAAAGTTAATTGCATTATGAGCAACTAGTACACTGTCTTTGAAGAATTCAAAGATTTTTATTAATCCTTCTTTTTCAGAGATTGCATCGGCAATATCAGAATTAGTAATATTAGTTAACTCTTGAGTTGCTAAACTAATTTCTTTATTTGGTTTTAAAAAGAAACTAAGTCTACCTAAAAGTTCGTTGTTTTTGATCTTGATTGCTCCAATTTCAATGACTCCATCATAGTTTGGAAAAAGTCCTGTTGTTTCAATATCAAAAACAACATAAGTAGCATTATTTAAGTTTTGATCACAAGGATTTAGTACTAGTTCAATATATGATGGAATTTCTTCAGTTTCAATTCCATATATTATTTTTAAATCACTTTTAGTTTTGTTTAAATAAGTAAAAATTTCTGGATATGCTTGTACAACATTTCGATCAGTAATACCAATTGTTTTTAAATTGTTTTTAGTAGCAAAATCAATTAAGTCTTTGGGTTCAATAATTGAATCAAGTGCACTCATTTTTGTATGGAAGTTGAATTCAATACGGGGTGAGAAAAAAGCTTGATCAATTTGTTGTGGTTTTAATAATAGTTTGTTAATTTTACCAACGAAGTTTTGTTTAACTCCATCGTTTCGTGTTGGTAAAATTGTAATAAGTGCAACAATTCAATCATTCTTTTTGATTTTTTCTCGTTCTGGATTTTCGTTTAAAGCAAATTCAAAAATTTCAAGAGTATTAGTGTCATCTAAAATTCTAAATCGATATATAAAACCATTTCTTCTTGATTCTTTTTCAACATGAAAAACTTGTCCTTGAACCCATACTTGTTTCATTTCTTCAGTTACATCATTTAGTGGGATTGGATTCATGGCATTGTGAATTGAATTAGTGTATTTATAATCATTAATTGCTTTAGTTTGAGCTTCTTGTTGGGCTTTTATAGTTTCAAGTTTTTGTTGTTGAGCAATTAATTCTTTTTGGGTTCGTTCTTGGTTTTCTAATAAATATGCACTACTGTTATCAATGTATTCAATATCAATTGTGTTTGTATTAATTGATCAATCTAAAAGTGTTTTTAATAATTGTTCTTTAGCTGCATTAACTTGTTGGACAAAATTTAAATCATCAGTTTTAAAACTAAATGATGCTTCACTAAAACTAACTGAATGAATAGTTTCTAGATTTGAATTAATTTTTAAAGAACAATCAGCTACAGCTTGATTTCAAAATAAAGCAAGTTGGTTTTGATCAACATTTTCTCAAGAGTTTATTAACTGGATTTTAACACCATCAATTTTTGGTTTAATTGATTTTAGTTTTTGAATTGTAGCAAAATCAACAAATGATTCAAAAAGAAGTGTAAGCGTTGCTGTAAATCTATCTGTTTGATTCATTTTGATTTTAAAATTAGGTAATTGATCAACTAAAGCTTGATCAATTTCAGCTATTTGTTCTAATTTCGCTTTCATATTTAAACACTCTTTCAATCAATATCATTATTTAGTTTTAGATCATCTTAATATATATTAAAAGTAAGTTTTAATATCAATAATGATTTATGCAGTTAAGATCTAAAATAATCATAACACTAACAACTATAGTATTAATTTTAATAACTTTATAATAATGTTATTAAATATTTAAAAAAATCTTTAAAGCTACTAAAAATTACTTAAAAATGGTATTAAAAGGATTTTTATTATATTATTCTAAGTATTATTAAAATAACAAAAAACTGACCAATTTGTGGTCAGTTCCGTTTTATTTAATGTTTTTAAGTAAAGTATCAACTTTATTTGTTTTTTCTCAACTTAGATTTAAATCATCTCTTCCAAAATGCCCATAAGTTGCTGTTGGTTGATAGCTTGTTTCTAATAAGTTTAGATCAGCTATAAAGTCTTTTACTTTAAAATTAAAACTTTTCTTAATTGCTTCTAAGATTTTAGCTTCAGGATATTTGTTTGTATTGAATGTTTCAATAAACATTGCAACAGGAGCAGGTTGACCAATAGCAAAAGCTAATTGGATTTCACAACGATCTGCAAGTTTAGCAGCTACTACATTCTTAGCGATTCATCGTGCAAAATATGAAGCACTTCGATCAACTTTAGTTGGATCTTTTCCAGAGAATGCTCCCCCACCATGACGAGCAATCCCACCATAAGTATCAACAATGATTTTACGTCCAGTTAAACCAGTATCCCCAATTGGACCACCAATCACAAATCGACCAGATGAATTGATGATTTTAATAAAATCAGTATTTAGATGATATTTTTTAGCAAGATCGTCCATGATTGTTTTAATTTTATTTTCAAAGTAATCACGATCATAATCTTCATCATGTTGAATACTTGTTAAAAAAGTATGAATTCTTAGATTTTGACTATCTGTATAATCAATTGTAACTTGTGATTTCATATCAGATCTAATACCAACAAATTCACCACTTAATCGTTGTCTTTCTATTTCAGCTAAGAATTGATGAGCTAAAACAGTGGTAAATGGCATATATTGTGGTGTTTCATTACATGCATACCCAAACACAATTCCTTGATCTCCAGCACCAATTTCTTCAGTTTTTTTGTTAACTGATTGAGCAATATCAACAGATTGTGAATTAACATTTGAGATAATTGTAAAATCATTTTCAGTATATCCTAGTGGTTTAATAATCTCTCAAGCAGTTTTTACTACATCAACATATGCATCAGTAGTAATTTCACCAGCAATTACAATTAAACGATTACAAGCTAATACTTCACAAGCTACACGTGAATTTTTATCTTGTTTTAAGCAAGAATCTAAAATTGCATCACTAATTTGATCACAAATTTTATCTGGATGTCCTGCTCCAACACTTTCACTAGTAATTAATTTTTCAAATCTCATATATTCCTACTTTTTAATTATTTAACTAAAATTGATTTTTTATTATTTTTGATTAAACCATAAGCATAAGCACCGATCATTGCAGCATTATCTCCAGTGTAAAGAAGTTGTGGAAGATAGACTGTTGTATCTAGTTTTAATAATTCAGAACGTAGTAAAGAATTAGCAGATACGCCCCCACCAACTAATAAATGCTTTAAATTCGTTTGGTTTAAATAATATTGTACTTTTCTAACAATTTCATTGATCGCAAATTTTTGAAAACTTGATGCAATTTGTACAGCATTTATTTTCAATTTCTTTTGACTATGGTTATGAATATAGTTGATGATAGCTGTTTTAAGTCCACTAAAACTAAACATTGCATCAACAGGAGCTTGTTTAATAAATTGTATATCAGCTTGTTTAGGATCATAATTCTTATCAATAATTGGACCACCAGGATAAGCTCATCCCAAAGTTCTTGCTACTTTATCAAAAACCTCACCAACTGCATCATCTCGGGTTTGATTTAAAACTTTAATTTCATCATAATCATTGATCTGATAAATCACCGTTTCCCCACCTGAAACAACAAGGGCTAAAGCTGGTAAATGGATCGGTTGATCAATGATTGATGAAAATGCGTGAGCATGTAAATGATTAATTGGTACTAATTCAGCATTTAGTAAACTTGCTAATTCTTTAGCAAATACTTTTCCAACATGTAAACAACCAGGTAAACCTGGAAATGCAGTATAAGCAATGTGAGTGATAATAAATGGATCAATGTTTGCTTTCTGAATTGCTTCTAAATATACATTAACAATATTTTGTTCGTGATAACGACTTGCTAATTCAGGGACAACACCTCCATGAGCTGCTTGGTTTTCACTTGATGAACTAATAACATGAGCTAATAGTTTTTGATTATTAAAAATAGCAACAGATGTTTCATCACAACTAGTTTCAATGCTTAAAATAAAATAATTTTGTTCCATAACTATTTTTGTTTTTGCATCACTTCTATACATCTTTTTGAAACTTCATCATTATACATTTCTTCATCTGGATAATGGTTTCAACAACGTAAACATTTTTTAAAATTAGCATTACTTACAGCTAATTGATCACCAAATTCAACTTTTGCTACATTGAATCATTTCTTTAATAAACTAGTATTATTAGCTAATTCAGCATCTTTAATCATCGCTTTAGATAAAACTACAAGTGCTTCATTATTCTTTTTAATTAAGTTTTGTTTTCGTGCTTTTTCTAATTCATTAAAGACAACATCTTTAATTTCAAAGAAAGCTTGCATTTGATCTGTATCCCCACTAAATTTAAAATCATCATCTACTAAAAATTCTTCTAGTTTAACTGATTCTAATTTATCTGCATTTAAGAAAGAATAAGCTTCTTCAGTTGTATGTGGAATAATTGGAGTTAATGCAATTAATGAATGTTTAAGAATAAAATAAACAGTTGATTGAATTTGTCTTCTAGCTACATTATTTATTTCTAAACAATATAGATCATCTTTAATGTTTTCAAAATATCAAGAAGATAGTTCAAGAACAAACTTATTAAATAAACGAATTACATCCATGAAATTATATGTTTCATAAGCTACTTTAACTTGATCCATTAAATCCTTAAATTGCTTTAGAACATATAAATCTTCTTGTCTAACATTAGTTGTATAATGTTGTTTAAAATCAAAATCAGCTAAGACAGATAAAGAATATTTAAATAAGGTATTACGGATTCTTCGATAGATTTCTGCATTCTGTTTTAGAATATCTTCACTAATTCGTATATCACTACTATAATCAGAATTAGCTATTCAGATTCTTAGAACATCAGCTCCATAAACATTACATACACTTAGTGGATCAACAACATTTCCTTTAGATTTAGACATCTTCATTCCTTCACCATCTAATACCATTCCATGGGCTAGAAGGAATTTATATGGTGCTTTATTATTTAGAATAGTTCCTGTAATAATTGAAGAGTTAAATCAACCACGATACTGGTCTTGACCTTCTAAATATAGATCAGCTGGATAGTTTAAATTATGATGTTTTAAGATACTATAAGAACTTCCTGAATCAAATCAAACATCCATAATATCTTTTTCTTTATAGTATGTTTGATTTGTATTTAAATATTTCTCTGTTAAAAATTCTTTAACATCTAATTCAAACCAAGCATTTACACCTTTTTGATCTAAAACATTGATGATGTGATTAACTAATTCAAGATCATTAATTGGATTATAGTCTTGATCAAAAATCATTGGGATTGGTACACCTCAAACCCGTTGACGAGAGATACATCATTCTTTTCGATTAATTACCATCTCTCTCATTCGCTCTATGCCCTTAGAATTAGTTGAAGAAATATCATTATCAAGTGTTTTTAAAATCGCTTCTAAGGCATTTTCAACAGATACAAACCATTGTTTTGTAGCTCTGTACATAACGGGTTTTTTAGTACGTCAGTCATGAGCAACACTATGTGTTATTTTTTCATGGTGAATAATTAAATCTTTGGCTTTTAGTCGCTGTATAATAACTGGATTAGCATCTTCGTAGAACATATTTTCAAGTTCAGGATCATTAACTAAACTATTATATTTTCCATAATTATCAATGTTAACTAAAGCATCAATCCCATATTTTTTACAAGCATAATAGTCTTCTAAACCAAAACCAGGAGCATTATGAACAAGTCCTGTACCATCAATTGAAGATACATAATCATCTAAAATAACAAAACATTCTTGATTGTTAATTGGTGAAATATATGCTTTCTTTTCAAGTTCTTTTGGATCTAAAGTTTTTATAATTGAATAATTTTCTATTCCTACTTTTTTAGTAAACGATTCAACTAAATCAGTAGCAATAATTAATTGTGAACTGTCTGTTTTAATTAATGAATAGCTAATATTAGGGTTAATAGCTACTGCTAAGTTAGCTGGTAAAGTTCAAGGAGTTGTTGTTCATATTACTAAAGCAGTATTTTGATTGTTAAATAAAGCATCATCTTTAAGCATTAATTTAACAAAAATAGCATCTGAAGTTCGTTCAGCATATTCGATTTCAGATTCAGCAAGTGCAGATTGAGATGATCAAGATCAGAACACTGGTTTAAAATCTTGATAAATATAGCCTTTTTCTAAAAGTGTTTTAAAAAGGTTAAGTTGATCGATTTCAAATTGATGATCAAGTGTATAGTAGTTAGTTTTAAAATCAGTTAAAAGTCCAAGTCGTTGAAATTGATCTTTTTGAATAGCGATTTGTTCAAGAGCATATTCTTTACATTGATCTCTACGCTTGCTTGCACTATCATTAGCTAGCTTTGTTTTCTTAGCTAAAGCAACTTCAATTGGTAAGCCGTGTGTATCTCAACCAGCAATAAAAGGAGCATAAAAACGGTTCATGTTTTTATATGTAACAATAATATCTTTTAAGATTTTATTTAAAGCATGACCGATGTGAATTGATCCGTTAGCATATGGTGGACCATCATGTAATACAAAAGTAGGGTAGTTTTTGTTTTTAGCTAATAATTGTTCATAAATTTTATGATCATCTCAAAATTGTTGAATTTTTGGTTCTTTTGTATTTAAATTTGCCTTCATTTCGAACTCTGTAAAAGGCATATTCAGTGTGCTTTTATAATCCATAAGTTTGCTCCTTTTTATATTGATTTTTTTAAAAAATCATATTATAATATTTTACACTATTTTAAAACTAAAAAATAAAGCATTGCTAAGTATTAAAGCAATGGTTGGAAAATGTTAACAAAGATGGTTTCAACAACCTGTCTTGCGGTTGGTTTTTGTTCAAGATCTTGAAGCGTCACTAATTTTGAATTATTAGTCATCTCTAAAAATAATTTTTGAATCTGATGATTTGTTTTTTTAGAATAGATGAAAAGTAATGATTCAAAATTAATAACAAGAGCTCTATTGTCTAAGTTATATGAACCAAGTAAAGCTGTTTCATTATCAATTAAAACTGCTTTAGTATGCATAAACCCAGAGTATTCATAAATTTTAACCCCTGAACTAATTAACTTCTTATAACTTAATCTATTCATTGATAAGATAAAAGGTGATGAATCTGTTCTTCCTGGCAACATAATTTGCACATCAATCCCTGCATTTGCAGCAGAGCATAATGCTACAATCAACTCTTCAGTTGGGAAAAGATAAGGAGTGAAGATACTAATTGATTTTTTAGCATTAGCAAATGCCATTGATAAAATTTCAATTAATGAATTAGTTGATTGATTTGGACCTGTGTGCATTAAACAAGTCATTGTACTTTCTTTAATATCATTAATGCTTGGTGTACTATAATCTTTGATCTCAAACTGATCAATACCCATTTCATTAATTAATTGATCGAAATCTAATTTATGTGATCGTGGTACATAATAATATCAATCATGAATAAACTCAAGTAGCATTGTATGAACAATACCACCAGACACAAAGTAATTAAGATCCATTCAGTGACCAATACTTCGATCAATGTTTAAGTATGAATCACCAATATTAGATCCACCTGTAATTGCATACTTCCCATCGACAATTAAGTATTTTCGATGGTTTCGGAAATTAATTGTACTTCGCATCTTTAAATCAGCTTTAGCATGGAACTTAGCTACTTTAATACCATTAGCTATTAATTTAAGTTTTGTTTCTTTTTTAAACTTAAATAAACTACCTACTCAATCATATAGTAAATAGATTTTAATACCCTCTTTAGCTTTTTTAATTAGTTCATTCACAATAACATCTAATCAACTTCCATCTTCAATAATGAAGTATTGTAAATAAATTGATTTTTCTGCTTTACGAATCAATTTAATTGTTTCTTCAAACATCATAGTTGGTTCTTCAATTAAACGAATCTGAGCATCATTATAAATTGGTGTTCCATATAAGTTATAACTATATTTAACAACCTTAGCAAACAACTCTAAACCTGGTTCTGAACTATAGTTATAGCTCATAAAATCGTGAATAAAACTGTAGTCTTCATATTCAAATAAGATTTTTCTTTTTTGAATAATATCCTTCTTTTTCTTTTCTTTAAAAGCTTGTTGACCAAATAATAAGAAAAGAATAATAGCAATCAATGGAAGAATTAAAAAAGCAAATAACCAAGTTTTTTTACTTCGATCATTTCTTTGTTGAGAAGAGAGAATATAAAGACCAAGTGTGATGTTTAATAAATAAGCTGCTGATAAACAAGTTGAGACAATAACAACTGTTCGATTAAAGAAGTGATAACTTACTAAACCTACACCAATTACGATTAAAGCAATTATTAAGATAACAATAATTTTTTCTAAGATTCGATTCTTGATCATACTAAAAAGTAAACCTTCTAACTATAAAGAATTATAAACAATTAATAAGGGTTAAAAATAAAAAAAGAAAAAAGCAGGAAGAACCTACTTTTTTTATAAACATTTAATGGCGGAAACAGTGGGATTCGAACCCACGCGCCGCAGAACGACCTAACACCTTAGCAGGGTGCCCTCTTAACCACTTGAGTATGTTTCCAATCTTTTAAGGAATTTATATAACCTTAAAATTATAATCAAAAAAGTAATAAATTACAACAATATTTTTAATTCTTGATTTGTTCTTCAGCTTTTTCTGCTTTATTTTTTAATTTAGAACTTAAATAAGTTTTATTTTCAGTTCTTAGAATTAATCGTTCAATATTCTTTTTGTGCTTTAAGATAATAAAGCCAGCTGATGGAATTGTATAAATTAAAAGATATGAAGTACTTCTTATACTTGGATTTAATGCATAAACAAAATAATTGATATCTTCATTAATATATGGACTGTAATTAATTCCAGGAATTAAAACTAATACAGCACAAATTGATGCAGCTACAATTGAAGCTAAAGACATATAATGCTTAGTTGCTAAAATAATTAAAATAATAATGATCCCAACTAAAGCAACAAAGGGGTTCATTACAATTAACAATCCCCCATAACAAGCCACTCCTTTTCCTCCCTTAAACCCAAAATAGATCGGAAAACAGTGTCCTAAAATCGTAAACAAACCACCAAAATAAACTAAGATAGCTATATTAAAACCATTACTAAAATCAAATGGTGATCGTAGTTGATATTTATAAATTAAGAATGTAATTGAGACTGTTATAATTGGTTTTAATATATCTAAAAACATTGTAAGAAGCCCTAATTTCTTACCATGAACACGCAACATATTTGTTGCCCCTGCATTCTTAGATTCTTGCTCTCGAATATCTCTTTTTTTAAAGATTAATCCTAAGATAATACTAGCATTTAAACTTCCAATTAAATATGAATAAATCGGTGCTATTATCAAGGTTAGAATATATCCAAGCATAACCTGGTAAATTTGATTATCCATAATCAACCTACAATCTAAATTAGCTTAAAAGTATTAATATATATTATATAATACTAATAAACTTAATCTTAATCAATAATTAGACTAAAACAATTAAATAAAATGCTTTAGCTTATAATTTTTTAAAATATACTATAATATTGTCTTTATTAAGGAGTGGTTATGAAAGTTAAAAAACGATATATCAACCGTTCTTTTAATGAACAAGTTAATCGATATTGAAATAATCAATTAATGCAAATAGTACCAAAACTATTAAATCAGATCATTATTACTAATGCTTTTTTGTTGATTTTTATTATTTGTTTAAGTGTGCTTTTAGCACACGATCAACAATTCTTAAAATATCCGATTGATTATACAATTTCAAACTATTCATATTTACCCCAACAACAAGCAGGAGCTGTTGGTTTATATAGTATTATTTGGTATTGTTTTGTTAATGTTTTATTCTTTTTAAATATTTCTAAAAATAAACATTTTACAAAAAAGGAATTTGTTAGTTTAGTATTTGCTTCTATATTATTTAATCCTTTTGCTTATTATCAATTAATTAAACATATTAAAAGCAAAGCTTTTTATTGATCAAAAACATTTTATTGAATCTTAAGTGATAATAATAAAATTGAATTTAATATTAAAAATAAATTATCAATTGCTGCATTAATTGCTTTTATTATCTTCTTACCTTTTTGTTGTTTATTCTTATTAGATTACTGACCAGTTGATTTAAATAACATTAAACCAGATTATAGTGATATTAATCTAAAAACTAAGATCTATTATGGATCTAACTCATGAATTGGTAATTTACACTATTTTACAGTACAAAGTAACTGAATGGCGATTGTTGTTTTATTGATTTATTTAATTAATCCAAAAGCAAGAATTGTTAAAAACAACACTTATTTAATTACCATCTTAGTTTATATATTAATAGTTGGAATAATTTGAACAGGAGTTTTATATCCATTTAATTCACGTTCACCATCTTGATCTTGATTTAACTCTTTAACAGGTTTTTATCATCATATAGTAACACCAATTACTTTTTTAGTGTTTGCTTTATATGTACTTTTTAATAACAAAGTAGCTACTACAATTAAATATAAGCACATTATTTGCTGCACTACTTTCTATTTTAGTATTTATTTATTGTATGCTATCTTTTTACCAATTGTAGCTAATGTCTCTGTTTATTCATTAATGACTAATGTATGACCATTTCTAAATGGTGATCCAATTATGTTATTAGTGTTTATTGGTGTTTTCTTATTAATGATTGCTACAACATCAGCTTTTTGAGCAATCAATAATAAAATTGTTAAGAAGTTTAATAAACAACTTATTCATAATCCAATAATTAAGGAAACTAATTAATGATATTAATACTTAACTTAGGGGGCGAATCATTAAAGTTTAGTTTATATGGATCTAAACATAAACTTTATGTTAGTGGTAAGATCAAAATGATCAAAAACCTCAAGTTTATTGATTATAAAATTAAACAAAAACACACTAAATTAAAAATCAATGAACCAGTTGATAATTATGTAGCTTATTTATTAAGTTTCTTAGTTAAACAAAACTTAATTAGTACAATTGATGATATAAAACATTATGTACTAAGAATTGTATTTTGTGATTATACTAATAGTCCTGTTGCTTTGTTAGATGATCAATTATATGAAAACATCAAAGTAAATATTACAGTTAGTCCTATTCATAATGCCTTAAGCATTACTTTAATCGATCAAATTAAAACTAGTGTTAATAACCCTAGTATCATTTGTGCTTTTGATTCATATTTCTTTAATAAAATAGCAAATAAAAAAATACCATTAAACCAACGTTTAGCTAATAAACTAAAATTATACAAACGGGGGTTTCATGGTATTTCTTATGCTTATTGCTTAGAAACCTTTATAAGAAGTACAAAGATCAAAAAACCAAATTTAGTAATGGTACATTTAGGATCTGGTTGTTCAGTTTGTTTAATTAAAAATGGAAAAGTAATTGATTGTTCTATGAGCTACTCACCCCTTAGTGGTTTATTAATGAAAACTAGAAGTGGAGATCTTGATCCAGCAATTCTTCTTAAAATTAGTGAACATTATCAATGAGATCTTAAACAAACCATTGATTATTTAAATAAACAGAGTGGATTAAGTTCATTAGTTAAAGATGATATTAATAAATTAATTAATTTAAAGACATTTACTAAAAACCAAAAACAAACTTTAGATATGTATACTAACAGTATTATTAAATACATCCTATTATATTTAAATCAATTAACTAAAGTTGATGGGATTGTATTTACTGGTGGGGTTTGTGAGTTTAATAGTCAAATCATAAGATTAATTGTTGATCAAATCAAGCTAATTGATTTAGATCTAATCAATACTAAATTCATAGCTTCAAATCAATTAAATAAGATTTCAGTTGATTCATCAAAGTTTGATCTTTATTTACTTAAAACAAATGAAAACTTAATGATGCTTAAATATACTAATATGATGTTAGAAGCAAACAAAGTTAAACTAAAACAAACTAATCAAGAAGATCTTGAAGAACTAGAAGGAAATTAATTATGAGCAAAGAGTATAACTTAATTATTGGATCACATGTTAGTTTAAAAGCTAAAGACTTCTTTTTAGGAAGTGTAAAAGAAGCTATTAGTTATAATGCTAATACATTTATGGTCTACACAGGTGCTCCACAAAATACAAAACGTCAACCAGTTGAACAATTTAAAATTGATGAAGCATTTGAACTACTTAAAGCTAATAATATAGATCCTAAAAATTTAGTAGTTCATGCCCCATATATCATCAACCCTTGTTCAGCTAAAAATGAAACAAGAAAATTAGCAGCTGATTTCTTAATTAAAGAAATAGAAAGAACAGCTGCTATGGGGATAAAATATATTGTTTTACACCCAGGAAGTGCTCTTGGTCAGGATTTAGAAACAGCTACTAAACAAGTAGCTTATGCTCTTAATAATGCTTTTAAATTAGTTGATAATGATGTAGTAGTTTGTTTAGAAACAATGTCAGGTAAAGGGAGCGAAATTGGAATTAATACAGCCCAACTAAAAATGATCATTGATCAAATAGAGAACAAAGATCGAATTGGTGTTTGTTTAGATACTTGTCATTTACATGAGGGTGGGATTGATTTAACACCAGCTAGTTTTGATCAATATCTAGAAGATTTTGATCAACAAATTGGTTTAGAGTACATTAAGGTTTTACATATTAATGATTCTAAAAATCCAATAAGCTCTCATAAAGATCGTCATGAAAATTTAGGATATGGATATATTGGTTTTGATGCATTAATTCATATTCTATATCATCCTAAACTTAATCATTTACCAAAGATCTTAGAAACACCTTGGTTTGATATAGATGATAAAAATAGTGTTCCTATTTATAAATATGAAATTGAAATGATCAAAAACAAACAATGGTTTGATATTAAAAAACAATTAACTAATAACAAATAAGCATTGATTAGGTATAATAATTATAATGTGCTTTTTAGCACATCATAAGGAGTTTTGTATGCATACGATTATTAACCATCCGCTTATTAAAGATAAACTAACAAGAATGCGTAAAGTAAGTACTGATACAACTTTATTTCGTACTAACTTAGAAGAATTAACGCAACTTATGGTTTATGAAGCAACAAAGGATTTAAAATTAAATGAAATAGAGATCCAAACCCCAGTTGTTAAAAAAGCTAAAGGTTATAAATTGAAAAACAAAATTTGTCTAGTTCCAATCTTAAGAGCTGGAATTGGAATGGTTGATGGAGTTAAGAATTTAATTCCAACAGCAACTATTGGTCATATTGGTTTATATCGAAACGAAGAAACACTTAAACCAGTTGAATACTTTAAAAAATTCCCACCACATATTGCTGAAACTGATGTGATCATTTTAGATCCAATGCTAGCAACAGGGGGAAGTGTTGTTGAAGCAGTTAATATCGTTAAAAAGTTTAAACCTAAATCTATTAAATTTGTTTGTATTGTAGCAGCTCCTGAGGGTTTAAATGAGATTCAAAGAGTCCATCCAGATGTTCATGTTTACATGGCTGCACTTGATGAAAAATTAAATGAAAACGGATACATTACACCAGGGCTTGGGGATGCTGGTGATCGTATCTTTGGAACTAAGTAATTAGTTATTAATGATCTATAAAAATACTAGTGTTTTACTTTTATATTAAAGTCACTAGTATTTTTATATCTATATATTTATAATTAATTTAGTAGTTGTATAATCAATTTATAAATCTAAAGGTGATTGTTACTAATAATAGTTAAAAGGGGGTTTGAGATATTGAAATTTTTTGATTTTTGTTCTGGGATTGGAGCAGGAAGAATTGGTTTAGAAAATAATGGTTTAGAATGTGTAGGACATTGTGAAATCAACAAAGATGCCCTTTATACATATCAACTCTTTTTTAATGATCATAGAAATTATGGTGATCTAGTACAAGTTGATATAAATCAACTACCAGACTTTGATTTGATGATTGCTGGGTTTCCTTGTCAAACATTTTCAATTGCAGGGAAAAGGGCTGGATTTGATGATCAAAGGGGATTGATCATCTATTCATTAATTCAAATTATGAAACATAAAAATGTTAAATATTTCATCTTAGAAAATGTTAAAGGATTAATTAATCATAATCAAGGATCAAGTTTTAAAACAATCATAAGTGAACTAGAAAGCATTGGTTATAATGTTTATTATAAAGTTTTAAATAGTATTGATTTTGATGTATCACAAACTAGAGAAAGAGTATATATTGTTGGTTTTAAAAAAGAATATGATAATAATGTTTTTAAATTTCCAGATAAGATCATATCTAATCTAGTTTTTGATCATTTTATTGATCCTGACAATGATCTTGAATTTAATATTTATGATCCTATATTTCAAAAATATTTAGCTAATAAATATAATAACAATCAATTTAGTAATGAACAAATACTAAGTTGAAACAATTATGTTATTGATTGACGACAATCAGATTTAAGAAAATATCATCAATATTTCCCAACACTAAGAGCTAATCGTCATGGTTTACTTTATATTAAAGATAACAAGATTAAAAAGCTAAGTGGGTATGAAGCATTACTGCTTCAAGGGTTTGATAAAAAGCTTGCTTCTAAAGTTAAAGAATACAAACTAAACAACAATAAGATATTATCTTTAGCTGGAAATGCTATGACTGTTAATGTGATTGATGCTATAGCTAAAGAGATGATTAAGAATATGAAAAAACACTAGTATGATCAAAAGTACTAGTGTTTTTTAAGTACAGATAAGAAGCAGTAAATTAACTACTTATTTATTACTTTTGTAGTTTTTAATGCTACATATAAACTCAAAACAAACCACTTCTTTAAAAAGGCGGGTGCATCATTTGAAGTTTCAATAACACTTACTGCTGTTAAAATCCTAGAAAAAGATATGCATCATCTAAACTTCTTGCATTAACAAAATAGTGCATTCTTCATTACTATCAAACCAAACAACAACTGGTTAATTATTAATGGGTTCTTGATAAACATTAAATGAAATATTATGTTCTTATCTATAAGGTTTAATTTTATTATATCTATGATTAATAATCACAAATCTTTTTTAAGTTTTAGATTAAATTGTTTTTCAATTCGTTCAACTTATTGTTCTATTTCTTGTTGTTGACTACTAACAAGATTTCGCTCTTCTAATTGCTTTTGAATAATAGAAATATCTTTGATTTTTAATCTTATCCTAACAAAATAATTTGGATTTAGAGCTGCTTGATTAATAACCCTTTTGTTTCTTTTTAATCAATCATCATACTCCTCTTTAAAACAACTATTATTAATTCATTCAACTAATGATTCATTATCTTCATATGCTTCTTTGAATTCTAAAAGTTGTTTATCATCTAATTTACTGAAAAAATGGTTATGTTGATTATTTTTTAATTTTCTTGAGTTGTAGTAATATTCATCTTCATAATTTAAATTAGTTTTTGATTCGCCTCAAGAAAGTGTAAGACTTCCTCAAATATCAACATCACGTATCACATAGTTTTTAAAATCAACATTATCTTTCAATTCTATTTCAACCAATTTAATAATTTCATAAACACTATATCCCTTATCTAGCAATTGTTTATCATAAAGCAAATCGTAAATTGGTTTATTAATTCTAGTATCATCAAATCATTCTTTAGCAAAATCAATAGCACTTGAAATTCAATTCAATACAACAGGTTTGTATCATTGATTCTGATAATTATTATAAAAATTCTTAGCTCTTTCAAGAGTTTTTGAATCAGCATTTTCTTCTAATTTCTGAATTCAACTACTTTCTCGTTTAAAACTATCTTCGCTTGCATACAATAGTTTTGGTTCAATGATAGGAGTAATTTGTTTGCCATTTTCAAGAGCTTTCTCACACTCATCGAAATTTTTAATTTTTACATCCATTGATGAGATGTCTTTTTTTCTAGGTTTTTTTCGATTTTGTCAATTATTTTTATAACATATGGATAAGGAAGTAGTTCTACATCTAGTGGATCGTTATTTCCATAAAGAATTTCAAATTCATACTTGTTCATTCGAAAAATTTGAGAACAATCTACTAAACTATCTTCATAAAATAAAACTTTTTTTGATGTTAGAATTGCTGGAATTAAAGTTTCAGTTTCAAAAGGCGGTATTTTTATTCCACTTTTTGTTGCACTTCTTGCTTTAACAAAATAATACATTCCTTCATATTCGTTATATCAAATAACAACAGGCTGTTCATTAATTGGTTCTCCATAAACATTGAATATTATTGTGTATTCGTTAAAACAAGATGGGTAATTTTTAAATTCAGACATAAAAACTCCTACTAATTTTCTTTTAGTTTCTTATTTAGATTCTTTAATAAGATTTATTTCTTTAGTGCCTAATCAATTATATTGAGATCGTCAATGTTGTTTATTATCTATTTTAGCAAAAAATAATCTTGTTAAGATTTTGCAAGCGTAGTGCAAGACTACTTCAAACATTTGTATTGTGCACTTATTATCCTTTAAATTCTTATTTATTAAAAACATTTTCTTAAAGAAATTTAATAATTTCAGCTACATTATAATTTCTATTTAATATTTAATACTCATATAAAGTTATAAACAAAATAACTAACATTATCTCTTAAATATTTCCTTCCAATATAAACCCTATCAGTAATAGAAATTAATTCATTTAAGAAATTACTTTGCTTATACCTTATTTAAATAGGTATTTTATTACTTAAATATTGTTGGTAATTAACTAGCTTATGTCTAGTAATTGAATTATTTTAAGAGATCTGTTTGTAGAGATAAAACTTAAATTGATTTAATTTTCTAATTTTATTAAGGTTTTTATACTTAATGTTAATTAATACCTTCTAAACTAAGGTAAATAAAAAATACTAGTGGGTTATAATCTCACTAGTATTTAATTTGTAATAGATTAATTAGATTTGGGCGGAATAGTAATAGTGTTTGAAGTTCCTTCTAATATATTTTTCTTTGCACCATCACCATCTAATCATAATGCTATAACTCTATATGTTCCTGGTTCATTATCACTGTAAGCTTGTGAAGTAGAAATTGTGAAAGTGTAGAATTCTCCTTCTTTTTTAGGGTTTAGGTGATAAATAGCGTTATCACCGGTTCCAAAAGTGGTAGACGAATCATTAAATGTAGATGTACCATCTTTCTCAATTACAATACCAAACATCTTTCGCTTAATTTTGTCATAGTTTTGAGTAGATGTTTTAATTGTAAAATACAAATATTTACTACCATTTGGATCTTGTTTTCTTTCAAGAGAATTAGTGCTTGCTGGGCTTATTTTTAATTCTGAAGCAATTACTGTAGCTTCTTGTTTTCTAGCTTCTTTTAAAATATTATCTATCTCGCTAATTTTTGAAATTTCATTAATTTTTTCTAGATCCTCTAGTAATTTACTCTTTTGGTCTTCCTTTATGTTTTTGAAATTTTCTATTTCTTGCTTAGCTGCAGCTTTTTTCTCACTAAAGTCTTTATATTTTTTATCTTCTTTTTTTGCTTCATCAAGAATCTTTGTTACTTGATCAATTTGTGATGGGTCATCTATCTTATCGATATTTGCTTTAATTTCATTCAATCTATCATCTGGAATATCTGTTAATTCATCTATTTCAGCCTTAGCACTTGTCTTCTTATCTAATAACATTTTATCAGCTTCAGCTTTCTTTTTAGCTTCTGCTTCTTGTTGTGCTTTTAACTTTTCTTCTTCACTTTGTTGTTTATTATCTTCACCGTTTTGAGAACCATCACCACTTTTACCACCTTGTTCTTTATCAGTAGATTCTCCTTTATTTTCTGCTCCTGAACCATTTTCTTTAGGTGATTCAGTTACTTTTGGATTTTGTCCTGTTGTAGGTGGTGTTTGTTCAGTTTTATCTTTAGAACCAGATTCAGTACCAGAACCTACACTTGGTTTATTGCCTTGAGTTTTTGGATCTTTAGGTGTAGTTTCAGGAGTTGAAGAATTAGTTGGTGGAGTTGTTGGGTTGTTCTTTGTACCTTGGCTTCCTGGATTTGCAGGCTGAGTTGCACCTGGTGTAGTATTAGTTGTCCCACCGTTATTTGAACCTTGCCCACTTGGATTTGTAGTGCTACCACTTCCTGGGTTTGAAGATTCGTTACCGCCTGTTTGTGGTTGTTCTACTTTCTTTTCAGTGGGTTTGGCTGGTTTTGCTTTCGTTGGTGCACAAGCTGCAACCACTCCTATAACACTAACCCCTGCCATAATAGCACCAACTGCAAGAGTTAATGCCTTTTTATTTTTGAATTTACTCATATATTAATAAATCCTTTGATAGTTAAAATTATGTTGAAAATTCCTTTTTAAAAGTTTGGTTTGAGAAATATAGAGCAATTCTAAATTCAATTTTTCGTGCTGCAAAAAAAAAAAAAAAGACTTTCTAGGTAAATGTTCCGGTTTAACTACTTTTAGGATATATAAAAATTGTTAGTATTTTCATAACTACCTAACACCAACAAATAAGCTTAATCATATCTAAAATAAAAAAAACAACTAGCCCATTTCAAGTACCTGTGTTTCCTACTTGTTAAATTAGACCCTTAACTTAATGACAAGGTAAAGGTTTTTTATTTTTCTTTTATATACTTATACAAAATACAACTTATAAAAGAATTTAATCAGCAAGATCTTTTTAAAATTATTGTTAGCATATTCTTTTTTGCCACAAAAAGAATTTAAATTTTTATTTTGTTTTTATATTTAAAAAATAAAAAAATTTATAATAATTACAAAGATCTAAGTATTTAGATATGAAAACGAGTAAAAATATGAAAAGCAATAACAAAACTTCTAAAAAAACTACAACTAAAAAAGAGAAACGCTCACCTACTAATTCAGCAGGTACTAATACTAAAAAGTTAGAAACAAAAATTGTAATTAGTTCAGTTGACGAACTGATGATGTTTAGTGATGAATATGATTGAGATGAAGAATTAAACGCTCAAGATTTTCCATTTATGACGTTTGATGATAAAACTAAACAGGAAGTAAAATCTGTTTTAGATTCAAATGAGACGGCTAAAAATGAAGTTAAAGAAGAATATAAAATGTTTTCATTATTTGAGACATTATTTGATCATTTCGATCTTTTAAAAGGGTGCTCAAAAACAAAGTCTAGTTCCTTAAGAACAATAATGATTCAATTGCTTTCAGATCGAATCAAAGAACCTAAAAGTATACTCGGTACAATGAAATTGATTGAAAAAGAAGAACAAGATGTTTTCTCTAAAATTCATATTATCAATCTCTTGAGTATCTTGCGAAAAATTCACATATATTGCTTAAAAATTTAAACGACAAAATTAGTGAAAAATACGAAAGAAACGTTAGTGTAATGTGGTTTGATTCAACCTCAGCTTATTTCGAAAGTTTCACTAGAACTGAATTAAAAATATCTGGTTATTCAAAGGATACAAAAACCGAAGAAGATCAAATTGTAATCGCAATGGCAACTGATGAAAATGGAATTCCAATCCACTATAAATGTTTCGCAGGAAACACTACAAACCAAAAAACATTCATTCCGTTTTTAGAAGAATTAGCAAGTATATACCAAATTAAAAACATCACAATTGTTGGTGATAAGGCTATGAATAATGATGAAAATATTAGTTTCTTAGAATCTAACGGCTGAAATTATGTATTTGCTTATCGATTAAAAGCGACAAAAAAAGAAATCAAAAATGCTATTACAAACTTTGACGATTGTATTCAATTAAATGATAATTTTAAATACAAAATTATTGATTTGAAACGAACAAAAAGTGATATTCAAGATGCTGCATCAACTCAAAGATTAGTGGTTGTTCATAGTGAAGAAAGAGCTAGAAAAGATCGAGATGATCGAGAAGTTCTAATCAACAACTTCACTAAGAAAATGGATAAAAAAGGTGTTGTTACACAAGAAAAACTAATGGGGGTTAAGAAGTGTAAATACTACAAAGCTGTAGATAAAACGACATATTATATTCTTGATCAAGAAAAGATTTTAGAAGATGAAAAATACGATGGTTTTTTTGTTTATGTAACAAATCGATTCGATTTATCAGTTCAAGAAATAATGGAAATTTATACTAAACAATGAAAAATCGAATCGAACTTTAGAACTTTAAAAAGTACTCTTGAATTAAGACCAATTTACTTATCTAAATACGAACACATTTTAGGATATTTGTGCTTATCTTTTGTGTCTCTTGTTTTCTTAAGATTTATACTACATTGAATGAATGAGGAACTAGTTGCTCAGGGATTAGAAAAAATTACTGAACAAAAATTAGTTGAAATAGTAAATGATGTTAAATCAATTAAAGAGATAGTTAATAATATGGTTGTTAATGAGATTGATTTTGTTAACAATGGTACAAAATCCAGCTGGATTATCTATGAAAAAGTGTTAGCTTGAGCATCTAAAAAAGGGATGATTTAACGACATTATTTTTAAAAATCTACAAGTAGTAAACACAGAAACACCTCTAAAAACCAAGCACTAGTACCAATCTATAATAAAATAATACAAACAATGTTGTTGATGATTTAGATAAAGTACCACTTAAAAGAAGAAAGCTTAATAGAGAACTAACACAAGAAGAAAAAGAAAAAGCAGAATACGAACAAAAAGTTAAAACATTTACTGCTATTTTTGTACCAATTGGACTACTTGTTTTAGGGACAATAGGGTTCCTTATCTGATATGTTTATGTTAGAAAATTCAAAAATAAAGTTAAATAAGATTAAGGGTATCAAAAATGATACCTTTTTCTTTTTCTGGTATAATATTAAATAATAAATTTAATATTAAATAGGAGTATTAATATGGAATTTAAAGAATTTACACCTTATATGCCAAGACATAATATACTTTTTAATGTTTATGGGCAACCAATAGATAGACACCCTGTTGTTATTTGATACAATGACTACGAGGGGATGTATTATTTCGTTAAAGCACGTAGTGCTAATAAAAAAGGTATAACAAGAATTAAATTTTCAACAGAAATCCTTATTCCTGCAAGTGCAACAAATTCTGATTCTTTATTTTCTGAAGATAGTTTAATTGATTGCTCACAAGTCTTTCAAATGAGCAAAAAAGATTTCCAAATCGCTTATGGAAGTAATAAGACTTTAAGTGTGGATGAACTTCCTTTTAATTACGCTACACAAATTATCAATGAAATTGAAAAAAACCTTAAAAATGACCACATCTCATTAATGAATGTAAGTATTAAAGGTTTTAACAACCAAAAACAACCTATTATTGAACCAGAATTATTGTATGCAAGCGAAGCTAGTTTTAACCAAGAAAAAGAATGGTACGATGATTTAACAAGCGATGCAATAAAATCAAGAATTGCTAAATTTTTAAATACTTATCATCAAAAAACTAACCAAGCAGCAGAATTAAATTCTATTAAAGATGGTGTTTATATAGTAAATGAAGAGTTAAGGTATAGAATTAAATATCCTATTTATCATTATATATATGATAATGAACTATTAGATAAAGGCTACAGTGTAGCTGAAATTATCGATTTAATTAAAAAAGATATCTTTAACACAGAAGAATTTAAAGACTATAAGGTATCAGATGCTGATGTTTGGGGTAGTCTTAGACTTCCTTGGGGAGAATCAAGAGCAAAATCAAATATTTTAGATGAATAC
>NZ_JFDP01000088.1 GCF_000731915.1 Ureaplasma diversum NCTC 246
AATTTTATGTCGTGAAAAAGATATTATTAAAGCAGTTAAACAAGTAAGTAATATGCCAACTGTACCTTGTGGTTGTCCAATGGAAGGATTCACAAGCAGAGATGCTATGAAAGACTTTTTAGCTGAAGCAATTTATAATCAAAGAAAAACAAAAATTGCTTATACTAACTTCTTAGTAGCTTTATTAAATGGTAAAGAATTTGATCTTTGATTTAAAAATGAAGATAATAGTATTAATCCAATTGATTTACGAGATCTTGGAATTAATGATGGTACTTATATGAGTACTAATAAAGTTAATAATACTAATAATACTAAAGAAGATGATAAGAAGTATTATGATGATTTAAGCGACTTTGAATCAGAAGATTAATCTAAATATGTTATAATTTAATTAGTCAAACAAACAAAACAAGTGATTTTTGAGACGACATCCCTCTTATAGGGTTGTCGTTTCTTGTTTAATTACGATATATGAAAGGTTTTCAATGGCAAAAATAAACTCAAAAGAATTAGCAGATTTAATCCCTTTAGTTGCTAATGATAAAGACCTTCCAGTTGAAGATGTAGCCCAAGTTCTTAAAGAAGCGTTTGAAAAAGCTTATCATAAGAATTCACCAGATGGACGATTTGAAGTTAAAATCGATTTAGAAAAAGGGACAATTGATTGCTATGAAATTTTCACTGTTGTTGAAGATGAAAAAAGCAATGATGAAACTCTTGAGACAGGGTTTGATGATATCGTTGAAATCCTATTAAGTGAAGCTAAGAAAATCAATCCAGATGCTAAAGTTGGCGATTTAGTTTATAAAACATATCCAATTGAAGAGATGAAACCTTCACAAGTTTTACAAATTTCTCAACTATTTAAACAACGAATTACTGAATTACATAATGCTAAAGTAGCTGATTATTGAAGACCCCAAATTGGAAAAGTAATTTATGCTAAAGTTGTAGAACAAAACGAACGAAGAATCAATAACACTAATCAAATCTATGGTTATCATATCCTTTTAGAAGATAAATGAAACACACAAGGGTTTTTATCTGTTAAAGAAAAAATTGGTGATGAAGAATTAAAACTAAACCATCTTTATCACTTTGTGATCAAAGATGTTAAAGAACAATCAAGACTTTGACCTGTGCTTTTAACAAGAAATGATCCTGATTTATTAGAAGCAATTATTAAAAGAGAAATCTTAGATGTGCGTGAAGGGGTTATTAAGATCGAAAAAATTGTTCGATCAGCTGGGATTAAATCTAAAGTAGCGGTAAGTTGTTATAATCCAAACATTAATCCAGTAACAACTATTTTAGGAATTCGGGGAAGTACTATTAATAGTATTTCTAAACAATTAAATAATGAACGAATTGATATTGTTCAATATTCTGATGATATAGTTACTTTTTTAGCTAATGCAATTGGGGTTGATAAAATTGTTAGTTTAATTTTTGATCCTAATGAACAAAATAGAGCTGTTACATTAATTACTAAAGAACAACATATTCCTTCAATTGTTGGACGAGGTGGGGTTAATATCCGATTAATTAGTAAATTAGTTGGTTATAGTATTGATGTTAAAAGTGATAAACAAGCTCATAAAGAAAACATTAGCTATACTGTCTTTGATCAAGAACAATTCCGTCGTCTTCGAATGCAAAACCTTCATAAGAACACAATGAGCAATGATGATGTGTTAGCAATTGTTGAAAACTATCGAAACGAAATCAATGCTCAAACGCAAGAAGAAGAGAGTTGTGAAACTGTATCAACTAATCATCAAGAAACTGAAACTAAACCAATCCAACAACCTGTTGTAGAACAAGAAAGTGAACCAATTGTAGTTGAAAACAATGATAGTGAAGCTGATGATGAAGATATTGAAGTATTAGAAGGTTTTGAAGATTTAATTGATTTAGAACAAAAATAAACAATGGCACAAATCATCAATTTAAGAACTTGTTTTTATACAAGAAAAAAATACCCACCAAACCAAATGGTTCGTTTTATAATAAAACAAGATGAAATCGATTTTAATTCATCAAGTGGGCGGGGATATTATTTAAAACTAGATAAAGATATGAACTTAAATAATGTTGCTAAAAAGATTACTAATTACTTTCATCTTAAAAGTTTTGAATCAACATTAGCAGTATTAGAACAATTAATAAAAGTTAATTAAGTTGAGTTAATAATTATCAGGAGGAAATATGGCAAAGAAGAATATTAAAAAACAAGTTAATTCCAAACCAAAGGATAACCGGATAGGGTTGGATATTAAAAAGCAAATGAAGCAAGTAGATGTTGGAGTTGTTAATGGTACATTTGTATTTACATCACCTCTTACAATTGCTGAACTTGCACCTAAATTAAACAAAAGTGTTAATGAAATCATTATGCGTTATTTCAAAAAAGGAATCGCATACAATCTAAACACAATTTTAAATGAAGAACAAATTGGTGAACTTTGTTTAGAGTATGATTTAGACTTTAAGATTGAAAAAAATATTAACACTGAAAACCTATTAGATAATATTTCCTTTGATGATGATCCTAAAGATCTTAAAACAAGAGCACCAATTGTTACAATCATGGGTCATGTTGACCATGGTAAAACAACATTATTAGATACAATCCGTAAAACATCAGTCACAAGTAATGAAGCTGGTGGGATTACGCAACACATTGGTGCTTATCAAGTAGTTAAAAATAATCAACCAATTACATTTATTGATACTCCAGGACATGAAGCTTTTACTGAAATGCGTGCTCGGGGAGCTAATTTAACTGATATTGTTATTTTAGTTGTAGCTGCGGATGATGGAATTAAAATGCAAACTGAAGAAGCGATTGACCATGCTAAAGCTGCTAATGTTCCAATCATTGTTTTTGTTAATAAAATGGATAAATATGAAGCTGATCCAAATAAAGTTATTCAACAGTTAGCTGGTAAAGAATTAGTAGCTGAAGAATTAGGTGGGGATACTGTTTTTATTAAAGGTTCTGCTCTTAAGAATGAAGGAATTGCTGAACTATTAGATTCAATTTTATTAGTAGCTGAACTTAATGAATATAAAGCAAACCCTAACCGTTTAGCTTATGGAACTACAATTGAAGCTAACTTAGATAAAGGTCATGGTCCTATTGCTACTTTATTAGTACAAAATGGAACTCTTAAAAAAGGGGATTATTTAGTTGTTGGAGCAACATATGGTAAAATCCGTAATATGTTTGATGAAAACAACAATGAACTAACTGCTGCATTACCTTCTAAACCTGTTAAAGTAACTGGATTTGATAGTGTACCAACAGCAGGTGATAAATTCTTAGCTTTAGATGCTGAAAAACAGGCAAGACAAATTGCTAATGATGTTCGTCAAAAAAATATTCGAATTGAACGTGCAATGGTTAATAACCTTGAACTTAAACAAAAGATTGCAGATGGTGAACTTAAAAACATCAACTTAATTATTAAAGCTGATGTACAAGGAAGTTTAGAAGCACTTAAAGGGATAGTAAGTGGTATTGAAATCAACGGAGCAACAAGTTCATTAATTCGTTCAGCAATTGGACAAATTAGTGAATCAGATATCCGTTTAGCTCAAACATCAAATGCTGTTATTGTTGGTTTTAATATTCGACCAAGTCGGTTAATAAAGGAATTAGCTGATAGTGTTGGTATTAAGATTGTTTCTTATGAAGTTATCTACAAGTTCAAAGAAGACCTTGAATCATGACTTAAGGGTAGTCTTGACCCAATTATTGTTGAAGAAGTATTAGGTGAAGCAGTTGTTCTTAAAATTTGACATCATTCACAAGTTGGAACAATTTGTGGATGTAATGTTTTAAATGGTAAAATTAAACGAAATGCTTTAGCTAGAGTAATTCGTGATGGTGTTGTTATTTATTCTTCAAAGATTGCAAGTTTACAACAAAACAAAGACCAAGCATCTGAAGTAACTAAGGGAAGAGATTGTGGTTTAACAATCGAAAACTTCAATGATATCAAAGAAAATGACATCATCGAATGTTATGCTAAAATAGAAAAGAAACATGATGAGGTAAATTAAAAACTATGGCTAGTGAAGTAAAAATAGGTCGGTTGGAATCATTAATTTTACAAACTTTAAATGAAACTATTCTTAAAGAAGTGCGTGATCCAATTGCTAAAAATGCTAGGGTAACTGCAGTACGATTAAGTAATGATTTATCAGTTGCTAAAATCTTTTTAGATACTAGAATTAGATCAACAATGCCAGATGTATTAGTTGCTATTAATAAGGTAAGTGGACTTTTAAGATCAAAACTTTCACAAGTTTGATCTGCTCACAAACTTCCTGAACTAAGATTTGTTTCAGATGAAACAATTGATTATGCTCAAAAAATTGATGCTTTATTTAAAAAGATAAAAGATGATGAAGAGCAAAATAAATAATCAAGTTACTAAAAAACATAAACCAAAACAAAATGTTTATGTACTTGATAAACACTTAAGAACTAAAAAGGGCTTAGTTTGATCTTGAAGCACTATTTTCGTAGTTCTTTTATTATTAAGTATTGGTTTTGGTTTATGTTTACACTTTTTAAATCCAATACATTTAAATTTACAAGAACAATTTATTATTGCTCAAAATGATGATTTAGTTAAACCAATTAAAATAATGGTTTATACTGGTTTTGCTCTTCTTTTTGTTCCTTTATTGTTTTTGTTAGGATGTTGGATTACAGGAATTAATGGTTTGCATGCTTCTGTTTTATTTCATGCATTTGTCTGGTTTTTCTATTCATTAGCTTTTTTATTATTCATCATATGTTTATGTTTGAATATTAGTGTTCATATTTATTACTAAATAAATAAGTAAGTAAATAAAATACCCCCTTTGTAGCTTCTACAAAGGGGATTGTTATTGTTTTAGTTTGTTTAAATGTGCTAAAGGTTTTATAATTAAATTAACAAATAATATGTTTTGTTAATATATTTAGTAGTTTACTACTAAAATAAGAACATAGTTATATTATTTTGTTTTAGAAATTAGTGTTATTAAAGGTTATTAAAAGATTGATGTATGAAAGCATTTTGAAATAAATTTAAAAAGCTAATAATTCCAACAGCTGGATTATTAGCTGCAACTAGTTTAGTAGCAGTTGCTTGTGTTAACCAAGATCAAACATCTGATCCATCTAAGTTAAATAACCAAGATCAAACAACTAAACCTAAAACTAATTATTCATTACAAGCAACAATTAAAGATATAACTACTAATTCAGCCCAACTATTAATTAATCTTAATAATAATAATAATACCTTGGATCCAAAAGCTAACTTATTTGTTGATTTAATTAATCTTAAAACTAAACAAACTAAAAAACTAACATTAAAACCAACAAACAATAGCTTTAAGCTGTTATTAACTTCATTACAACAAAACACTACTTATCAATTAACTAATTTCAAACTTAATGATCTAGTTTTTAAACAATCATTAGATTTTAAAACTTTAGAACAAACAATTAGTTTAAAAGAAGTTAAACATCAATATTTAAATAATGCTATTAATACTGAACTTATTTTTGATGATTTAAATCATCAACTTAACAACCAATTAGTTGAACTAGAATATGTTTCAAACGATCATTTATCTATTAAAACTAATCAATTAATTAAAGTTAATGATAATAAACAAGAAGTTAAAGTTAATGTATCATTTAATGATCTAGTTTTTAATCGAAACTGATCACTTAATAAAGTATTAATTAAAAATAAAGATGATATTAATCAAACCAAAACCTTTGATTTAACTAAATTTAAACTAAAACCAATTACTTTAGAACCATCTAAAACATTTGTATCTAAATATGAATATGATGGTAATAAACATCAACTAAAAGTTGATGTAGAAACTAAAGATCAATTATTTACTAATGATCAAATTGTTTTATTAACATTAGATAATGATCAAACAATTGAATCAAAAATTGTTGAGCATTCTAATTCAGCTGCTTCTGTTATTTTTGATTTAGCTAATTTAGCTAAAAATAAGAAATATATTACTAAAGCTATTAGTTTTAAAAACAAACCAGCTAATTTAGTTAAAAATGTTAATGATGATTTAAATAATAGTATTTATGATGTAGCTAAAGCTGATTTTAAAATTGAATTTAATAACTATCAACCTTTAAGTTATATTCAAAGCATTGAACTTAGACCATATTACACTAAAGATCATCAACTAGTGTTTGATACTACTTTATCAAACTTTAATAATAAAAATCAACCAGTTAATGTTATATTAGAATTTGTTGATCAAAATAATAATCCTGTTTATAGTGAACCAGTTCAAATAGAAGCTACTGAATTAAATAAAACAGTAGTTAAACAATTTAATCTTAAGATTGGATCAGAACCAATCCAAAACTTAAAATACACTTTTAAGAATGCTTGGATTATTGATCAAAATCAAAATAAAACATCATTCTTTGTTAATGCAGTTAATAGTTTAGCTAATACAGAATTTAAAGTAATTGAAAAACCACTTAATGTATTATTAGCTTATAATCAAATTGAATTTATAGAACCACAAAACAATAGTGTTGATTTTAAAGCATTAGTATTTGATAATGAGAATTTATTAAATGTAAATGATAAAGTAACTATTACTTTAGAAGATGAAAATAATAATATAAAAGAGTTTAGTGATAATTCAATAACTTTAGATAAAAACCAAAAATGGATTAGAGCAAAGCTAACCGGATTAAATAAAAACACTTCATATAAACTAAAGAGTGTGCTTGTAAATAGAATCCAAAGTAGTGTTCCTTATTCAATTTATTCAAAAGATCATGTTAATGAAGATAAATGATTTGTTCATCAATTCAAAACATTAGATCTAGAAGATAACAAACAACTTGAATACAATAAAGCTTATGAAACTAAGGCTTTATCTACTGATGAAATAATTAAGTATAATAAATTTAATACTCAGATAAAAGATCCAAGTCAATACAATAAATATTGAAATTATTTCATACCTGAAAATGATGTTTATAAGTATGCTTATGATATGACGTTTGCTCTTAGATATACAAAGACAACGCAACTTCAAAGAGGAAACTATAAAACTCAAAAAGTATTAGGAACAGGTTGAATTTTAGATTATGTTCACCCTAAAAATGATGAACAATATCCAACTACTTTCTTTATTGCTACAAATATCCATGTTGCAGGGCGATTCTTTTATTTAAAAAATGAAGTATATGACACTGCTACAGTTCCAAAAGCTCAAATTATAACAAGCAGACATCAAAGGGATGGTTTATCTGTTGCTTTTAGTGAGCATTTAGGCAATAGTTTAAGAAGATATGGTCGAAATGAAAATCTAAGTAGAAATCTTACAGAATATAAAATTAAAGACTTTGCTTTGTTATATATGGCAACTAATTTCTTAGATAAAAGTTATATGACTGCGTACAAACGTCACGCTGGTTCAGATCAATCAATAAAAATGTTACCTGATCATGCTAAGGATTTTGCTGTTCTTAAAATTACATTCGAAAATGAGCAACAAGCAAGACTTATTACTCGTGATTTCTATAATAAATACAAAAACACTCCACATAAGTTTGCTAAAGGTAGCTTATTAACAAATGATATTGATACTTTATTAAATAGAAAAGACTTTTATATTTTTGGGTATCAAGGACAAAAAGCCTACAATGATGTTTTTGCTCAAGTTCCAACAATTAATAAATCAACTAAAGACACTGATTTTACTACTGGTGCAAAACTAGAAACTAATCATATTAATGACAATTTATTCTTAAATAAATATGATCAAATTATTCCTGGTGTTAATAATGGAACAATAACTAACTATAGTTTAAACTTTAAAAAAGCAACAGGATATGAAGGATATAATGAATATTTTAATTTAATGTATTCAATTGCAGATAGTTCACTTAAACCTGGATCATCTGGATCAGCTGTATTAAATGCTAATAAAGAAATTGTTGGTATCCATTTTGCAATTGTTAATGAAACAGATACTGGACTAACAGAACCATTAATTTTTGAAGGACTTAGAATTAATGATGAACAAATTCTACCAGCGTTTGATTTAATCAATGGTGGAATGCCATATCAATTGACTTCATACAAACAAGCATTAAGAAAACACTTCTCTAATGAAAAAACTTGGTTATTTGATAAAGCTCCTGAATTAAAACCAAGACCAAATACATTCAGTAGAATTAATAGAAGATTTAATAGATTTGGATTAGACGATTTCTTCCCATTCTTTAATAACAGAAGTTCATCTTTAAACTACTAATAAATAATGTGATTTATAAATTTGTATTCATCAAAAATACATTAAAATCAAATTCTTGTTATAATATTGCATTGTTATTTAGAGTAATTACACTCATTAGTTTTAAATAAATATGGAATTACCTTGTTAATAAACAAAGAGGTATAAAAATGATTAAACATAAATTTAAAAATAAAAAACTAGTTGTTTTATTATCATTAGGTATGGTTGCTACAATTGGGGCAACTGCTATTTTAGCTAGTTGTAATGATAACAAAAATACGCCTGTTAAAAAGGTTGAAAACAAAAACAAGAATGTCACTGTTGAAGCAAATAAGAAAACAAATAGTGATGTATCTAAAAATCAAACTAATCAACCTAAACAAGATAATAACCAAAACTTAGAAAAGAATAATCAACAACTAACTCCTAAGGTTGAGAAGGATTCTTCAGAAGAGCCAATCAAACCACAAATTAATCTAAACCCAGATGATAAAAAAGATCAAAAAGATCAAAAACCTGAAACTGGCTCAAATCAAAAAGAACAAGGAACTCCAAAAGCTCCTGAAACTAAAAAAGAAGAATCAACTCCTGAAGTAAAAACCCCAGAACCTAACGCTTCTGAGCAAGATAAGAAACCAGAAGAAAAGCAAGAAGGAATGCAAGAAAAGAACGAAAAAGATTCTAAGGATTCTGGACAATCTAATAGTAAACAAGACGGTGAAAATTCAAGCCCGATGCTAGAAGAAAAAATGCAAGGTGATCAGGCTGATCAAGAACAAAAAGCTCCAGAAGAAAGAAGACTTACACGTGAAGAAGTTATCGATGGAACTAAAAAAATACTTGAATGAATGCTAAAAATGGAAAAAGATAAACAAATCACCGACGAACAAATACAGCATGGTTTTTATCAGGACACAGGCGCTGTTAAACCAGAAGATGTTTTTGAGGTTGATTTCAAAAAATTGTTTAAAACCGAAGACGATGATAAGTTAATGACTAGTTTTTTTGGTCCTGATTATAAAAATTCAAAAAATTTATTAATGGTTAAAATGGTAACTAAGACAATTTGAAGAGCGTATTGAGCACTACAGAGTAGAGAATTTTATGCTAATGATCCACAAAAAATCGCCGATACTATTTTAGCAAAAACTATTCCAAACTTCTTGAAGGAGAATAAACTTTTTTAAAGCATTCATAGCTAATAAAACGTTTAGCAAACCTAATAGGTTTGGTTTTTTATTCTCAACAACCCAAAGCGAACCCGCTTATTACTAAAATATTTAGCAAGATTAATAGACAACTCAACTAACTACAGAAATTATTCCCCAAAGCTTTATAAACTTTGTTTATATTACTTCACATTTTTTTTTTTTTTTTAGAATTTTGCTATTCGAGATTAGAGGAATAAAATATGAAAGCAAAAACTATCAAAATCTTATCTTTGATTGCTTTCTGTGCAGTACCAATAGCAGCAGTTGCTGTTGCATGTAAAAAATCACAACCAGAAAGTAAACCGGAAAAAGGTTCGAATAATACACAACAAAATCAACAAAAACAAGTAGCTCCTGTTAAAACAACATATAGTGTTACCTACGGTTTAAATGATGACCAATCTTTTGTTCAATCATCAAAAACATTTGTAGATCAAGTAAATGAATTTGCTAACAAGAAGGGTGACTACATTAAATTTGATGTTAATGTTAAAGGTGTTAAAATCAACAAACAATTTGAAAGAGAACAATTCCTTAATAATGAATTAAAGAAATTCCAAAACTTCGATTTCAAAAAAGATTTAATAACTAAACCAGAAAAAGATGATATTAATGTTGCTTTTGAAAACTCAGCTGAAGCGAAAGAAGTTAAAGAAGTTTTAGAAAAAGAATTTAACAATTTCTATGTTCCTATTCAGTGATTCGAAAAAGATTTAAAAGAAGCTATTGAAAAAGTTGATAAACGTGTTGGTTTAAACATAACTAAAGAGAAAGCAATCCAAGATAACAAATTAAATGAATACAATCAAGTTGTTAAAATGATTAAAGATTTCTTAGCTAAATACTTTGTTTCATTTAGTGAAGATTTAGAATTTACTAATATTAACCAAAATATTAGAGGTGGCTGATCATTAAATATTGATTTAAAAAATACTAAAACAGGTTCTTCAACTGGTAATATTAAATTAGACTTCAAAAAGCCGGATAAAAAATTATCAAATAAAGAAATTGATGCTAAAAACGAAGAAGCTTCATTTGCTAAAAAAATGGTTCAAAAAATTCTTGATAGATTAGACAACACATTCATCGAAAATATTCCTAAAACTTTTTATTTAATTTTATTATTAGATGATAATAACCAAGTTGCAGCTAAACTATCTGAAGTAATCACTAACCAATCATACAACTTCATTAAAAACAAAATACCATTCATAAACTATAAATTTGTTGAAAAGTTCGCTAAAAAGATCATAGCTAAACAAAGTAAGAAAGTTTTAGATTTACTTCAAAACAGAATTAAAAGAGCTCAATCTTAATTAATGTTTAAATAATAATTAAAACTAATCCAAATAGTTGGTACAAAGTCCAATTAAAGGATTAGTTTTTCTTATGTATTATTAATTTAAAAGACACTAAATAACAATAATCTAACTATCAAAGATACTTACATCTTTATCTGTAGTATCTGTATTAAACTTTAAAGATTTGTTTTTAAGATCAATGATATGGTATTCATTATCTGAAATTAAAACTAACTTATCGATTTCAACATCTCCTTTAGTGTTTTTTCTATCATCTAGATTAGCACCAAAGTTAATTTGTTCATTGGTGTTATTAAGCACCTTATGTTCTATATTAATTGGAAAATCAACTTTGAAATAATTAATATTTTGTTTAGAGTTTTGAATTAATAAAACAGCTTTAGGATCATTATTAAATCGTTTATCAAGGTTTTTACCAGTAATAGTTACAATTAAGTTCTTAACTATTTGCTTATTATCTTTATGATATTGGAATTTTAATTCTTTAAGTTCTAGTTTGTTTTCATCAAGTTGAGCTGTATCAACTTTTTTAACATCTCTACTAGCATGAAAGATAGCATTTTCTAAAATAGATTTAGCTTCGTTATATTTATTTGCAACTTTGTTGCTTTCATCTTCAAAACGTTGATCAAAATCTTTGATTTTTGATTCAAGTTCATTTTTAGCATCAATATAAATTGGTTTATTAAGGTTGTTTAAAATATATTGATTGGCATCTATTTTAACTTTGATAAAGTCATTAAATGCTTGTAATTTAATTTCTTGATCTTTGTTTGTAGCTGTTTGTAAAATAGAATCTAATTCTATAAGAGAATCAGTGTTTATTGCTTGGTTTTGATACTCTTTGATTTGATCTTGTTCTAAGTTTTTTAATAGACTAATTGAATCTAAAATAGATTGTTTCTTAGTTTGTATTTCTGTTAGTTTTTGATTATTAGCAGTTTTTTTGTCTTGATCTAATTTTTTAGCTATAGTTAAAATAGTATCTATTTCATTGATAGTTTTTGTTTTATCAAGTTGTTCAATGAAATTAGCTTTTTCTTCTTTACTTAAACTAGATAATTCATTAATAGCTATTTTTGAGTTGGTTTGTTTAGTTTGTAGTTCTTTGTCTTTGTTATTTTTATTGTTTTGCTTGCTAATTACAAGACCAGTAGTTAAACCAATAATTGATGAAGCTACTAATAAACCAACAACAGTTCAAATGACTGCTTTCTTAGTTTTTAATTTACTCATATCTAAATCCTTATTCTAATTCGATAATAAGTTTTTAATACTATGATTCCATTTAAATATCTAAAAATTATAATACAAATTAGCTAACTAAAACTAAATTAATTGATAGGTTTAAATTAATTTGTAATGTTGTTTAGATAAGTTGCTTAGGCTGTTTTAGCTAATAAAGGGTTAGTTGGAAGAGTGTTTTTGGTAGGGGTAGTTAGGTAATAGATTAGTAGGAGAAGAAATTAAAAGGTAAGAAATTGAAGAGATTTATAAGCGTGAATACAAAGAAATAAGGAGGATTTTTTATATCTCTTAAAACACTTTTAACCGGAACATTTGCCTAGAAAGTCCC
>NZ_JFDP01000089.1 GCF_000731915.1 Ureaplasma diversum NCTC 246
ACAATCTGGTGGAACTCAATCTACAAACCCAGGAAGTGGTAGCACTACAAGCCCAAGTAAACAAGGTTCTAAAAACAACACAACTAATCCGTCAGCAGGCTCAACTAATACAAATTCTGAAACTTCACCTAAAGATGGAGCAGGATCATCTAGCACTGGTAAGGATTCTACTAAACAAGAAGATAAAAAAATGCAAGGTGATCAACCAGATGCTAATGGTGGCACTGCAGAAAAACCTAAGGATGATGTAGGCACTGAAGCTCCTGATAAACCAAAAGTAGGATCTGGGGATGGTAATACAGGAACTGGCAAAAATGAGCAACCAAAAGAAGGTTCTGGTTCTGATGATAATAAGAAACCAGATGAAAATGCCGGGTCTGGAGAATCAAATAAACAACAATCTGGTTCAGATTCAGAAAATGGTAAAAAGGCAGACTCAGATACTAAACAACCAACACCTGATTCAAAAGAAAGTGAAATGAAACAAAAGCCAGGAGAAACAGATACTGAAACTCCTAGTCCAAACAATGGGGAAGCTGGCAACGATACAACTCCTAAAAACCAAGAACAACCAGATAAAAAAGAAACTGATCAAGATACATTAGATAAAAAGAAACAAGATGCTAAAACAAAGGTTTCTAGTTCTGTTTATTTATTAGAAGATGATAAAAAAGCTCTAATAAAGAAAATTGATGATATTAATAGTAATGACCAAGTAGCAAAAATAGAAGAAATCATTAAAGAATATACTGAAAAAGAAAATGAAAGAAAAGGTAAACTAACACCAACTTCAGCTTCAATTCGTTTAGACGGACCTAATAAAGATTGAAATTATCTAAATTTCCAATTCAAAACTTCTAAAGAAACATTTGAAAAAATAAAAACTAAGAAATTCAAAATGCTACTTGATATAGTAGGTTTTAATAAAGGGCTTTATGAAGAAGAGGATGACTCAGCTAGCCTTTCAGCAAGTGATAAAGGTCCATTTATAATTGGAAAAGAATTAAGCGATGGTTCTATGCTAGTTGTTATTGAAACGTATAAATACTATAACGAGTCAACAGGAGCTCCAGAAGGTAAATATAAGCTTATAAATTTGTGATATATGGAAGATAATAAAAAAATAGAGTTATTAAACCAAGCATCAAAAGAAATTGAAATAAAATATAAGAAGGCTGCAGCTTAATTTATAACGATTAAATAACCAAAATTAGAACACACCAATTCATGATGTGTTCTAATTTTTAATTAATAAACTATTTAGATATTACTTATTGAGAGTTCTTTTTAGATGCAAATATATCTTGATATTTATTAGGATATAACCAACTTAATCGTTTAACATGGTGATAGAAAGATTGTTGGTTAACTAGATCTTCATTACCATAGAATGAAGTTAGTTGGTTATCAGTTAACATAAAGTAATCTCTTGATCGATATGGATTGATCATATCTCCATCACCTGCTACATTTACTCCAGTTAGTTTACCCTCGTGATCATATACAAAAGCTCCAGAAGAACCTGCTGCTAAATCTGTGTTCTTTTCTCAGAAACCAACCATAATTGGTATAAATGATGCTCCGTCATATGGTACATCAAAACGCATATTAACGTGGTGTGCTAATAAATATTCACGATAACGACGGATTGGGCGATCACTATTTGCATTTCTAGGTGCATCTGCATTAGCAGATTGTTCATTAGGGAATGCTGCTAAGTAGAAGTTTAAATTAGAGCTTGGAGTAAAGTTGTATTGTTGCTTACTTAATTCAAGACTTGGTAGATTTTTTCAGTTTAAAATGAAATCAACAACAGCTTTTTGTTCTTTAGTTAGTTTCTTATTTTTATAAGTATATTCTTCTAGCTTCTTTTTAGCTTGTTCAGCAAAATTAACAAAGAATCAACTAACATCAAGTTCTGCTACTGAAAAGTCAAGTTTAGAGTAATAACGAGCATTTCTAAATCGATTATAACTAATATCTTCATTTTGATTATCTTTCATATAATGAAGTCTATTAATTGGATCGATATAATCTCTAACTAATTTAACAGTAATTGGATGTTCACCATAATCAAAGTGGACGCTATAACTATTTGGATCTTTTGATAAATTTCTTTCTGATTCTTTATATCAATCATCAGGATCAGGCTGAGCAGGTTTTTGATTCTTATATCTTAGTTTCCAATACATATCAAATACATTTGATTTATCCGGATTATCATTCGTATATAGAGGTCGTTTTCTATCAGTTTCATCTCTACTAATCAATGTAGGTGTGTTTAATAAAACATCTCCACCTAAATCAATTTTTTGATATTCAGTTGTTGGTTTATAGAAACGTCTAATAACAACATCTCAAATATGTCAGTTTGTACCTACATAATATCTATGGTCATTATCATCATTTGGTTTGACTTTACCAATCATATTTCAAGTTCCATCGAAGTTTTGATTCAGTACAAAAGTTCTTTCACGTGCAGCTTGAATTCCTTTTGAGTTATCTTCAACAAATAAACGTTTTGTTGAATTTTTCTCATCAGGTGTCTTATTCTTTGATAAATCATAATGATTAACAGAAACTTCATTTAAACCATGTGATAATGCATCAACTGGTTTTTCATTAAATGATAATTTAGTACCACCTAAATAGTGAACATAAAAATCACTATTACTTACAAATACAGATTGATTAGAAGCTAAATTATGAGCAGCTAAAGAGTTGTTAATTTCTGCGTCTTTAGCTTTTATTTCTAGACTTAAAATATTGTTTTCTAATTTCAAAGCAAATTGAACTTTTTTAATAATTTCTTTTCTAATTAATGATTGGATAATAGTAGATTCATTTTTATAGTCTAAAATAAAATCTACATTGCTTAGTTGTTTTTGTTTAAGTAATAATGCATAAGGGACATTGATTCTAACTTTTGAGTTAGCTGATTCATATGAAGAAAGTCTAGTATTTAAATTTAATGGTTTAGAGTTTGGATCTAACTCAAAGACAAAACTAAACATTACATTTTCTGGATCTAGATCTTTAAGATTAGTAAATTTAGATAGATCTTTATTTAAAGTAGCTATCTTTTTAGATTGATTAATATTAAAAATTTGATTAGATAATAATTCTTTACCCATTAAAACATTATAAGCAAGCACTTTATTATCTTTAATAAGTTCTACTTCTTTAGCTGATGAATAAATTGTTGAAGATGTTGATTTCTTATCAAAGTAATAATTAACTAATGCATTAAAGTTAGAACTTGAATAAGGAATTTGGTTATGCTCTGATGTTTTAGATAATAATTCATTTAGGGCTTGACTATTTAAATTTAGTTTTTTAGTTAATAATCTATTAGCACTATCTAAATTAACTTCTTTGTTTTCTTGCTCTGAAATTAAACTTGTTAAATTAGCTTGTTGATATTGTTGATTAAAACTAAATTTAACATCTTGATCATTTAAATTAACATCGATTTCAGCTGAAGTTAAATTAGGTTCAACTACTTTAATAGAACTTAGTTCATATAAAACATTACTAAAGATATTATTAATTGCAAATTTTCATAAATCTTTATAGTTAACTACTAATTTCTTAACAGTTATATGATCATTATTTTCATCTGCTTTAGGTTTAAAATTAAATACAAATTGTTTATTTAATAGGTTTAGATCATTTTGGTTTGTTTTTAAAATAGCTGATCCATATAATTGATTGTTTTCTGTATAAAAACTAAAGTTGATTAATTCAGGTTTAGTGCTTGGTTTAAGGGTTGCTAAATACTCAGGGTTGTATTCTAAATCAATGTATTGATTATCAACTTTAATTGTTGTTAACATAAATTGATGAGAAAGATTAACTAAATCTTTTAGATCAAAAGTAGCTTTTTTATTGCTTATTTGAGCTGTTAATACTTTAGATGTCTTAACTGCAGGGTTTAATGATCTTAAGTTGATTTGAACAGATTTATCATTGTATTTATCATTAAAATCAACAATTAGTTGATTACCATTGAGAGATACATCTTCTGGAGTTAACTCTTTATCTTCTTTATCAGATGAACTTATTAGTAAACTCTCGTTAAAATTAGCAACACTCTTATCTAAATTACTAAAATAAGATGTTTGACTACCATATTTCTTAACCAAATTTTCTTTAGTAAATAAACTAGCATCAGTTTCTATATTACTATTATCTTTTTGATAAACTAATGTTGTTTTATTTCTTAATAAACTATTTAAACCATTAGTATCACCAACAACTACATTATCAGCAAATGGTTCTAATTTTTTATCATTTTTAACTATATTAGTTAATGTTTTATTATTAGTATTATTGTTTAAATTAATATCAATTGGTTGGTTTAAATTAATAGTTTGTGCTTCTTTATTTTCTTCAAAAACTTGGACTTGAGCTAACTCATATACTACTTCTTTTGATAAGTTAGCTAAACTTATAGTAACTTCATTATTACTAACTGTTACTTTATCTGAAATAATCTTATTATTTTTATCGTTCTTAGGGTGTAGAACTAAAGCAATTGTTTTGTTATCTAGATTATTTACTTTGAAACTTAAATCATATTTATCATTATTTAAACTAACTTGTTTTAGTTCAAAAACAGGGTTATTTTCTTGTTGCTTCTCAATAGTTTTAGCTATTTCAGTTTTACAACTGGCTGCTATTGTTGATCCTAAACCAATAGTAAGCAAACAAGCAACACTTATTATTCTCTTCTTATTTTTAAGCATAATTAATCCTTAATTTGCATTAATAAATCTAGTTTATTACAGACTAAATAAAAAACACTAAAAGACATAACTAAAGCAAATAAAAAAGCACAAATGTGCTTTTAATTTTAATTAAATCCAACTAAACTAGCTATTACAAATTGATCAGCATATGAAATTGATAGAGTTAAATTGTCCTGATAAATACCTTTTAAATATACTAACCGACAATGCTCTGTTTTTTTAATATATATTTGTTTATAACCATAAGTAAGTTTAAAAGCTTTCATAACAGCTTCTTTGCACGCAAAAGTGCTTGCAACATACTTAACTTTTGCTTGATCAACCAATTCTAAATAATGATCATACTCTTGCTGTACCATAATTCTTTTAGCAAAAGCTGGATCATTAAATTCATTTCTTGTTAAATTAACAAGATCGATCCCATTAATTATATTCATTCTTAAGCTCTTGTTCGATATCATCAAGATTAGGTAATGTTTTATTGTTGACAAATGATGTCTTAGGATCGTATTCTCCTTTACCTAGTTTTTGAATACAATCACGCACACTTTTTAGTTTAGATCATAATATTTGATTATCACTTTGTAGTGTTTCTAATTTAGCTAAAGCAGTTTGTGCACTATTTAATTGGTCTTCAAGTTCAGATAAAAAGATAGTGATATTATCAATAAAATCATCAACAGTTTTTGGGTCATACCCAGCACTATTAATTGGTAATTTTTTCTTAAGATGTTCATATTTAGAACTAATTTCATTAGCTGATTTAAAATTGTATTTAGTCATATCTAATTCCTTTGTATTAGTGTAATAGTACTAATTAGATTGGTAATAAAGTTGGTGGGTTAAATTAACTGATGGTAGAATGCTTCATTTTACTGTTTCTTCTACAACTGGTTTATTTACTTCAACTTTCATTGGTTTAATTGGTGCTTGTTTTGCAGCATAATAAATGTTAATAGCTCCTGCAACTATTCCAACTAAAACATTAATACCGATTGCAACCGCTCCTAAGATTGCAAACATAGCAGCTCCACCTGCTATTTGTTTTTGTTCATGTTTTAACAACCGCATAACTATTTAAAAGAATGGGGATCCAACATTAAAGCTTGATGTAGTTGGATAACGATTTAATCTTGTATAAATCTTAGGAGCAGGATTATCTAATAAATCGCGTTTTGAATAAAGTGGATTAGGATTGTTCATATAAACAATTTGAGCAGCTAAATTAAAAATACTGGAGACACTATCACCAAACAAACTGCCCAAAATCATTCCACCCCATAAACCCATTGATTTAGCTTTTGCAGCCCCACCAATCGATTCTAATTTTAAGTGATGATTTAATTTTTGCATATTTTTTCAAATTCCTTTCACTAACTTAATTAGTAAAAATGCTTAAGAATTTGAATCATTTTGTTTTTTTAATTCAAGAAATGGTTTAAAATGGTTCTTAGTAATTTTTTCTAAAATACCAAACCCTTTTTGATCAATGATTTGGTGTGCAACACTTTTTATCTTTAAATTCCACGCCCCAAGGGGTAAATCAATACCTAATTTAGTTGATAAGCTAAGCATTGCTTTTAAAAAGAACCCTCTTGCAATCATACTTGCAATACTTACACATAAATAATAACTTTCAGCTTTAGGCACTAAAACATCAAAGTTTAAAGAATTTAGATTAGCTGCTTTTGCATACTTATTAAAATTAGTTTGTGAACAATATGCATCTAATACTAACCCAACATTTGATGTAGGTATTTTAGTTTTTAATTCATTAATTGCATTTATATGTAAACTTGTTTTAAGAATGTGCATATTTTGATATTTAGCTATTTGTTGATTATATTGAACTGGACTGTAGTGTTTAATACAATAAGTGGTGTTTTGAACTAAAGTATCATAACATTCTAAAATGTATTGATCACTAATTTTTTTAGAATCATTAATGTTTAGATCTTTAAACTTATTTAGTTCATCTTTATTTAAAGCAACTGCACATACAACAATTCCCCCAAAGAAATCTCCAATCCCTACTTCATCAGATCCAATTAATACATCAAATTGATTATATAATTCTTGCTCACTTACTATATCTATCTCTTCTTGTTGTTTAATATATTCATTTTTTAAGAAGTTGTTTGATAAATAAGTAGCTAGTTTAGGATTATATTTATTGACTCAACTAATTCATAAATTAATATCTTCTGAACTTATATATAATGTGTTATTAGTATATATTTGGATTAATGTTGTTTTGTATTTAAAACTATAACTAACATATTCATTAGTTGAGTCAATAAAGTATTTAGAATGTAAACTAATAATTTGTTCTAGGATTTTAGAATCGACTTTTTTAATACTTAAATGTTGCACAGATTCTTTTCCCTTCAACTAAGAAGCTAAAACTAAATAGCTTTTAGCTTATAATTAATTATCTTTAAATTATACAAGTATCTATTCTATTCCTTATTAAGATTATTAATAAGTGGATCATTAAATGATTTAATTGAAAGTATTAATAATGATTAAAAACCAACTATTAAACCAACAACTAGAATTAGCTAAGTCTAAAAGTGAAGCTGATAGTATTCCAAAACTTAGAGATAGTAGTGCTCAATATATAGCTAATATGATTAATTCTAAACAATATCAATCATATTTAGAAATTGGGACAGCTTATGGGTTTAGTTGTTTGTATATGGCTACTTTTTGTAGTAGTTTAAAAGTAATATATTCACTAGAAAAAGATTTAGAAAAACATTTAGTAGCTAAATCGTTTTGTGATCAATTTGACTGAATCAAATTAATTAATATTAGTTGTTTTGATTATAGAAGTGAATATAAATTTGATGTGATTTTAGTAGATGGACCAAAATCAAAACAGATTGATTTAGTTGATCAATACTTAAATTATCTTAATAGAGATGGATTAATGATAATTGATAATATTTATTTAAAAAAGATATCTAGTTTAACTAAATTAACTAAAAACCAACAAAAACTACTAAATGCTAATCAAGCATTAGTTGATTATCTAAAAACTAATATAGCTATTAATGTTGAATTTGTTGATCTAGATGATGGGTTAGCACTAATTACATTTAAATAACAATTTTTAGCACTCTTAATTGACAATTGCTAAATTTTATTGTATACTTTTACTATCTCTATTCGCAAACATAATAAGAATTGATATTGATTAGTAAGGAGTATATATACATGGCTAAAGAAATTATTTTAGGAATTGATTTGGGAACAACTAACTCTTGTGTTGCTATTATTGAAAACAAGAAACCAATTGTTATTGAAACACCAGAAGGAAAAAGAACAGTTCCATCTGTTGTCTCTTTTAATGGGGATGAAGTTTTAGTAGGAGATGCTGCTAAGCGTAAACAAATTACAAACCCAAATACAATTTCATCAGTTAAACGTTTAATCGGAACAGATCAAAAAGTTACAATTCTAAACAAAGCATATACACCTGAAGAAATTTCAGCTAAGATTTTATCTTACATCAAAGATTATGCTGAAAAGAAAATTGGTCAAAAAGTTCAAAAAGCTGTGATTACAGTACCTGCTTACTTTAATGATGCTCAACGTCAAGCAACTAAGAATGCAGGAACAATTGCCGGTTTAGTAGTTGAAAGAATTATTAACGAACCAACTGCTGCTGCTCTTGCTTATGGAATTGATAAGATGGATAAAGAACAAAGAATTCTTGTCTTTGACTTAGGTGGAGGAACGTTTGATGTATCTGTGTTAGATATGGCAGACGGAACTTTTGAAGTATTAGCAACAAGTGGGGACAACCAACTTGGTGGGGATGATTGAGATGAAGCTGTAATCAACTGATTACTAAAATCAATCATTGAAGAACACAACTTAGATTTATCTAAAAACAAAATGGCAATGCAACGTTTAAAAGATGCTGCAGAAAAAGCGAAGATTGAATTATCAGGAATTAATACAACAACAATTTCATTACCATTCATTGCAATGGATGAAAGTGGTAGTCCTGTAAACTTTGAAAAAGAACTAAACCGTGCTACTTTTAATGATTTAACAAGACACTTAGTTGAAAGATGTCGTAAACCAGTATTAGATGCTATTGAACAATCTAAACTATCATTAAATGAAATTGATCAAGTATTATTAGTTGGTGGTTCAACAAGAATTCCAGCTGTTCAGGATTTAGTAAAAGAATTAACTAATAAAGAACCAAACCGTTCATTAAACCCAGATGAAGTTGTAGCGATTGGTGCTTCAATTCAAGGTGGAGTACTTGCAGGTGAAATTGATGATATTTTATTATTAGATGTTACTCCTTTAACTTTATCAATTGAAACAATGGGTGGGGTTGCTACTCCATTAATTAACAGAAACACTAAGATTCCAGTTTCTAAATCTCAAGTATTCTCAACAGCTGTTGATAACCAACCATCTGTTGATATACGAATTGTACAAGGGGAACGTTCATTAGCTGCTGATAATAAATTATTAGGGAACTTTGAATTAAGTGGAATCGAACCAGCACCTCGTGGTGTACCACAAATTGAAATTAAGTTCAACATCGATGCTAATGGTATTATGTCAGTAACTGCAAAAGACTTAAAGACACAAAAAGAAAATACAATCACTATTAAAGATTCACAAGGTTTAAGTCAAGAAGAAATTGATCGAATGATCAAAGAAGCAGAAGAAAACAAAGAAAAAGATGCTAAAGTAAAACACGAACGTGAACTTGTTAACCGTGCTGATAGTTTAATTTCTCAATTAAAACAAATTACAAACGATGAAAAGATGCCAGCTGAACAAAAAGCTAATTTTGAAAAAGAAATTGATGAGTTAACTAAGTATAAAGATGGTGGAGATTACGAAAATTTAGAAAAGAAATTAACTGAAATCGAAAACCTACTTCAACAAGCTGCTCAATTTGCAGCTCAAGCACAACAAAGTGGATCATCAAATTCAGCTGATGATGTAACTGAAGCAACTGTAACTGATGAAAATGTTGATTCAAAAAATAAAGAAGATAAAGCAAACTAATAACTAAATTATGATTCAAATCTAGAAAGGTCTATATAACTTTTCTAGATTTTTATTTGTTATTAATATTAGTTAATAAATTAACTAAATTACTAAATTAATTAATTTTTATGGTTTAATATAACTCCTATTCTTATTTAAACAAATGCTATAATTAAAAAATAGCTAGCTTTAATTATCTAAATGAAAAGATAAAATAGTATTTAGTAAAATACATTAAACAAAGGAGCAAGATATGAAAATAAGAAACAAAAAACGATTTGTTGGATTATTAATTAGTGGATTAGTTTTATCAACTGCAATGATTAGTTCAACTGCAGTTGCTTGTTCACAAATTGCTTCTGATCAAAACCCAGTTCAACAAGTAGATAACAAACAAGAAACTACAAACAATGTAACTGGTTCTAATACTAAAAGAGTACAAACAAAGTTTGTTAACAAAAATCAAAAAGCTAAAAAACAAGCTAATCAAAATAAAGCATCTAATCAAACTATTAACCAAATAGTTGATGATTCTGAACAAGATATTGCTCCTAGAAAACAAATATCAGTTAATAACAAGATTGAACCTAAACAAGAAGATATTAAACCTTCAAATCAAGATTCTAAAGTAATAAATCAAGATCCTTCAAAAGAGAATATCACTGTTAATCAAACTAATCATCAAAATAATCAAAAAGTTAATAATTCAAGTTCATTTGAACCTAAACAACAAGATAATGAACAAAATAACAAACAAGATCAAATTCAAAACCAACAAGTTTATGAAAATGCTGCAATTAAATCAAATGAAACAATTAAATATTTAGCGGTTGGGGATTCAGTAACAGCGGGATATAATGGTGAAGTTGGGTTTGATCTTCGTGGTGAGATGAATCAAGATAAATCAATTTCTGGATTATCATTTCCTGCTTTTGTAGCAAACTATTTTAATACGATTGAACCTAATAGAGTTAGTAGTTTCTTAAATTTAGGATTAACTGGTTCAAAAGTTGATGACTGATTGTATTTTTTAAATGAAGCTGATGCTTCATATTTATCAAGATTAAATCATAAAGCTAATTTCTTTAAAAAATTAAAAGACAGAGATACTAATTCAAAAGCTTTATATAAAAATAAATTAGATCCCTATTTTAAAAATTTTGGATTGAATTTAAACGATACTTCAAAAATTTCATCAAATTATGATAAAAGTCAATTTAGTGGATTAGTTAATGCTATTAAAGATGCTAATTTAATGACGATTACCTTAGGTGCTAATGATTTTACACAAACAATGAACATCAATTTAATAAAAGCGGTGTTTAGTGCAAAAACTCAACAACAAAAGCTATTAGCTTTAGAACAACTTAAGTCTCATTTAACTCAAATCTCAAGAACCATCCAAAACAACTTAGAAAAATTAATAAAAGCTCTTAAAAGAATTAATCCAAATCTAAACATTAACTTAGTTGGTTATCCAATGCCATTGCTAAGATTACAAAACATCATTAATGAATTTGCTAAACTAGAAAATAAAAAACTAGGAAATGAAATTTTAGCTGTCTTAAATCAAACAATTAAAAAAGCAGCTTTAAATACAAATGTTAACTTCATTGCTGTTAATGATGAAGATGATTGAAATCAAAACAATGATCAATTTGCTAAAGCTATTTTTGATATCCATCCAACAGAATATGGTTATAAGAAAATGGCTCAAGATTTAGTACTAAAACTTAGTTTAGGTGAAAATTATAGTTCACAAAAAGATGCTAACTTAGCTAAACAATTAGTTAATGCTTGAGATCAAGCATACTTTAGTAAAGATAATAATAGCTTTAAGCAAACAGTTGCTTTTAATGTTTCTAATGCAACCATCATTAATAAAGTATTAGGTTCAAGAAGTAATGAATTATTATTTAAATTTAATAATTTACAAAATGATAGAAAAGTTCGAGAATTCTTTAAAGATAAAAGTAATGCTGCAGAATTTATTAAATCATGAATATCTGAACATTTAGATTTAATTCCACAACTCGTTCCTGAGTTTAAACAATTATTAAGTGCTAATAAGAATGGATCATCAACTGATCAGCAAATGTTAGCTAACCTTAACAAAGAAATATTGACATATGTAATATTAGAAACTGATTTTGTAGATAAAGCAATTGTTAAGATTCAAGATGAATTTGATAGTAAAGATTTAGATAAAAATAAAAAAGCTGGTACTCAAGTTATTACATCAAAATTATTATTAGATGTCTTAAAAGTAAATTTATTAAACGAAAGTACTATATTTAATATTTTAAAAAAGGTTTGTACAGATAGTCCTTTTGCTAAAGACAAGTCTAAATTAAAACTAATTCTTAATAATTTAATAGGGCAATTTTTAACTCCAGAGCGTGCATTACAATTATTAGACAAATATGCTTCTCAATCAAGCGGAGTAGGTAGTTTTTTAGTAAGTAGATCAAAGAATCAAATAGCTAAACCAGAAAACTTAAAGAAAATCATTGAATTCTTTGTTGATAAATTATTAGAAAAACCTAACCACTACTTTAATAAATCTAAATCAATCCAGGAATTAATTCAAAACATAATTTCTGAGAATCCAATTAATGTCCAACAACTTGTAGCTAAACTTCTTTTCTCTAATTTAGCTTCAGGAATATTCAATTGATTCAAATCATAGAATCAAAAATTAAAATCAGCCTTTTGGCTGATATTTTTTATTCATATATATATATATATATATATCAAAAGGTATAATTAAATAGTTCAAATATCTTGGAATAATTTTTTGAAAAAGTCTTGCTTTTGGTGATTCAACACAAGGGGGTATTTGCAAAATATGTTATTATATTTATTAGTGTATAGGCAAAATTCTTAACTTGCTAGTTATAAAACACCTTATTATCTTGGAGAGATTTGAATGAAGCAAACCCGCAGAACTTATGATATTGAAACTAAAATGGCAATCGTAGATTTATACAATCAAGGTAAATCCACCACTGAAATAGCAAATTTAACTAACATTCATCGTACAGTTATTTATAAATGAATTAATATACACAAGAAGCATACTGCACTTAGTGAGAACGAGCGTATCAAAGATTTAGAGAAGAAAATCATGCAGCTTGAACTTGCTAATAAAGAACTAAATATCGAGCTTGAAATTTTTAGATCTTGCCAAATTGAATTTGAACAAAAAATGCAAGTGATTGAAAAATTTAAACATCAATACAGTGTTTCTAAAATGTGTAAAGCCTTTAATACTAACACTAAACGTTACTATCGATGGCTGTCCAGTAGAAGAAACAATGAAGAGAGAACTGAGTAATATTGATTTTTTAGCCAACACACTTACTAAAGTAATCTTATAGCTAATATAAGGTTACTTTTTTTAGTCTTGTTATAATATTATAGTTTTATAATTTAAACATCTATATACAAGGTTTTCTTTGCTATGAATAATAAATTCTTACATGCTGTTCCAATTAACAGTCCAATCCAAATTAAGGTTGAAAATTTAGACCAATTTTACAATCTTGCACCAACATCAATTGGTTTAAATTATTTCTCACCACAAATGGCTTGATCACCTACTAAACTAGCTCAAGCAGCAAGTTATGCTATTTCAATTATTGACTATGAAGCATCAGGGGCAATGGGCGTTCCTTTTGTACATTGATTAGCTCTTAATATCTTTGAACCTTATATTAAGTTTAATGATTCAAAACTTAATAAAGGAAACCTATATCAAGGTGAACATACAGCTTCACAATATCTAACTCACCCATTAGTTGAAATCAACAAAGAATTAGCACACAACCAATATTATGCACCATTCCCACCAAACAAAAATCACAAGTATGAAATTAAAATTTATGCTTTAAAGCATAAGATTTCTACAAACCGTAATTTAGTGATGCACTTATCTGATTTTGAACGAACAATTTATGATGCTAAAGTATTAAATATGGGAGTGTTTTATGTTAACTCTCCTAAACTAAGTTTAGATAGCAACAACATAGTCGTTGAATCATCAAGAGAGTATGATAACTACCATTTATTTAAAGCTGTTGATAATTCATACCACCAAATTGAAGATGTAAAAGTTTTAAATATCAAACAACATATCTATGATGAAGCTAAATTATTAGAAAATACTAAATTCCCTAAAGCTAAAATTAAAATTATTGATAGCTCTAGTGCTAAATCATATGCAGTAATGATTACATCAAACCATCTATCTCATAAGTTTGGTGTACCACTAGTTAACTTTGCTCAAATCATAGATAAAGCAAATGAACAAAGAATTAAATTTAAAAACTCATATGGATTAAGAGCTGATTTAACTGATATTAATCCTGATTTATATCAACCATTAGTTGATGATTTATTAATTCTTAAAGACAAAGATGCTAGATATAAAGGTTTGTATACTATTCATGTTTATGGGCTTGATTGTGAACTAAGTGAACTAAGTAAAACAAGTGAAGATGAATCAGTTGCAGGAATGTTTGATTTAATTTCAAAGCATGTAATAGCTTATACTTCTAAATTATTTAAATAATTTAAGATGCAACGATTTTTAAACTAGAAATACTAATAGGAATGATGTTAGTATTTTTTGCTCTCTAAGAAATTTAGAAAGCTATAAAGAAACAATTAAAGGGACAAAACATAAATTTTTAAAATATAAAAAATACCTAAAACCGGAACATTTAAATATATAGTGCTTTTTTTTTTTTTTTACAAATTAAAGAAATTATAATATATGCAAAGAATTTTCGAATTGTAATTCGAGTAATTTTATTTCAATTGATACTTAGGATATTTTAGAGATTGCAAGATTTTTGTGCAATCGTATAAAACTAAGAAATCACGTTCATTTAACATACTATAATCTAAAAATCTTTGGCTTTTATCTAAAAATAAAAGCCAATTTTTTATTTTATAAATGTTAATAACTAAATTACTAGTTTATTTCGAAAAGCTTAATCTCGACTTAAAAAGGTATATGTAATGGACAAGTTATATTTAAACATTTTAGAAGACTGTGGTTCTGGAAAATATATCCTTTTCAATTCTAATGAAAATGCTAAAAAAAGAAGTAAACAACTAATAGAAGGTTGAAAAGGTGCTAAAAATAGCAATCCAACAGTTCAAGAATTAATTCAAAAAGAGATTGACTCATCAATAAATTCACTCGAACATAGTGAGAATGCTTTTTCTTTATTATTAAATAATCTTGAAGTAAACAATATTTTTAACATCTTTGCAGTTGGTTTAGAAAGATGTGGAAGAAGTATTTGAGATCGTTTGGAATGAAAAACAAGTAATCCTTCTTTCAAAAAATATACTAATTTTTGTATTTTAGCTCAAACAAAAGATTTAGAAAACGTTAGTTTGAAGCATTTTAGTCCGGGTAAGGAAAAAGTTTCATTTAATGCAAACACAGTTGCCTTAATATTTGATATCAGTTTACAAGATGGTGAGTTCTCTTCTTTTAGTTTACAAAGAATTTCATTTTGTAACTATAACAATAAATTACAAGAATTCAAAGAATTAAAAAAAATAAATGAATTAATTTTCACTTGTAATACTTACATGGAATGTTGTGGACGCAAAAGTCTCCTTTCTACTATGCGTCACGAAAATAAAAAAACTCTTTCTAATATAAAATCAATTCGAAATCATAAAGATGATAAGGAAGAAGATAATATCAACTTATCAAAAAATAAAAAGTATATTCATTCTTTCTCTAAGATTTATGATAACAAGAATAACAAAGATCTTCATAATACATTTTTATTAAATCTTTCTAATAAGGAATCACTTAAACTTGAAATCGATGAAGATACAGAAATACCTATTACACATGAATTAAGAAATAATGAAATATATCTATTAGCTGGAAAAAATACTGATAAAAAGAAATCTTTTGAAGGATATTTTTCAGATATTTTATCTAAAAACAACATTTCGGATTCTTTATATGTTAAATGCAAATTAGAAAACAATAAGGATAAACCACTTGATGATTTAGTTGATAATCTTAAAAAAGAAAATGAACAGTTAACAAAGAAATTAAAGGACCTTGATAAAGAGAATGATGAAGCTAGTCAACAATCTAAAAAATGTAACGATGATTTAGATAAAGAACAAAAAAGCAAAAACGACATACATAATAGATTATCTAATGAAATATATCAATTAGAAATAGATGAAAAAATTGATGAAAAACAAAAGCCTAAAAAAATTGATGAATTAAAAAAGCAAGCTAATAAAGAATTAGATATCATTGACAAAAGAATTAAAGAAATCGAATCAAAGATTAATAATATAAACTCCAAACAAAAAGAGATAGCTAATGAAAGAACTAAAATCGTAAAAGCAATCAATGCTAAAGATTACAAAATCGAAAATATCAATAATTTAAAAGAATGAATTTCAAAAGATAAATTAAATATTTTCAAACTTGAAAATTTAACTATTAGAGCTAAAGGTAAAAACAAAGATATAAGCATCGAAGTAGAAAGCTACTTTGATAAGGAACATTACAATAATCCAAACTTTATTAAAAGATATCCAATATCTAACTTAAGTCCTGGTGAAAAAGCAATTATTACGCGTTCTAAAGTGTCAATGAACTTTTTGTTTGATGGGGATTATAAACAACCGCTTTTAGTTCCAGCTTTATATAAACCCTTTAAGGTTGATGCTTCAAAAGCAGACAGTGATGAAAATATCAAATTAATAACTCAAAAGAATAAACTAAACAAGAAACAAGAAGATAGCTTTAAAAAAGCTATTTATTCAGATGCTTTATTCTTACTTCAAGGTCCACCAGGAACAGGGAAAACACAAGTTATTTGTTCATTAATTGAATACTACCATCTAGCAAACAAGAATGTAGTTTTAACTTCATCTACACACGAAGCGATCGATAATGCATTTGATCGTTTTGCTAAAAAAGAACCAACTGATCCTAATGTGTTTGCTTACAAAATTGCAAGTGGTAATAAAGTTAGAAATAATCCGTATGCAAAGGAATTAATTCCGCACAGATACAAACAAGCATTATCATCTGAAGCTAATTTAGTTAATATAAAAAATAATCAAAAAACAAATACAGATTTTATTAATGATTTAATAAGATATAGAGATAATTCTAATAACAAGTTTGTGCTTGAACGTGTATTTGAAAAAATTTTAACAAATCAATGTAACCTTGATGAAGTAAGAAATGAATATTTTCAATATAATGAAGTATTAGGGATTATTGATGAAATAGCGAAAATTTTTGAAAAATACGGGTTTGATAAAGCAACTGATAAAAGTTTATTTGAAAAGATTTCTGATATTAAAGATTTAGAAAAATTAAAATCAAGTTCAAATTCAGAATCTCAAAAAAATGATGAAATTAAAGCAAGAGTTTATGAAAGGTTGAATAAATTTAACTTAAATTTTGATATCGAAAACCCTGTTTTAGATAATAATGATAGTTTATTACTAGATGTTTTAGTGGATAATCAATTAATCAATTTATTTGGATTAACTACAACATCAAGCACACAAATTGAACATAAAAATGAATTAATCGATATTACAACTGATTATCCAATTGAAGTATCAATTATGGACGAAACTTCTAAAACTAATTTATATGAATTAATTAATCGTGCTTTATTCTGTAAAAAAATCATTCTTGCTGGGGATGCTTACCAATTACCACCAACAAGTAATTTCTCAGATGATTTATATGAAGCGTTAGAAAAAGAAGGAATTATGGAAAATGATTATGAAAAACTAGACAAAGAAGAAATTGCTGAAATCTTGAATTTTCCATATTTTGAACAAACAATTAACACTTTAAATCAAGAAAATGAAAGTAAAAAATACTCATATGAGTTTTTAACACATCAACACCGTTTCCCAGATGAAATAACTCGCTTTGTTAATATTTTATATGAAGAGAAAGAACAACCTTTAGAAACAGCTAAAAATGATAAATGCTTTAAAGAATATTCATTTAAATACTTTGAGAATAAACTTAATTTAGTATCAACGCACAAACTATCTGATGATTATTTTGAATCAATCAAAAATGCTGGTGAAATCATAATTAATGATGACACTAATTTTGACAACGACAAATTAATTGATGATGGAGTTATTGAAACTGAATTCATCAAAGATTTCAATACTCAAAAGAAAAATGAAGCAAAAATTAATCAATATAATGCACTTGTTATCATTAAATCATTGAAGCTAATTCTTAAAGATAAAAAGATTGAAAAACTTTTAGAAAAAGATAGTGATTTTGCTCATATTGGTATTATCTGTTTAAGTCGAAACCAAGCAACATTAATCAAAAAACTAATTAAAGAAATCGATCCTGATATTCATAAAAAATATCTAGGTAATAAACGAAAAATTGTTGTTGATACAATTGACAACTTCCAAGGTCGAGAGTGTGAAATTATTTTAGTAGATCTAATAAGAACTAAGAAGTCAATTAATAACCAAGGCCGGGATAAAAACATTGATTTCTTAAATGATGTTAACAGACTTAATGTTGCGTTCTCTAGAACAAAGAATATATTGATTATCTTTGGTAGTTTTGAAGAATATTTAGAACCTAGAGGCTGAAAAAATGCCCCAAACAGTTTAATTAAATATATTAATCACTACAAATATAAGCTTGATAGAGAATATATAGATTCTAGAGATATTTATGAGGACGAAAGCAATGAATAAAGACATACTATTAAGATTTCATTTTCCGATAATTGAAAAGAAAATAAACTTCAAAGTTCAAGAATTAAAAGCAATGGATTTTTATCATGCTACATTCATTGTTGGTTTATATGAACTATCTAATGAAAAGGAACAATATTTTACATTAAAACAAATATTTAAGGATATTTTCAATATCCGTAATGATCTTTTAATTAGATCATTTTGATTAAAAATAGTTAGAGATTTAATTGGTCTAAATGTAATTAGTCTAAATGGTTCTTATAAAGATTTAGAAGATAAAGATTTACTTGAATACGAAGTTAAAAAGATAAAGATCCACCCCAAAATCGAAAGTTATATATCTCATAATAAATTTTATTTATTAGATTCAAATCCTACCGAAAAAAATAATGTATTTTATTTAAGACCTAAATTTTTATCAGAAGAGTATACAGAATATTTTAATGAACAAAATATAGATAAAAAAACTTTTATTGATTGGTACCGTAACACAGATATTAATGAAGAATTAGAACAAAAAATAGCAAAAGCTGAAGAAGATATTGAACGATCAAAAAATAGAATAGTTGTAGACATCAAAAGAGATAAAACTCCTGGATTATTAATAGCTTTTTTCGAATCAATTTATTCAACCGGTTTAGAATATAAAGAAGAAAAAATTGATATAAAGATTTCAACGAAAACAAAAAATCAACTTGTTTTTATTGAAGAACTTAAAAAACCACAAATATATAAAATGCAAGAGAATTCAGCAACATTACTAATTAATAAAATTTTCCCAAATAATGAACAATTTTCTGATTTAAAAGTAGTAGATAACAACCCATTCGATTTGAATAAATTTGATAATGAATATTTATTTAAATGAACAAATAAAGTTGAATTTGAACCATTTTTAGATTACATTATTTACAAAAAGAAACTATTTAATTTATATAAATTTAATTGTAATTTATATATTGAAGAACACAAATTTAATAATGAGTATAATCAACTAATTATTCCTTTTGAAATTAGTGAAGATGAATACTTAAGCATTGTAAAACAAATATATAATAAAAGCGATTTATATGATCAAGCCTTCTTAGAAAAAGTTGATTTATCTGAACAGATTAAACTATTTTTAACAAAAGAAATTCAAAGCATTGAATCATTAGATATTTTAATTGATGTTAAAGAATTAATTAAAGTTGCTTTTAAAGACTGAGTTGAACAAATTAAAGTTTTATATAATGAAGATGTATTTATTAATATCTTTAATCAAATTAATGATATTAAAGATTATTCAGTTTTTGTTAATCAAATTCTTACTAAAGATCAAAAAGAGTTAAGAGATGAAATTGTTGAAAGAAGTAACAATATGAATATTTTTAACTTTTATGATGCAGAAAATAAAGATTTAATAATTGAGATTTTTGCTTATAACTTTGATTCATGAATTGGTCAATACAATAATCATCCTGTTTTTAAAACTGAGTTTTGAACTAAGACTAATAAGATGATAAATGAAAAATTTGAAAAACTTAAAGCTTCAATTGAAGCTAGAATTCAAGAAATAAAAGCAAATAATTTAAATCAAAATATTTATTCAGAACTTTTATCATTTTTCGATTCAATAAAAGAAATTACAATTGTTTCAAATAAAAAAGCATATATTTACATTGATTATATCAATAAGTTCTTAGAACAATCTAATGAGCAATTAAATGAGAATATTGGTTTTATAAAAGAAACAAATTTACCCCTAGCAATGAAGTTAAGAAATCAACTTGAAGATCTAGCTAAAGAATTTGCTAATAAAACTGATGATCAAAAAGTTAACAACTGATCTAAAACTTTAAGAAAAAAGGATAAACAACTTGCTGATTACTACTCTTATTTATCTAATAATTTTGCTCATAATCTTCATAAAAACAAGAATAAAGATGATAAAGAACATATAAAAGATAATGAAGAACTAAAAGCAATTGATAGATATATTAACAATTTTAAAAACAAAGGTAATAAGTAATGAGTCATCTTGCTACAATAACACTTAATTTAGATGAACTAGAAAAAGAGCAATTACATAACATTTGTGATGAAAATATTAAAATTATCCAAAATGCTATTGATTCTAATAAATACCTAAACAATGAACTTCTTAAAAAATCAATTATTGAATTAAAAAATATCAAAGATTCAATTGTTGAAAGTGTACAGTTTTTATCAGGAAGTTATGAAGCAATGCAATACTCTGAGAAAGGGTTTTTTAGAACACAATATGATAAGATTGAAAAATTAACTTTAAATGTTATTCAAGCAATTGATTACACTACAAAAACAGAATCTTCTATTAATAATTTTGAATATTATGTTTATGAATATGGACAAATTGCTACTAAAGCATTAGAGCGAATTTATGAAAATAATTTAGAAGTTAATGAAACTGTATTAAGTGATTTAATTAATGAACTAGTAAGTATAAAAGCTGATCCATCTGAACTAAAGGTTTTTAAAGAAAAGTACTATAAACACATCTATCAACACGATGACCAAAATGTTCAATCATACTTCTTATCTCGCATCCATCAAGTAACAACTAAAAAAGATATTACTGATTATGAATTATGGTATAAAGAACAAATTAAAAAATTAATCAATAATAATCAAATCATTAAACCATTTGCTGATTTCTTAGTTAAAAATAAACAATATCAATTTCAAGGACAAAGAGTAATACTTGAAAGTAAGGGGTTAGCTTCTTATTATATTTTTGAAAATAAGATAGGGGAGCAAATTGAATTCACAGTTTCAGCTGATAACACTGTTTCATATAAGATTGGTGATTATGCTTCTCATGTTTGCACTAAAACAGCAAAAGAAATGCTAGCTTATATTGAAAACCATTCAAAAATGAAAGTTCTTAAACAAAACATCATAAGAGAGTTTGTTGCATCTAAACCAAAATATAAAGCTAAAGAAAAGATTAAACAATGAGGTAAATAATGAGTTTTAAAGCTACAATTGTTGACCAATTAAAAATAAGGCTTTTAAATAAGAATATTTTAATTATTAAAGGCAATACATCTGATTTTGTTATTCCTAAGATCTTAGATTTAAATATTAAAAAACCAGCAAAAGAAGATGATATTAATAATAAACTTAGTAAACAGACTTATTTAGATTCATTAATTGATTTTGAATCAAAAGATATTCTTACTTTTAATCAATATTTAATGCACTTTTTATATCAAGATCCCAATTTTAGGTTTAATGAGATCTTCCTTTATAACTCAAACTGACAAGAGGATGCTGATGTTGTTCATGGTAATATTAGAGTTAAAAAAATCAAACAAAATCAGATTGATGAATCTGAAACTGATGATGGGTATGAACAATCAAGTTTATCACTATCAGATTTTAATGTAGGGTCAATGAACAATGATAGTGTTTTAATTGTTGAGCGTTTAAAACAATTAATTATTGAAAAAATTAGTGATCCATATTATACAAAAAGAACACTTTTTATTTTAGATTTAGCTGATTTATTTTTAAGTGAAAAAAACCAAGGTTTTGATTTAACGCAAATAAATTCAATCATTGATTTATTAACAAATGAGATTAGTTCAATTACACACAGTTTTAAGCCGTCTAATTTGAAATTAATTTTAATAGTTAAAAATGAACAAATGTTTAATTCGATTTTATTTGCTAACAATCGAGAAGTTAGCACACTTAATATTCCAACCCCATCATTAGTTGAACGAGAAGCATTCTTTAAATTAAGAGGATCAACATTTTCAAAACTAATTACTAAATTAGAAACACAAAAAGAAATTAATACAGCTGCATCAATAACTAATGGTTTAACCTTTAGAGAATTGCTTCAACTTAAGGATTTTGCAGATCGATGACCATATGAAATTAAGGATTTTAAAGAACTTTATCGTCTTTGTTTCTTTGAAAAGAAAGATTCTGAATGAGAAAAAATAAACGATGATAGTTTAGCTAAATTCACTGAAATCTTTAATAGTCGTGTTAAAGGTCAAGAACATGTTGGTAAGAAAATTAAAGAAACTTTAATTAGAAGCAATGTTGGACTACAAGGTATTTTACAAAGTTCAGAAGTTGCTAATAATTCCAAACCTAAAGGAATCTTATTTTTAGCAGGACCAACTGGTGTTGGTAAGACTGAAAGTGTTAAAGCTTTATCTGAATTTGTTTTTAAAGATGCAAATCAAATCATAAGATTTGATATGTCAGAGTACAACCATGAAGAATCAGACCAAAAACTATTAGGAGCACCTCCTGGTTATGTTGGTTATGAAGCTGGTGGTACATTAACAAACGCAGTTATTGAAAAACCATTTTCAATTGTCTTATTTGATGAAATTGAAAAAGCTCATCAAAAAATCTTTGATAAATTTTTACAAATTTTAGAAGATGGTCGACTAACATCATCTAAAGGAGAACTTGTTGATTTCTCAGAAACATTCATCATCTTTACATCAAACATCGGTGCAAGCACAATGCCAAAAGATGGTACTAATGAAAAAATAATAGAACATTTTAAAAACGAAGTTGACAAACACTTTAAAGAAAAACTAAATAGACCAGAAATACTTAACCGTATTGGTAAATCAAACATTGTTCCTTTTAATCGAATTGTTGATCCTACTATTAAGCTTGATATTATTAAATCTAAAATTGAAAAGATTAAAAAGTTCTTACTTGATAAGAAATCTATCAAATTAGAATTTGATGATAATATTGAACATTATTATCAATTTGTAATCAATAATTCTGATGATAATATGGGAGCAAGAGCTTTAATCATTGCTTTAGAAGATGATTTAGTAAGTATTATTTCAAATGCTATTTTTAAACAAAATAAAGATATTCAAAATAAATTAGCTAACTCAGAAAAGGGAACATTTGTAGTTTTAAATATTGAGTGTAAACATAATACAAACAATGGCACATTTGCTTTTAAAGCAACAATTAAAGATTAAATCGATTATTTAGAACAAGAACCAGAGATTGCTCTGGTTTTTTGTTTTGCTTTAAGTTTGAATTAATTAAACATATTTATTGAAATATTGTTTTAAAAGTTAGCCAACCAATACTAAAAAAGCGAAGAGAATGTTATTTTGTTATAAAATTTATATATAAATTTACAATTCTTGTTCATTTTTAAAAATATTATGCTATGTAAGTTAATTTTATTTATTAACTAAATGAATTAGAATCAAATTCCTACTAAAGGAGTTAGTGGTTATGAAAACAAAGAAGAAAATTATCATTTCTAGTTTATTAATAGGAGTAGGTTTATTACCTATTATTGGTTTTGTAGCAAGTTGTAAAAATGAAGATAAACAAGGTGTTAATCAAAAACACTCTCTTTTAGAAGAGCTTGATGAAAGAGATAATTCAAATTCTAAAAAGAAGAATAGTCAACTATTTAAAGAAACAGATAAAACTAAGATTAGTGAGAAGAAACAAGAAAATAAACCAAGTGTTTTAAATAATCAAAGTAGTAGTCCTGCAACAGGGAATAAACAAAAACCTACTGAACCATCTGATCAAGTTAATAAAAAACCAGATGATAAAAGTGTTGTTGGTTCAAATAACTCTCAACCTTCTCCAAATAATTCAAGTAGCTCTAATTCAGTAGATAATAAAAAAGAAGATGAAACAAAGAATCAATCTACTAACCCATTAGTTGATAGTTCATCAAACCAACCAAAAGAAGAAATACAATCTCCTTTTGATTCAAGTACTAAAGAAGAACAACCGCTTAAACATGTTGATGATAGCTTCTATCCTAAACAAATCGATCAACCAGTTCAACCTGCTGCATTAGCTGAACAACAAATAAGAGATCGTATTTTAGGGATTGACCAATTAGCACCAAATTACTATACACATTCTGATTTTAAACTTAAAAATGATTATGTAGAAGTGCTTGGAGATGGTTCTGATCCCTTTAAATTAGAGTTATTAGATAAGGATAATCAACCAGTTTCAGGCGTTAAATGATATGTAAGAACCCGATACCCAGAAAGTGAAGTTTATAAGAGTGGATCAACTTGGAATGGAGCAATCATTTCACTTAAAGACGATGGAACTGTCTCAGGACTTAAGTATGATGGTGAACAAGGTAAATCAGAAGTTTGAGCAGAATATCAAGGATATTTATATAAAGCTATAGTTAGAGTTTTTTCTAATTCTGAAACAGAAAATGAAATTGAAACTCGAAAAGCAAAAGAAGCTGCTAAAAAGATCACAGAAGAATGACACGATTTATCAGATTACCAAAAAGCATTAAAAGCATATGAGTGAATGACTCAAAATGTAGAATATGTTGAGCGTGGTAATTTAGTTGATGACCAAACTGCATATTCATCACTTGTTGAAAAGAGATGTGTATGTTCTGGGTACGCTAAAGGTTATAAGATGTTACTTGATGAACTTGGTATACCATCTAAATTAATTGTTGGACCTGTTTTAATTGCTAGAAACACATATGAGAACCACATTTGAAATCTAGTTGAAATTGAAGGTAAATGATACCATGTGGATACTACTTGAGGGGTAAGATCAAAACGTTGAACAAGAAATGGTAAACAAAAAACTATTTATAATTATTTTTTAATTTTAGATGATGATTTCAGATCGCCTAGAAAATACACTAATCCTAATTTAGATACAATGGGGACAAAATATCGTGCTTCAAAGATGGACAACTTTGTGGTTGATGAAATTGGAGTTAGAAGGGTTATACATAAAACTTTCACAAAAGAGCCTAAAAGAACTTGATTTTTAGTTAATACACCTTGAAAATTTAAAAATGAAGAAATATTAGAAAAAGCCATCAAAGATCTTACAGGTACTAGATACAAACCTAATGTTGGTAGAAAAGTTGATTGAAATTACAACTTTAAATATTTCTGATATTTATTAGAAGATCAAATTAAAAATGTTGATTCTAAAAAAGTTGATTTAACTATTTCACCAACAACAAATGACAAGAGTTCTTATATCATTAAAATCCAAACCAATGGTGAAGTTGAATTTGGCTTAGAAAACATTGAAGTTCAAAATGCATTCATTGATAGATTAGAAAAAACTAATGATGGATATTTAGTTTACTTAACAAATTTCGATATCCCTAATGGAAAAAATAATATTAAGATTGATGTCTTTAAAATTGGATACCAATTCAAACCAAGTACTTCTGAAGTAAGTTTTGATGTAAAACAACAACCAACCCCTGAAGCTAAGTTTATTGCTGATACAAATTCATCTGGAGTATTAACTAATGTAGATTCAAATATGCAATATCGAACTACTATTGGAGACTGAAAAGATATACAAGGAAATAGTATTCCATTTAATGATGTTGGTACAATAGACATCTATGTTCGTAGAAAACCAGATGCTAAACATTCTGCTTCTAAGATCCAACATATCAAATTAACTAAAGGTAGAGATCTAGATAGAGAAGTTAAATATTACAATAAACAAATTATTGGCGTTGATAACACTATGCAATACCGATTAGATGGCACAGCTGATTGAAAAGAAATAACTACTACTAAATTAAGTAATTTATCATCAGGAACTTATCAAGTTAGAATTAAACCAAATGGTTCTCAACTTGCATCTGATACAGTTAAAGTAACTGTTTACTAAAAAAGATTAAATAAAACAATATTTATTAAACACAATTATGTTTAGTCATAGTTGTGTTTTTCTTTTATAAAGATATTTTTCTAATAGAAAGATTGAAGAAAATTATCATTCTTAATCATTCATAATCGGTTTAGTCATTTATATGCATAAAATACTTAAATTTATAGTCGTGTTATAATAACTTTAAACAGAAAGAATTCTATAAATTGTTTTTTGTTACTACACTAATTTAGTAATCGATCAATAAATGATTACTAATAGAAATGGATGAAATCAATTTTTATGAAAAGAAAAAGAATAATCAAACAAGCTATTTTGATTGGGGCAGTTGCTTCATCTATCTCTATTCCTTTATTAGTAGCTTCTTGTACAAATGAAAATAAAAACCCATCTACAAAAAGTACTCCTAAAAAATCATTACTTGAAGAAAACATAAAGATAACTGATCCTACAGTAGTTAAACAAACTCGACCACTTGTAGCACTAAAACCAGCAAAACCAATACAAATCTTATTAAATAACATAGATAAGAATTTGAAACTTGTTGATAGTAAGTATGCTCTAAACTTTAAATTAGACTCATCATATATAAATAAGTATGTTCAAATTCAGCTCCAAAAAGTTGATGATCAAGATGTTTTAATTACTTCAAATAAAACAAAAATAGCTAATGATGGATCAGTTTTAGTTGCTTTTGAAAACTTAGAAGATAATAATGAATATATCATCAAAAAAGCACTTATTTATGATAATAACAACTCTAATCCTGTTGAACGCCAAATTACTAATGATCAACAAGACTTATCTGTTTTTACTAAACTATCTGATATCAAACTATCAGCCAATGCAAAAATTATTGAATACTTCTATAATGAATTCAAACTGCAACTTAATAACTTATTAAAATGAAAAGATAAGGCAGCAAGACTAGTTT
>NZ_JFDP01000090.1 GCF_000731915.1 Ureaplasma diversum NCTC 246
GTAAATTCAAAAACAAAAAAGCATTAACTCTAGCAGTTGGTGCTATTATGGCAGGGGTTAGTGTTATTGGAGTAGTTGCAGCTTGTGCACCAACAAAGGCAAAACCAAGCAAACCTTCTCAAGGTACTCAAAACCCATCTCAATCAGGTGGAACTCAATCTACAAACCCAGGAAGTGGTAATACAACAACTCCAACTGGTCAAGGTTCAAATAGTGGTGGAACAACAAATGCTAATCCCGGAAGTGGTAGCACTACAAACCCAAGTAAACAAGGTTCTAAAAACAATACAACTAATCCATCAACAGGCTCAACTAATACAAACCCAGGAGCAAATAATCCAGAATCAGGAACTAAACAAGAAGATCCTAAGACAACTAATCCAAATAATCAAACTCAACCTGAAAATCCTAATAATTTAGGTGGCGACACTAATTCAAAAGGTGAAGGAAAAACTGATGGAAATAAACCAAGTCTAGGTTCTGTTACTAGCCCTGAGACTGAAAAAACTGATGGAAAAACAACTACACCAGGTAGTACAGAAACACCTGGTTCAACCGAAGTTGCTCCTAAAGAATCTAATGAAAAAGACCAAGATGGTTCAAGTGCAGGAAAAAACGGCGAAACTGATCAACAAGCAGATGAAACTAAGAAAAAAGATGGAAAAGACAATCAGATGAATTCAGAATCAGATCCTCAAACTGGTGGTACAAGAAAAGATCAAAGTGATTCTGAACCGGGTAATGGCGGAATGGCTGATGGTACTAGCAAACAAACTGATCAAACAGAATCTGAAATAGGTTCACAAGCTGAAGATAAGAAAAAAATGGAAGAAGATGCAGCTAAAAAGCAAAAAGATGAATTTGATGCTAAAAAGAATAAAATAAAGGAAGACATTAAAAAACTTGGTTATTTACCCCAAGATGAAAAAGATGGATTCAATAAGGAATTAGAAGCAATTACTGATGTTTCTATGGCTGCTGAGCTAGAAAAAGTTCTAGAAAAAGCAAATGCTAAAAATGCAAAAAATAAAGAAGCAAAAGAAACAGAAGCAAAACAAATAGCAGCAACAACTTCTGGCAAGTTAACTAATCTTAAGGTAATTAGAGATCCAAAATACAAGGGTTATTTATACTTCCAACTAACAACTGATACTACTACATTTGACAAAATCAAAAACCAATATTTCGGATACAGAGTAGAAGTTAAAGATACTATTAACTATTATGAAGACTATACAAAAGGTGGGCAAACACCAACTATTGAAAGAGGAAGAAGTGGCAATAATGTTACTTTTCTAACTACACCATTTCAACCACTTGTAGCAGATGGTAGAACATATATAGTGACAAGAATTTGATTAGAAAACGACCCTAATAAAACTAACTTGCTTAAAGAACCAGTAGAATTCCAATAATCAACAACACAAAAAAACCACTCCCCTTTGAAGTGGTTTTTTGTTTATCTATCCCTTAATAAATTAGTTTATTTTTTAATCTTATTCAGTTTTAGGATTGATTTTATATGTATAAATTCGATCCTTTTTTAGCTTATTTCTTAAAGCAACACCTAAGTTAACATCACCTATTAAATCAGGAGATTGAGCTACAAATAAATTAGCAATTTGTGTATTATTTTCAGTTCCATAACTTTTTGATAGTAATGAAGCAAAGTGGATCCCAATTGGATTAAATCGGGCATCAATTACTAATGAACCACTAGAACCTGCTCCTAATTGCCCAATCTCTTCAGAACTAATTAATCGACTTCCAACATTAAACATTTTATGTAAATAAGTATTATTTAAATCAGCTACACCATCTTTATTATTGATCTTCTTTACACCTAAATAATCAATGATTGTTCCACTTGTGATTTCTCGATCAAACCCTTGGACTAATCCACCATAAGCTTTTGAACCCATAAAGAAAGTTAAAGCATTTGAACTAAATCGATGATCTCCTGGATATCCAGCTCTAAAGGTTTGAAGCTGAGGAAGATATGGTTTATTATTTCCTAAACCAATATATCAATCAGCTTCATTTTTAGTATCAAGTACATCATAATAAGCAGGTAATCGTTTCTTAATATCTTCTTTTTTAAGAAGCATCGGAACGATTATTAAATCCATTGTCCCATTAGCTAATGTTTTAATTCCGTTTTTAGTTTTAATATAGGTTGCTAAATTATCGTTTGTTATTACTCCATTTGCTTGAATACTTGGAATAAATCAAGTTCGATCTAATCAATTGTCTTGATTAAGATTATAAACTTTAGCAAGACTTGCTGAACTTACCCCAGCTAAAGAACTATAAAAATTAGAAATATCTGGTTTATAAGCAGCTGTTGATCATAGAACATATTTATATCGTTCTTTATCTAAATAAGTATCAGATACTAATTGGTACTTATTCTTTTTCAAATATTGTTCATACTCTTCTTTACTAAACCATCTTGTTCTTTCATCTTCTTTTTTAGTTTTTGTAAAATTACTAAATGATAGAACATGTAAATTAGTAGCAACAAGTACTTTAACATAATCAGGATCAATTGAATCATCTTTGATTCGATCAACAATTCATCCAGTTCCTGAATTAATATGAGCTTCTTTCCCATCTTTAGTTGATAAGAAATTGATTGAGATTGATCGATCATAAATGAATTTTCAATAGTCTTCATTTCGTTTTAAGCTTGAATTAGTAGTATTAAATTCTTCACTTAAATGTACAAATTGATTTGTTTTTAAGTCTTTGATTTTAATGATGAATTCTAATTCACCATGGCGATCAGTCATTCTGTATAAAATTTCTACTATTTCAATTTCATTTAGTTTATCTTTACTATTATTAATGATTGTTTTCTTATCATTTGTAATATTTATAAATTTATAATATTCTTCTTTTTTAATAGTATTAATAAATTGAGCAAAAGCTGTTGGTAAATATCCATAAGGATTAATTTTAATTAATTCATGAATTAATGCTCGATCAATTCAATATGTATTATTTGAACCCTTAGGGACATATTCTTTAACTGTTTTAATTTCTTTATCTAAAATCTTAGGATTTTGGATATGAAAAACATTTTGTTCATCATAAGCTACTTTATTAAAATCATTAACTCGTTGACTATTAGATTGAGCTAAATCAGATCCATATCCAATTCGATTAGTATAAGTTTGTGATCAATACTGATTAACTTGATTAGAGTTAAAATAGTTAATAGCATGAGCTTTTAGTTCTTGATAATATTTATTGTTTCTAATATAAGCATCAGGATCATTAAGTGCAAGCGTTCTTGCTTGCTCTAATGTATAGGTTGCTTCTGTTTTGTTTTTAAGTTTTTGATTTAAGTTAACTGTTTGTTGATTTAATAAATTGTATTGAATTACAACATTAAAAATGCCATTGAACTGTTTGATCCTTATCTTAGCTTCAAGCTTACCATACTTATTATCTGGAATTAATTCAACTATTTCATAATCACTTTGATCAATTAAATGAACAGGTCTATTAGTTACTCTTCTATTTGATTTATCATTCTTATCTTTAATACTATAACCTAAAATAAAGAATTTCTTAAATTCTTGTTTACTAATACTTGATGGTATTCTGTTATTTGTTTGTTCTTTATCTACATTACTATATGTAATAGTTAGATTAGCATCTCTTTTTTGACTATTTATATATGAATTAAAAGAATAACAACTAGATAGCACTAAAT
>NZ_JFDP01000091.1 GCF_000731915.1 Ureaplasma diversum NCTC 246
GTTGCCGAAATACTTGATAAATTAACAAAATATGTTACCGAATTACAAAATGAATTACTATTAAGAACTAAACAATATAACTACTACAGAAACTTTCTTCTTAGTGATGAATATTTAACTAAGAAGAGACTAGAACTTTGTGGGGAAAATGCTGAATTAGAATTTAAGCAATTAAGGGATATTTGCAAAATTATTCGTGGAACTCGCGTTACAAAGAAGGATTTACTTAGTGATGGTTTATATCCTGTAGTTTCTGGGGGAACTGGTTATATGGGATATTTAAATAAATATAATCGAGAAGAAAATACAATTACCATCGCACAATATGGTATGGCAGGATATGTGAATTGGCAAAATGAAAAATTTTGAGCAAACGATGTTTGTTTTTGTGTGAACCCGATTGATAATGTTGATAAAAAGTATTTGTATTATTTCTTGGTAAATAATCAAGATTATTTATACTCAATATCAAATAGAAGTGCAATCCCATACAGTATTTCAAGAGATAGAATATACGATATTCAAATCCCAATCCCACCCCTAGCAGTTCAAAAGCACATCGTTTCAATCCTTGATCAATTCAATACAATAACAAACGATATTACTCAAGGTCTGCCTAAAGAAATTGAACTTCGCCAAAAACAATACGAATACTATAGAGATCTTCTTTTATCATTTGATTCAAACAAAGAGTAATAAATCTAAAAACTCAATCTATTATTAACTTCTAAACATTGTAGT
>NZ_JFDP01000092.1 GCF_000731915.1 Ureaplasma diversum NCTC 246
TAAACCTTCTCAAGGTGCTCAAAACCCACCACAAACAGGTGGTAATGAGTCTTTAAATCCAGGTAGTGGTAACACTACAAATCCAAGTGGGCAAGGTTCAGGAACTGGTGGTACAACTAATCCAACAGGTGGCTCAACTAATACTACACCAGGTGCAAGTAATCGAGAATCAGGAACTAAACAAGAAGATCCTAATCCATCTAATCCTGGTTCATCAACTCAAAAAGACCCTAAAGGGACTGATCAAACTAACCAAACTCAACCTAAAAATCCTAATAATTCAGGTGCTGGTACTGATTCTAAACAAGATGGAAAAAACGAACAAAATAAACCGGATGTAGGTTCTGGCACTAACACCGATTCTGAAAAGAAGAATGATGCTGACAAAGCTCAACAAGGCAATACAGAAGCACCTGATTCAACAGATGGATCTGGTAAAGAAACTGAGAATAAAGATCAACCAGAACCAAATACAAAAAAACAAAACGAAGGATCTGGTGAGCAAGCTGATCAACCTGATCAGAAAGATAAAGTAACACCACCAGCATCAGAAAATCAAAATCCTGATCAAGAAAAACCAAAAAACGACAATGAATCAGCAAAAGTTGAAGATGATGATAAAAAAGGTCAAACTGAAAATACTGAACAAAACGGCGCTGATCCTGCACAAAAACAAGGAGAAGATGATAGTAAATTAAAAAAACCAGAAGATCCTGAAGCTAAAAAATTAACATTAGTATCATTCAAAAAGAACACATCTGGTTACATTGATATGGAATTTAAGGTTAAAGAAGAATTCTATGAAGAGATAAAAAATACTAAATTTTACGTATTCACTGATTGAAACAAAAATGATGGTACAGGAATAATCTCAATAATTGATGATAGAACAGCTACTTTTAACGATCCTAAAGATCAAACTAAAAAATTCTTTAACTTTGAACGAAAACGTGAAAATGGTTATGTTATCTTCTATGTATCTACAGAACAAGGAAATAACTATTACGGAAATAAAGGAACATATACTTTATCAAAAATATCTGTTAGCGGAGAAGATAAAGCTGAGAACTTATTAAGTTCACAAAGTAAAAGAATTCCTATAACAGTTAACGATAAAGCTAACTAAAAAAATTTATAAAACAAAAATATAAACTAACTTAAACAAATTATGGTGATCATAGTTATGTCTAGGTTAGTTATTTTTATATTGACAATAGTTTTAAGAAAGACAAAAAAGTTATTTTTATTTTCTTAGCAGTTCTTCTCTGAGCAAATACCGAACAAAGAATAATTTCTATAAACAACAAAGCTATCACTCTCTAAAACACCTTTAACCGGAACATTTACCCAGAAAGTCCC
>NZ_JFDP01000093.1 GCF_000731915.1 Ureaplasma diversum NCTC 246
TCAACTATATTTAAACACTGGTCCTGGTAGTTTTACAGGAGTTAGAGTTGGAATAATCATAGCAAGAACTCTAAAAGCAGTTTACTCTCATATAGAAATATTCACCAATGATGCTTTAAGCATATATGCTTTAGATCATTCTAATGTTTTATTACACTTAGATGCCAAAGGATCTAAAAGCTATTTATTAGTCTTAGATAATAAAATAAAATCTGATTATCAAATCATTAACAATGATCAATTAGAACAGATCATTGTTAATAACCAAAACAAAGTTATTATTGATGCTAATAATATTGATTTTAATCAATTAGTTAATAGTTTAGTATTTGATAACTTTACTAATACTAAACTAGAAGATTTAAAAGCTAATTATGTTAAGTTATATCTTAGTTAATAATAGTTCTTTAAATGAGCAATGAATTAAACAAATTGCTCATTTAGAACAATTAATCTTTAATCAGTATGAAGCTTATAGTGAATCTAATCTAAGATCAATGTATCTAGATCAAGAACAATATGGATTTATTA
>NZ_JFDP01000094.1 GCF_000731915.1 Ureaplasma diversum NCTC 246
TTTGATCACTTGCATTTATTTCTTTTAGTAAGCTAACAGAAACATAGTAATTTGCATATGCTTTATTAACTTGAAGGTTTAATGTATATTTTTGATCTGAATTAGTTTTAAGTTCACTTTCAACTACTTGTGAATTAATTGGTTCTTGAACTAATTTTTGTGGTTGATTTTTTTGAACTAGTTTATTTTTATTATTAGATAAATTTGGTTGGTTTGGATTCTTTGGTTTAGAGTTAGTATTTGGTGCACAACTAGCAATTAAACTAGTTGTAATAGCTACTAAACTAAGCGAACTAAAAACTAAAATTGCTTTGCTTTTTAATTTCATTAATGTTTACCTCTTTATTGTTATTAACAAAACAAAATAAGTGAATAATTTATATATAGATTTTCAAGTTTTTAATTATAGTATAAAAAATCAACTACTGATTAAATATCAACCTTTGATATTAAAGCAAGAAAAAGAGTGAACTAATTACTAATTAGTTAATATATCCCTTTTTAAAGGCTTAAAACACCTCTAAACTTTCCTATTATTATTATTATTATTATTATTATTATTATTAATGAAAACACATAAAAAGGTTGCTATTTTTTATATAATTTTATTAACTAGATAGGAGTGTTAATTAACTAAAAAATTTAAAAATGAACAAGAAGATTAAACTAAACCGGTTTAAATGATTAACAATTGGATCAATTGGTATGTTTTTAACTGGTTTTGTTGTAGTTTCTTGCTCTAAAAACTCCATAAATTTAAAACAAGAATCAGATTTAAAATATACCAAACAACTTATTGCACTAACTAATTTATTTGACACCCTTAAAACTGAAATCAACCAATACTATTTAATTACTGATAATAGTTTAAAAACACAACTAAATAACATTGATAAGAAACTTAAGTTTCTTAAAGATAATCAAGCTGATCAAGATTATTCTTTATTACTTAAAACATATCAAAAAATTAATACGAGCATTAGTTGAGTAAGAGTTCAACGCGAACTTAAAGCTCAACAAGTATTAAATAGTTTTCAACAACTTGAAATCTATTTTAACACCCTGCAGCAACAAAATACTTATGACAAGTTCTGATTAATTAAAAAGTATGAGCAAATCACTAACTTATATACAAAAGTTACTACTTTTCTAACTAGACTTATCCAAGCCCATGATATTAAAGCTAAAACTGATGATAAGTATGATGCTTTAATAGAAGAAATTAATCAACTACTTGCTCTTATTAAAAAAGAAGCTTTAGCTAATAAAGTAAATAATTAATTTTATTTAGAAGAAGAATTTTTTTACATATGAAAAAAAGATCTAAACTAATATATTTTGCAGTCTCTACATTATCTTTATCTACAATCATT
>NZ_JFDP01000095.1 GCF_000731915.1 Ureaplasma diversum NCTC 246
GTTGATACAGTCAAATTAATAACAACAAAACATTATCTAGACTATGATAATATCTTTTTAGTCGCTTCTAAAGAAGATACTTATCAATCAATAATTAAAAAATTACCAACTAGAATAAAAGTTAGTTATGGATCTAAACAATCAAGTGTTCTTATTAATTGATTTACTAAGCATTTAGATAATAAATTAAAAATTGATCATAGTTTTATAATCTATGGTGCTTTTAGTTTTTTAAATGAAAACTATAATATTAAAGCTGATATTAACTATGTTAATGAAACAGTTGATTTAAATCGAATTGATTTAACTCCCCTTGTTAATAAAGATAATGAAAAAGATCATTTTGTTTTAGATCAGATTCATTTTAATAAGGATCTTTATAAGTTGTTTGATAGTGATTATAGTGATAAATCATATTGAGAGAATTTTGAGATTATTAATACTCATACAGATTTAGAAGATAAGCACAAACAAATTGTAATTAAATTCGATCAAACTAAATTAGTTAATGAAATTGGTTTTAAATTCTTTTTAGGAACTTATGCTAAAACATTATTACCAAAAGAGTTTAGAATCCAAACATCAAATGATGGAATTAATTTTAAAGATGTAGTTAATCAAGATGTGATCAATACAACAAGCTGAACCAATCTAGCTGTTAATGATGATAATACTTCAGATTGATTATCTATTAAATTCAATACAGCTAAAGCTAAATATTTAAAAATTAAATGAGAATATAATCGATTTTATTATGCAGGTTGAAGAAATGCTTTATTTGCTTTAGCTGGTTTAAAAATCTATGGCGTTGATAAACAAACTAAAAGAGAATCAATGTACAGTGTGATTGATGATACAATCAAAAGCTTTTCATTTAATGATCAAGTAGTAAATGCAGCTGATATTTATGACTTTAAAAGAAAACAATATATTATTAATTCTAATCATAACTTAGATATTAATAAGCTTAATTATCAATTTAAAGTTAGTTTTAATAATCCAATGATTAAGTATTCTATTAATCTTTTAGAAGAAACTTATCTAAAAGATGAAACCAATAAACTTTTATCTAAACTTTATATTATTAAAACCTTTGATCAAAACAATAAACTAATTAATAAATACTTAGTTGCTTTATATGATAAAAACAACTTAAACTCTAATGATCAATTAACTGATAAATTAGAACTATCTTCTAATACGGTAGTTAATCAAGCTAAAGTATTAGAAGCATTCTTTAAAAGAATTAACAACTATAGTTATAAATCAGATCAAACTTATCAATATTTAAAGAATTTACACCATAAACTAGATTATGCTTCTATTAATAAGTTTGATACTTATTTAATTAGTTTATATGATGATTTAGTTAATGAAGCTAATTTTTTAGCTAATAACTTAGATAACTTAACTTTTAGAAATGAAGATAAGAATAAATTAAAAGCTAACTTAGTAGCTAAGATTACTAAGTTATTAAACAATGAGTTTATAGAATATGATCAACTT
>NZ_JFDP01000096.1 GCF_000731915.1 Ureaplasma diversum NCTC 246
ATTATTCAACGCTGGGCAACGTCCTGCGATTGATGCTGGTCAATCAGTGAGCCGGGTTGGATCTGCTGCACAAATCAAATCAATTAAACAAACAGGAGCTTCATTAAAATTAGAATTAGCTAACTACCGTGAACTTGAAGCGTTTAGTCAATTTGGTTCTGATTTAGATGAAGAAACGAAACGGATTTTAGATTTGGGTAAATCAGTAATGGCGATTATTAAACAAGCGCCAAATAAACCATATTCACAAACTGATGAGGCAATCATTTTATTTACTGTTAAAGAAAAGATGATTACACAAGTTCCTGTTGAAAAAATCCAAGATTTCAAAGAATTCTTAATTGATTATATGAAGGGCACTAACTTACGTGCTGATCTTGAAAAGAAACAGGCGTTTGATAAACAAAACACTTTAGCATTTAGATGTGCAATTCAACGTGCAATTAATGTTTTCTTACACAATAATGTAGAGCATACTGCCTCAAGTGAAGAAGAAAAATTAGCATTTGATTCTTTCGAATCAAATAGTAGTATGATGAATGCTAATATTCCCTGTAATAGCCAACATGAATTT
>NZ_JFDP01000097.1 GCF_000731915.1 Ureaplasma diversum NCTC 246
AAATGTTCCGGTAAAGGAGTTTTTTAAATATAGTTGTTTTTTAATTTTATAAAATGTCTGTTCTTAATAGAATTCTAAATTTTAAACAAATTTCACTCTAAAAAAATAGTTTAGTTTGTCAATTTAAAACGGTTATTTTATTACTATAAATAAGTTTTTTAAACAATGAAAATAGATACATTAATAGATAGGTAATTAAAAAACCACTTCTGTTTGAAGCAGTTTTTTGTAGTTTAAGTTATTTATTGGAATTTTACTGGAGTGTCAATTAAATTAGTCTTTTTCGGATCATCTTCTAGTCAGATTCCGGTAATTACATATGTTTTACCATCCTTAGGTTGACCATATGATGGGTAGGTTTCAAAAACGAAACCTTCGCTTGTTTTTGGTCTAGGTCTAGTAGGAGCATTTGAACCTTTGGTGCTATCTTCTTGGAATCTGTTTGTTCCTTCAACTTCAATAGAATAATTAAAGTATTTATTTTTAACTTTATTGTATGTTTCTTGATCGGTTGTTATATCAAAAAAGAAATATTTTTCATTGCCTGGTGAGGTATCTCGTCTAACTTCCAGTTTTTTGAATTTAATAGTAGATGCAAGTTCAGTAGCTTCTTTTTGTTTTTTTGCTAAATTTTCAGCAGCTTTTGCTTTTGCATTTTCTAAAATTTTATCAACTTCAGTATCGTTAAAAGATTCGTTCATACTATCTATTTGATTAATAAATCCATCTTTTTCTTCCTTTGATAAATTAGGTAGTTTGTTAATCTCAGCTTTTGTTTCGTTTTTCTTAGTTTCAAAAGCTTTTACTTTTTCAGCTTGCTCTTTTTCAGCTTTTATTTCGTTATCTTTTTCTTGAGCTTTACTAAATATTGTATCTAATTCATTAACTTTAGAAGGTTCAGTAATAGCATCAACTTGACCATTAAAGTTATTTTTATCTTCTTGAGTTAAATTATCTAATTTAGAAATTTTTTCTTTTGTTTCAGCTTTTTTAGCGGCTAATTCTGCTTCTTTTTGGGCTTTTAACTTTTCAGCATCTTCTTGTTCTTTTTTAGCAGAACCATCTTGCTCGGTTTTTCCACCGGTCTCATAACCATTGTTCTCACCCTTGCCATTAGCAATAGAACCATCAGACGGATTAGAACCTACATTTGGTTTTTCACCGTCTTTTTTCATATCTTTGTTAGGTGTTTCAGAACCTACATTATCTTTAGGTTTTTCTGTAGTGCCACCATTTGTTCCTGGTTGATCGCTTTGTGTTTTTTCATCTTTTTGTTTTTCTGATGAACTAGGATTAGTTACTTGTGGATTTTCTGGAGAAGTATTTGATGAGCCGCCTGATGGATTAGTTGAACCATTGTTTGAACCATTGTTTGAACCATTGTTTGAACCATTGTTTGAACCTTTGTCAGTTGGTGTTGATGGAGTATTGTTTTCTGAATCTTGTTTAGTACCATTTGTAGTACTTCCACTACCTTGCTTTGTAGATTCAGTTCCACTAGTTTGTGGTTGTTCTACTTTCTTTTCAGTGGGTTTAGCTGGTTTCGCTTTTGTTGGTGCACAAGCCGCAACTACTCCAATAACACTAACCCCTGCCATAATAGCACCAACTGATAAAGCTAGTGC
>NZ_JFDP01000098.1 GCF_000731915.1 Ureaplasma diversum NCTC 246
AAAAAATATAGAGCAATTTTAAATTCAATTTTTCGTGCTTCAAAAAAAAAAAAAAAAAGGACTTTCTAAGCAAATGTTCCGGTTAAAGGTGTTTTAGAGAAATAATGTATGCTTGTATTTTGTAATAATCAGTTTCTCTGCATTTAGCAAGTTATTCCCTTAATAAATTTATAAAAATAAAAAACCAGCGGTTCATTTCGCCGGTTTTATTGTTTCTTTATCTAATTAAAATTATTAACTAAAATTAATATTCTTTGTTATCAGGTTGCTTTTACTTCCGTCTTTACTTTCTCACATTTTAGATATATATCATTTTCCACTATCTTTTTCTTCTTCATATTTGTGATCAGTATAAATATAAAATCTTGTTTTACCATTTTGGTTACTTATCTGTCGAGTTCAGATTTGTTTGCCTAAATTGCTTGGATCTTCAACATAGTGTGTTGAACCACCAACAACTTTTTTGCTATTTTCAATTTCGAATTCAAATTTTTTACCATCTATATATTTTTTATAGATGTTTTCTGATGTCTCAAGAGTTATTACAGGTAACCCATCTTTATCTCTTGCAAATGCTATTGGAGTTAAGACTTTTGTATCAACTTCAATATTTGTATCTTTTAGATTCTCAAATTTAATTTCAGTTCCGTCTTTACTATCTTGTTTTTCATAAACCTTAATAGTCTTGATTTTGTATTTGCTGTATAAATTTACATCTGTAAATATTAAAGTTACAACCTTATTTGTTATTTGTGCCTTGGCTTTAGATTTAACAACCACATCTGAAGCAGGTTCTTTGATTTCATTCAACTCAACTTCTACATACTTTTGATCAGCATTTTCGAAATTTAAATTTAATAAGAATTCTCCATTTTTTTCTGTTATTTTTGTATCTTTGTTTAAGCTAACAGAAATAGGTTTTACTTCTTGATTTACTTCCCCTTCTGTTTCACTTGGTTTCATTGAATCTTCCATTTTCTTAGATTCATCTGATTCACTATTTCCAGGCTTAGCTCCTTCGGTATCAGTATTTGTTTTTCCTGGTTCTTGTTTCATTTCTGAATCTTTTGATCCACTATTTGGAGCGGGTTCATTTTTATTAACATCAGGATTTGGTTTTTCACCATTTTTTGACCCTGTTTCGCTATCTTGTTTGTTAGATTCTTTAGATTCAGTATCTTCTTTTGGTTTATTAGTTTCTGTACTACCATCACCAGATTCTACTTTAGGTTTATTAGTTTTGTCTGAATCTGAGCCAGGAGCATCGCCTTGTTTCATATCTTCTTTAGGCTTATTAGTGTCTTTATTATCACTAGAAGTTCCACTATCATTTTTAGGTGTAGCTTCTGGAGTTGAAGGTTGAGTTTTTTCTGGAGAAGTTTTTGATGAACCACCTGTTGGATTAGTTGTCCCACCGTTGTTTGAACCTTTATCAGTTGGTGTTGATGGAGTATTGTTTTCTGAACCTTGTTTACTTCCACTACCTCGCTTAGATTCAGTTCCACTAGTTTGTGGCTGTTCTACTTTCTTTTCAGTAGGTTTAGCTGGTTTCGCTTTCGTTGGTGCACAAGCTGCAACTACTCCAATAACACTAACCCCTGCCATAATCGCACCAACCGCAAGAGTTAATGCTTTTTTGTTTTTGAATTTACTCATATATTAATAAATCCTTTGATAGTTAAAATTATGTTGAAAATTCCCTTTTAAAAGTTTGGTTTAAAAAATATAGAGCAATTCTAAATTCAATTTTTCGTGCTGCAAAAAAAAAAAAAGGACTTTCTAGGTAAATGT
>NZ_JFDP01000099.1 GCF_000731915.1 Ureaplasma diversum NCTC 246
TCAAACAGGTGGTAATGAATCTTCAAATCCTGGAAGTGGAAGTACTACAAATCCAAGTGGTCAAGGTTCAAACAATGGTGGAACAACAAATCCATCAGGTGGTTCAAATAATAACACTCCTGAAACTACTCAACATTCAACTCCGCAAGCTTCACCTAATACAGGAGAAACTCCAAATGTAACACAACCACCAAAACAAGGCGAATCTGGTGCAACTCCTGATAATACAACTAAAAATGAACACGGAGACCAAGGTTCTAATAATGTAGATTCTGAAGCTGAGAAAAAGAAGAAAGAGCAAGAAGAACAAGCAGCTAAACAAAAAGAAGCTGAAGATGCTCTTAAAGCAAAGAAAGAACAAGCTAATACTACTATTAGTGGTTTAATTAATTTATCTGATGAAGAAAGAAAAGTATTTACAGATAAGGTTGAAAAAATTACAGACCCAACTAAATCTGACGAAATTGATGCTGTAGTTGAAGAAGCAAAAGCAAAAGCAAAAGATGCTGAAAATAAGAAAAAACAAGAAATGAATCCTGGCGGTAATGCTAATTCTAATGCCAATAATCAAGAGGGATCTGGTAGTGAAAATTCTCAAGAAGGAGAAGCTTCACCACCAGCAACAGGAGACGCAAAGCAAAATGCTGATCAGGAGTTAAAAACAAAAAAAGATACTGCAAAATCAACAATTAATGATTTAAAGAATTTATCTGAAAGTGAAAAGAAAACATTTACGGATAAAATTGAATTAATTACTCAATCTTCTAGGGAAGATGAAATCAAAACTATAATTGATGAAGCAAAAGCACTTGATTCTAAAAAGCTAGCTATTAAAAATAAATTAACAATTAAATCTTTTACAAAGAACGGAAATTATTTAAAACTAACTATCTCAACATCTGATGAAACATATAATAAAATCAAAGATAATACACTAGTTTTAGAATTTAAAAATAATAACAATCTATTCGTTAAAGATAGCACAGGAACTTGAAAAGATCGAAATACTGGAAAAACACTTTATAATGTAAACAATGTAAGTAAAAATGGTGTTACTACTTTTGATGTAGAAACATTATCTCCATGAGCTAATTTTGGTAAGGTAACATTAAAAGTTGTTTCTATCGTTTCTTCAGCTGATAAAACAAAAATGAATATATTAAACAATGAAAGTAGCGAAATTAATCTAGCATAACAAACTTATACAAAGCGTCATTAATAATTATAAATATTACTAAACAATTAAATATAGAGATTCAAACTCTCTATATTTTTTTATATAGTAGAAAATAAACTTTAATGTTCAAATAAAAAGGCAAGATGCAATCGCTTTAGCTTTAAACAACAACCAATTAAACACACTCTCTTAAAACTATATAAACCGGAACATTTACCTAGAAAGTCCTTTTTTTTTTTTTTGCAGCACGAAAAATTGAATTTAGAATTGCTCTATATTTCCC
>NZ_JFDP01000100.1 GCF_000731915.1 Ureaplasma diversum NCTC 246
GGACTTTTGGAGTTGGATGTTCCGGTTGGTTGTGTTTTAGGGTTAGTTATAGTTTTTTGTTGGTTTAACATTTTTTTCTAATTAGATAATCACAACAATTATCACTTTATTCTAAAAAATATCTAAATCTAAACAATCAAAAATTAGAACACATCACATACGACGCATTCTAATTTTTGTATTTTTGTTATTCTTATAATGTTTATTTTGACTATTTAAAAATTTAATAATAAAAAGGAATATTATCTTGATCCATTGAAATTTTTGAATACTAAATTTCCAAAATTAAAGTGCTTTTTATAGTTGATTTAATTGAATTTCTATTATAGTATTTCGGTTTAATAATCAAAATTCAACTCACTATCCAACTTAGAATAAAAGAATATGTTCCTTGTGTATACTCATTCGTTAATAAGACAAAAGATTATTTAATTAAATAATTGTGTTTAAGCAGTAGCACTAGCTTTTTTATGTGATATTTCCACTTCTTTTGGTGATTCATTTAATAAGTCGGTTTTATTATTATCATCAGATGCTCATAATTTAATAAGTTTATATGAACCCTCTCTACCATTTGTCTCTGGCACGAAATATGTAAGAGTAGACATTTCTAGTACGATTAGTCCATTTTCATATCGTTTAGGTATGATAAATAAATTTTGACTGTATGGACCTGCTGAATCATATGTATATGCTTTTTTCCCATCTTTTGTTGTTACTTCAAGTTCCATTTCGAATTTCTTATTTTTTAATTCATCATATTTTTGTTGCGATGTTTTAAATTCAAAGTAAATATAATTATTTGCATCTACTCAACTTTTGATAGGAGTTAATTTAGTTTTTCTTTCTTCATTCTTCTGCTCTGCTTTTGTTAGAATTTCATCAATAGTTTTTATTTCTTCTTCATTAGCAACCGCTTCAACTTGTTTAACAAATCCATCCTTATCACTATTTAAAAGTGCATTTAGTTTATTAATTTGATCCTTAGCATTTTGTTTTTTAGTGTTAAGAGCTGTTGAAGATTGATCTTTAGAATTAGATTTTCCACTTTCATCATTATCTTGTTGATTAGTAGGTGGTTGCTGTTCTTTAGTATCCGGGTTAGCAGGTTGTGATGGTTTTTCAACAGGTGTATCCGTACTTGGTGGATTCATTTCAGTTTCTTTTGAACCGTCGTTTTTATCATTTATAGATGGTGGCATTTGATTGTTTTCGCTACCTTTTCCTTGATCTGTTTCATTGTTTGGTTTAGCAACATTACCTGAATCTTGTTGATTAGATGGGTTTTGTTCTTTACCTTTATCATTTG
>NZ_JFDP01000101.1 GCF_000731915.1 Ureaplasma diversum NCTC 246
TGCTTGTTTACTATCATTGATCTTTTGAATTTCTTTGATGAATGTTTCTAGTCTTGTTTTATCTAAACTTGAAAACATATTGATTTTATTAATAGCATCATCTTTTTTCTTATTTAATTCTGCTTGTTCTTCTTTCTCTTTTTCAGCTTGTATTTTTAATGCTTTTGACTTTTCATCATCGCTTTTTGTTTCTTCTAAAATTAGATTTATATCATTCTCTGAGTTAGCATCGACAACTCTTTGTTTATATTCATCTTTCTTTGCTTTTTCTAAATTAGATAACTGCTCAATACTTTCTTTAGCATTTTCTTTTACTATATCAAGTTTCTTGTTTTCAACATCTTTTTTAATTGTTGTTAATTTTCCAATAGCCTCCTCTAATTGTTCTTTAGTCGTTGATGAATTACTTGCAATTGGTTGTGTTTCTGCAATAACTTTTTCAAGATCGGTTTTTAATTCATTATATTTCTGATCAGATAGTTCGTTTTTAATATAATCTTCTATAGTTTTTACAAAGTCGTTATATCTATTTAAAACTTCTTTTTTCTCTTGGTCTAACTTTTGTTTTTCAAGATCTTGATCATTTGGACTTTTGCTATTTAAGATAGGTTTGTTGTTATTTTGACCTTGTGAAGTGTGATTCTGAGATTGTATATTTTGATCACCATTAGATGAACCATTATTGTTTAATTGTTTAGTCTTATTATCTTCATTTTGTTTATTAGCATTTTCTAAAATCAAATCAATACTTTCAATTGAATTAGCAGAGTTAATTTGGTTTATATAATTTGTTTTTTGATCAGGTGTTAAATCAGTTAATTGATTTATAGTGTTTGTTGTTTGATTCTTCTTATTTTTAAGTTCTTCAGTTTTTTGAATTTGAGTTTGTTTATTAGTTTCATTTAATTGATTAGCTTCTTTTAAAAGCAATTGAGCCATATCAATTGTTTTAGCTTGATTTATTTGTATTTTAAAGTTTGTTTTTTGTTCGTTTGTTAAATTAGTAAGTGCATTGATTTGTTCAATTACTTGGCTTTTTGCTTTTTTTAATTCTTCTAAGGCTTTGTTAGTTTGCTCTTGTTTTTTAGCATCGTTTAGTATCGAATCTACTTTTTGTTTTGAATCTGCTTGATCAATTAGATTCTTGAATATTTGTTTTTGCTGATTATTCAAATCAACTAAAGCATCAACTTCATTTTTTATTGTTTGTTTCTTATCTAATAAAGTATTCTCTGGTTTAGTTGTTTTGTTAGCATTATTAGATCCAATAGCATCAGTTAAAACCTGATCAACTTGATTTATTGTTTTAGCGTTGTTTACATCATTAGTGTACTTTGTTATTTGCTCGTTTTTTAATTCTGGTAATTGGTTAATTTTAGTGATTGTTTCAGTTTTCTTAGCTAAAAGTTCAGATGATTGTTTTTTATCGTTGTTTTGTTTACTTACAGTAACTCCAGATGCAAGTCCTATTATAGTAGAAGCAGTAATAAAACCAACTACTCCGATAATAATTCCCTTTTTTGATTTGTTGTTTAGTTTACTCATATCAAAAACCTTTTAAATACGTTATTGTAATGTGATAGTTTTAACCCTTAATTTAAAGAGTTTAAAAAGCTTTTTGAATTATAGAAACTTTATTGTTTTTTGCAAAAAAAAAAAAAAAAGGAGGTTAAGATTT
>NZ_JFDP01000102.1 GCF_000731915.1 Ureaplasma diversum NCTC 246
GGTGTATTTGGTTTGTTTTGTTTAACTGGAGCACAAGCACTTGCAATTGCTAGAATTGATGTTGCACTTAAAACAGAGAGTGTTGATAAAATTAATTTCTTTTTAGTTGTAAACTTGTTCATAAGTATTCCTTTGAATATATTGTTAAGATTTGAAAAGAAAAATAGGCTACAACAAAAGGACTAAATTTACATTTAGTTTTTGTCATAGCCTATTTACACACACTTTTTAGATTAGTATTACATTGTTAAATTCTCCTTAGTTTGATTGGTTTTAGTCAACCAATAGTGCTTTGTTTTCATCTAGTTCTAGATAAACAGGATTGAAAAGATTTGGATTTTGTGAAAGAGTAATTAATGTGTTTTTATGATGTTCTTTAATAAAATCGTATTCGTTTTTATGGCAAACAAAATATTTGCCGTTAATGTTAATGATTTTGGAATTATTAATCAAATCAACTGAATACATTTCGATTAGTTGTTTGATAGAAATATTACTTTTATCATTTTTAAGATGTTCTAATAAATCTAATAGTTCTTTAGTTGTATGAGTATTAACAATGAAAGTTAGTTTTTTAATAACATCATTTTGAAATGAATTAAACTTTGGATTTTTCATAACTAATACTCCTGCTGGTTGATTAATGTTATGTAGTCGGATTTAAAAGTTTGTTAAGTATTTTTGAATAATCAGCTTCTAGTTGGTTATTATCAGTAATTACTTTTGGTAGTATTACATCATCCTGTTCTGTGTGCTTAAGGTTTTCTCAGATAAAGTTCATAATCTTCTTTTCTTTATCATTAGATTCAAAAGCTCTTTCAAATTTTTGTTGAATACCTTTTTTAGGTTCTTTTAGTTTATGTAATAATGGTTGAATGAATTTATTATATAAATTAGCAGTTCACATATAAAATGCTCTTAAATTTGTTGGTGTTTTTAAATGTGTATTACCTGCAAATAATTGAAGATTAGGATTAGTATGTGTTGCCGCACTAAAACCTAGAATATGGTTTGCTTGTAAAGTTTTAAGAACAAGTTTTTCTAATGCTAATAATTCTTCTCTTGTACTAAATAGCTTTTCTATATACTGTTCTTCTTTAGATACTGTTTTATTGTTTTCAGTTTTTTCTTGGATTTGATGTAAGTTTAAATTAGCTAGTTGAACTAGATATTCTAAATATGCTTTATATAAATCATATTGTTCGCCCGAACTCATTAAAAGAGATGATTGATTCATAAAGTTG
>NZ_JFDP01000103.1 GCF_000731915.1 Ureaplasma diversum NCTC 246
GCACTAGCATTATCAGTTGGTGCGATTATGGCAGGGGTTAGTGTTATTGGAGTAGTTGCAGCTTGCGCACCAACAAAGGCAAAACCAAGCAAACCTTCTCAAGGTACTCAAAACCCATCTCAATCTGGTGGAACTCAATCTACAAACCCAGGTAGCGGAAGTACTACAAATCCAAGTGGTCAAGGTTCAGGAACTGGTGGTACAACAAATGCTAATCCAGGAAGTGGTAGCACTACAACTGGAACTAAACAAGGTTCAGGAACTGGTGGTACAACAAATAGTACGCCAGGTGCAACAAACCCAGGCGAGCAAGGTTCAAATAATGGTGGCACAACTAATTCACCAGGTGGATCATCAAATGTTTCTCCAGAAACACCATCAACTCCACAAACTACACCAAAAAATGATACACCAAGTGTGGGTGCTAGTCCTGAAACTAATAAAAATGATCCAGCACCTAGTGAAACTGAAAAACAAACTGAACAACCATCAACTGCACAAACTGATAATGGCGGTAACAAATCAGAAGGAGAACAAAAAGAACAAAACAACACTTCAAAAGATTCTACAAAAAATGATGATCAACAAAAAGGCAGTGGATCAACTACTAATGTAGATACTGATGCTAAGAAAGATGAAGAAAAAGGAACTGATGAAGATTCAACTAAGAAAACTGAACCTGATAATAGTACTCAACAAGATCAACCTAGCCCACAAGAAGAG
>NZ_JFDP01000104.1 GCF_000731915.1 Ureaplasma diversum NCTC 246
CGGAGGGAATGATAGTTTTAATTATAATGATTCTTTCAACCACTCAACTTGGCTTACATTTATGAAAAATAGATTAGAGCTTGCTATGAAATTATTAAAAAATGATGGAGTTATCTTTGTAAACTTAGATTACAGAGAAGCACATTATTGCAAAGTATTAATGGACGGCATATTCGGTTCAAAAAATTATTTAAATGATATAATATGGAATTCAACAAAATCTGTAACGAATACTGCAATAATATCAGCATCACATACGCATACTCTGGTGTATTTTAAAAATAAGGATCACTTTGTGAAAAATAGGACAGAATTTAGAATTCAAGATGATGGAGAGGGATTCGCAAATCCTGACAATGATCCTAGAGGTCCATGGAAGGCGGACCCGTTCCAAGTAGGTGGATGACGTCCGAATCAACAATATGAAATTGTAAATCCGAACACTGGAGTTGTATATCTTCCAAATGAAGGTTGCAGTTGGAAAAATGATTACAATAAGTATCAAGAATTGTTAAAAGATAATCGTATAGTTTTTGGCGCTACAGGAAAATCAGGTCCGCAAAGAAAAAGATTTCTTTTTGAGGCAGAAGAAAGAGGGAAAGTTGTCAAAACTATTTGGGATGATGTAGGAACAACAACAAATGGTACGCAACACTTGAAAGAGTTATTCGGGAAAAATGTTTTTAGCAATCCAAAACCAGAACAGTTTATAAGAAAAATTTTAGAGTTGTCTACTAAAGAAGGAGATTTAGTTCTAGATTATTATTTAGGTTCTGGAACAACTTGTGCTGTTGCTCATAAAATGGGTCGTAGATATATAGGTGTTGAGCAAATGAACTACATCGAGAATATTACTGTTGAAAGAATGAAAAAAGTGATAGACGGAGAACAAGGTGGAATTTCTAAGTCTGTTAATTGGAAAGGTGGGGGTTCATTTGTTTACCTTGAGCTTAAAGAAGGCGCCCAAAAACTAATTCAAAAAGTCATAGATGCTACAGATGAAAACATCAATCAAATTAAGGAATTAATCTTAAAAGACGATAGAATAGTTCCTTATGTTTTTAGTGCTGATATTAGGTCTTTAGATGATGAATTTAATACATTAGAACTTGATCAACAAAAACAAGCATTAATTAAATTAATTGATAAAAACAAACTATATGTAAACTATTCAAGTATTGAAGATGCTGAATATAACATTAGTGAAAACGATAAGAATTTCAATAAAGCTTTTTATGGTGATAAGTAGTGAGCAAAGATTATTTAAAACTAATTCTTATAATAGAAAACTGTCTTGCTCATACTTTATGTTCGTTGTTAATTTAGTATAACTTGTTAGGATAGATTTTAAGAACTATTTGAAAAAGGAATAATATTTATGCAAAAAGCG
>NZ_JFDP01000105.1 GCF_000731915.1 Ureaplasma diversum NCTC 246
TTCCTCGAAAGTAAGTTCAATTGCAACACCGCACTTGGGCTTACTTTTATTCTACATACTCGAATAGAAAAAGTGTCATTTTTGGATAAATTTGATTATTTTTTGTACAAAATTAATAAATTGGCAAGACAAAAAATACTCTTTTACAAAAAGAAGTGTATTGTTGGTCGAAACAAATTTATAACTATATTTAATTAATTGAAGCGTGATTGTTTAGATTTCTAAATAGATCGTTTGCTGATTTTCAACCCAAGATTTCTCTTGGCATATTGTTTATTTTTTCAGTTATTTCGTCAAGAATGTCTTGGTTTATTTCGTTAAAGTCAAACCCTTTTTTGTATTCTCTTCTTATTAAAGAGTTTCAGTTTTCATTTGATCCTCTTTGGAATGAAGCGTATGGTTCAGCTTTATATATTTTGATATCTAATCATTTACCTAAAAGTCCAATTTTTTCAAATTCAACTCCGTTATCAACAGTTATTGTTTTAACAACCAGGTTTTTATCAATAACCAATTTTCTGATTATTGAGTTGATCTTCATAGAATTTTTACTTGGCACTAAAACTGCAAATCCAACCCTAGATTTTCGTTCTGTAAAGGTAAGAACATTGTTATATCCAGTAGCTCTTTTACCAATAACTAAATCAATTTCTCAGTGTCCATATTCTTCGCGTAAATCAATGTATTTTGGGCGTGTTCATATTGGAAAAACATATTTTACACTAGATGAAACAAGGCGATTTACAACATTTGCAAACCGTTTCCCGCCCTTTTTATATCTTCTTCTTAGGGTATCCATCTTAGAAATTGCTCATTTTCCGGTTTTAATT
>NZ_JFDP01000106.1 GCF_000731915.1 Ureaplasma diversum NCTC 246
TTGAACTTAAAAACAAAAATGAACGAGCATTTGTTGTTGTAATGACCATTAGAATGGCTGAAGAATTATCAAAACATTTAAATGACACACCCATTAAATCAGCTTATTTACACAACGAACTAAAAACATTAGAACGAGCATCAATCATTAACAAATTAAGATTAGGTGTTTATGATTGTGTTGTTGGAATCAACTTATTAAGAGAAGGGTTAGATGTTCCTGAAGTAAGTACTGTCTTTATTTTTGATGCTGATAAAACTGGTTTCTTTAGAAGTGATAAAGCTTTAATTCAGATCATTGGTCGAGCTGCTCGAAACATTAATGGAAAAGTAATCATGTATGCAGATCAAATCTCACAAGCTATGGAAATTGCAATCAATGAAACCAAACGAAGACGTGATATCCAAATCGCTTATAATAAGAAACACAACATCACACCCAAAACCATCATCAAACCAATTAATGAACATCTAATTAACTCAGAAGCTAAACAACAAGCTAATATATTTACTAATAAATCAACTAAATCAGAAATTGATCAAAAAATCAAATCACTTAAAAAAGCAATGCTAGATGCTGCTAAAGAACGAAACTATGAACTAGCTATGGTTTTAAGAGATCAAGTATATGAACTTGAAGCTTTAAAAGCTCGAAAAGATAAATAGCTATAGACAACAAAAGACCGCTTATGAAGCTAAGCTTCGAGCGGTCTTTTGTTGATATTTCTTAAATTCCAAACTTTTATTAACATAAAAAAGGCTGCACAGGTCATTTAGTGCAACCTTTTAAATATTAATGGCAGGGGTAGCAGGACTCGAACCCACAACACGCGGATTTGAAGTCCGCAGTTCTACCATTGAACTATACCCCTAGCTATTACTTTCAAGGCTTTTTATTGTTTAAAAATAATGCTTGAAAGATGGATATTTGTGTTGCATAGAGTAATTATAAAATAAAATTTTTAAAATTTACAAGAAAAAACAAAAATTAAGTTTTTTTAGCAACACTTTGTAAATATAGGAATATTTTAACAAAAAACAGCATACTTATAAAAGTTATTGACAAATAAATACTATATTTAATCATTTTATTAAGCTTAGCTAATTGGTCTTGATCTATTTTATTAGTATATACTCTTTCTTGTTCAAACCATTCTAATAAAATATCTTGAATTCTAGCTAGTATTACAAACATTCTTAGATATAAAATAATAAATGGAATTAAACTAATACTTAGTAATAAAGCAAATAAAGCTATTTTATAACTATGGCTTCAATCGTTAATTATTATATATTTAGCTGTTGCTATTAAACAGATACAACATATAATAATTGCAAACAAAACAAATAAAGCAATTAAAGATTTTAAATAAACTAACTTTTGTTTGTCAAATTTATCAAAAAGTGAATGATTAATTTGTTCATTACTATTTTCTGGTTTATTTTGTTCATTAACAAATTCAAATCCTGACA
>NZ_JFDP01000107.1 GCF_000731915.1 Ureaplasma diversum NCTC 246
CCACTTAGTTGATTACTAAATGGTTGTTTTACGGTTATTTCTTGTTTTGTTTTTGTTTTGTTATTAATCTGTTTATTTTGATAAGAATGTATGGTTGATTAAAAAATTTCAAAAGTTTCTAGTTCTTGTTCACTATCAGCAATTAATCTTTTAATCTTTCTGATTCCATAATATACCCTTTGTGTTGGAATCTTAATAATTTGTGAAATTTCTTTGACTTCTTTGTTCTTGTGCAACAAATAAGCAATGTTATAACATCACTCTGGTAACTTGTTTTTAATTAGCTCAATGATTTTAATAACCAATTGATCATTTTTATCTCTAATAAAAACTAGATCAGGGGTTTGATTATCATTTATAATCAACCCTTTTTCTTCAGCTACTTCAAGTGGAATACTATTATATAAGATTTGTTCCTTTTTAGTTTTAAACCTTCTTAATTCTTCAACTAAAAGGTGTTTAATCTTATTTTTCATTAATGCCCGATATTGGATCTGTAAATTAGTTCCATTAATCGTTTTTAAAATATTAAATGTATTTTTAAATAAATCATATTTAATTTCATCAAAACTGATTTCTGAACTATGAAAACGATCTCTTACTTCTTTTAAAAAGAAACGCTTAAAGTAGTGCAAGTTAGTTTCATAAACAAGATAGAAAGCATACTTATTACCAGCTTTAGCTTCTAGATAAGTTTGATCATTAACAATTAGTTCATAATAGTTAGTTTCATAATTATTATTTTGTTTATCATTATTACCTTTCATAATTTATTCCTTTTAAAGGGTCAAACCGAATTAAATTTGACCCACTTAAAAATATAGCATTAACAAAATTACATTTGAAATTTTCTGTCTTCTATAAATTAAGCAAATAAACCTTAATTATTTACTAAAAATAGAAATAATAATAATAATAATAATAATATAACTAACTAACTAACTAACTAACTAACTAACTAACTAACTAACTAACTAACTAAAGTTCTATAAGCTATTAAAAGAGAATAAA
>NZ_JFDP01000108.1 GCF_000731915.1 Ureaplasma diversum NCTC 246
TTCATAATTAATAATTCATTAACTACTAAACTAAAAGTAATTTTTATATTAACTTCTTTAGTGTTCTTTATATTAACTCTAAAAGCTAATAAAACTAAAGAATCATTTTCTTATAGTCATAAGAAGTTTATGATCTTTATTGGTTGTTGATTAGCTTTATTAGCTATTATTATCTTAATTAATATGTGATCAACTGGGTTCTTTATAAGTGGGGTTGCATCAAGATCAGTTGGAACTATTTCAGTTCCATATTATGCTTGATGAGCTGGAGTATTATTAGTTCACACTATTATTTATTTCATTTATAGAAGAGTTTATGTTACTAAAAGAAGTAAGCAAGATAAACAAAGTAAACATATAAATTCATAATCAATCTAAAAAAAGAAAGGGAGCTTTTTCCCTTTCTTTTTGTTTGCTTAATTGATTTAATAAAAGATTAATTTTTAGAGTTAGTAAATGTTTTAGAAGTAGTTGGTTGATTAATGTTTTTAAGTTCATTTTCATCAAGAGGAACTCTTTTGTAATTGCATTGATTTAAACTATAATTGATTTGATTAATGACTTCATCACAAACATCAGTTCTAATGTTTGTTCTTATTGGATTATATAATGAATTAGATGGTACTAAAAAGACTTTGTCGCAATCGATTAAAGTTGGTTTTATAAATGGGTTTCGGTTTTTATCTGGTTGTTCAGTAATAAAGTTTTTAACAACTTGTTTAATAAGATGAATTGGTTTAAGGGTTTGACATTTAAC
>NZ_JFDP01000109.1 GCF_000731915.1 Ureaplasma diversum NCTC 246
GTATCATAATTTAAGATTCCAACTAGAATAGTTGAAGCGATAATGGCTACAAAAATTGCAAAAATCGTAGACAATACTTTTTTTGTGATGCTTTTACGTTGTGTACTTTTGGTTATACTATCAAGCATCAATTTAGATTTAAACGATAGCATCATTCTTCTCCCCTGCCATAAGTTCACCAATTCTTTGTCTTGTCATAACATCTTTACTACCAACATCAATGAACTTACCATCTTGCATTACAGCAATTGTATCAGCTAATGCTAAGATTTCATCTAATTCATATGAAATCAATAAAACAGAGTTATTTTTATTTTTCTCATTAAGGATTTGGTTATGGATAAATTCAATTGCCCCTAAATCAAGTCCTCGGGTTGGTTGTACCATCATAATTAATTTGTGTTCTCGTTCGATTTCTCGACCAATAATTAACTTTTGTTGGTTTCCCCCTGATAAACCACGAGCATTATTATTTCCTCGTGTTGTCCCTCTAACATCATACTTCTTAATGATTTCTATTGCATATTTACTAATTTCATTTTGTTTTAAAAAACCTAATGAACTAAATTTCTTATCATCAACTTCTTGTAATACTGAGTTCATAGCAATGGTATCATCAAGGATTAAACCGTGCTTGTGTCTATCTTCAGGAACATGTGATAAACCTGCTTGATATCGTGCATTAATACTTTTTTTAGTTACATCTTGATCATTAAGGATGATTCTAGCTCCACTGTTAAGACTCATTAAACCAGAGATCATTTGAGCTAATTCGCTTTGTCCATTACCTTCAACCCCTGCAATTGCAAACACTTCACCAGCATTAATTTTAAAGTTGATTTTGTGTTCACTATTGTGTGAGCTTGTTTTTAATTTAGTGCTAACTCGTTTTAGAATTGATGTGATATCTAAGTTATTAACTTCTAAAATTGGTTTGTTTTCTATTGGTGTATCTGTATTGTTTTTGATTTCAACTAATTTTCGTCCAACCATTAATTCTGCCATTTCAGATATTGTTTTATCTTTAACATCAAAATCAGCAATATATTCACCACGTCTGATTACTGTAGCTCTATCAGCTACTTCTTTAATTTCATTAAGTTTGTGAGAAATAATAATGATTGTTTTTCCAGCTGCTTTAAAGTCTTTTAACATTTCAAGAAATGATTTAATTTCATCATCACTTAAAACAGCAGTTGGTTCATCAAAGATTAAGATATCAATGTTTCGATACAATAATTTTAAAATTTCTGTTTTTTGTTGTTGACCAACAGTAATTCTTGAAACCTTAGCTTTTAAATCAATCTTTAAGTTGTAATCATTAATAATTTGCTTTAATTCTTTAGCAATTTTATTTCTTTTAATGAATTTTAAAGAATCAACCCCTTCAGATCCTAAGATTACATTATCTAGTACTGAGAAAGTGTCAATTAATTTAAAGTGTTGGTGAACCATTCCAATTCCACTTTTTGATGCATCTTTAGCAGATGAGAAGTTAACTAAATCTCCGTTGATTTTAATTGTTCCTGAATCTTGTTTATAGATTCCAAATAAAATCGACATTAAAGTAGATTTACCAGCTCCATTTTCACCAATAATGGCATGAATTTCGTTCTTTTTAACCATTAAATTTACATCTTTATTAGCGATTACAGTTCCGTTAAGAAAGGTTTTGGTAATTTGATGCATTTCAATCGCATATTCATGTTCTTGGTTGTTTTTATTATCTTGCATATTTTTACCGCTTTTATTTATAAATAAAAAAATGTGTTTATAGTATCTATTAAATATTATAAACACAAATTTAAAACTATTTAATTTCAGGTATGTCTATACCGTTTTCTTTGTAGAATTGATATAATGCGTTGTATCCAGTTTGTTGGAATGACTTATCATTAATTCTACCAGCTGGTTCGATTGCCATTTTAATTAGTTTAACTCGGTCTTCTGGTTTAGCTGCATCTCATGCTTCTTTGAACTTAGTAGAAGATGTAGCAGTAT
>NZ_JFDP01000110.1 GCF_000731915.1 Ureaplasma diversum NCTC 246
CGTGCTTCAAAAAAAAAAAAAGGACTTTCTAGGTAAATGTTCCGGTTTAGTTAATTTTTAGAAAATGTGCTTTATTTTAAATATTTATTAAATAAATAAAAAATCACCACCTTTAAAGTAGTGATTGTTATTTTTATATTATTGGAAATCAGCGTGTTTGTCTAATAGATTTTTCTTATTTGGATCTCCATCAATCCAAATAGAGGCAATTCTATAGGTTGTTCCGTCCTTTTTCTCTTGTGGTTGGTTAGGTCAAACAACAAAAGTTACTTTACCTCCTTTTTCAGAAACTTTATATGTTTTTGTGTTTCCAGCTCCATTTGTGATATCTTCATAAAATAGATTTGTCCCTAAAACATCCAATCTAAATCCCAAAAATTTATCTTTGATTTTTTCATATGTTTCAGTATCTGTTGTTAATTGGAATGTAAAATAACTTTGATATCCTTCTTTAGTATCTCTTGTTACTTTAAGATCTGTTAGTTGAGCAGTTGTTGCAATTTCTTTAGCTTCTTCTTGTTTTGCTTTTAGGTTTGCTTCATTTTTAGCATTAGCTTCTTCAAAAACTTTATCTACTTCAGATAAATCAGAATTATCAGGAAGATCATCTATTTTTTTATTAAATGTTTCTTTTTCATCTTTTGATAAATTTGCAAGTTTCTTAATTTTATCTTTAATTTCAGTCTTTTTAGAAGCTGATGTTATTTCAGTTTTTCCAGCTTGATCACTGTTTTCATTCATTGATTTTGCTATATCATTAGTTTTTAATTCTTTAGAAGATAACTCATCACTTACTTTAAGATTAGTTGGTGATGTTGAATCTTCTGTATCATAAAGCATAAGTGATGATACTTTGTATTTAGTTCCTTCTTTTAGGTTTTGAAAAGTAAAAGTTGCTTTGTTAGAAGTAATCTTTGCTTCTGCAGTTGGTTTAGAAGCCTTTTCTCCTTCAGGTACAACTTCAGTTAATTCAATTTCTAAAAATTTATCATTAGCGTTTGTAACATTTAAAACTAATTCGTATTTATTCTCTTTTTTAGTTAAATTAGCATCAGTATCTAGACTAACTGAAACTGGTTTAGCTGTATCATCTTTATTTTCAGATCCGCCATTCATATTTTCTTTATTGTCTTGAGAACTAGAGCCAGGAGTTGTTGCGTTCTCTGATTGTTCTGTGGTTGATCCGCCACTTTGCGTTCCACCATTTTCTGCATTAGTTCCTGGAGAGTTTTGTTTATTTGGTTGTTCTTGGGTTGTTCCCTTGTTTTGAGAACCATTAGTTTCTCCATCAGTTCCAGTCTTTCCTTCTTTACTAGCACCTCCACCTGCTTCTAGAGAACCTTGTTTGCTTGATTCTGATCCATTTCCTGTACTAGGATCACTATCCTGCATCTTCTTATCTTCAGGCTTAGCTCCTAAATTTGGATTAGTTACTATAGGATCTTTTTGAGTTGTTCCTGTAGTAGTATTGTTTGAACCACCAGATGAATTTGTTGTTCCACCAGTTTCAGAGCCTTGCTTAGTACCAGTTGTAGTGCTTCCATTTTCTTGATTTTTAGATTCAGTTCCACTAGTTTGTGGTTGTTCTACTTTCTTTTCAGCGGGTTTAGCTGGTTTCGCCTTTGTTGGTGCACAAGCTGCAACTACTCCAATAACACTAACCCCTGCCATAATAGCACCAACCGCTAGAGTTAATGC
>NZ_JFDP01000111.1 GCF_000731915.1 Ureaplasma diversum NCTC 246
TTATATGGCGGATCAATATAGATACATTTAACCTTGTTTTCATATCTTTTAAGAAGAGAAGCTAATACTATTAAGTTATTTCCCTTAATGATTAAATTATCTTCTTCATTAAAATCAGTGATATTTTCAATGCCATCTTTTGTATATTTTTTAATATTTGTAAAAACCTTAGGAGCTAATAAATTTGTTATTTGATCACTAGCTAAAATATCATTAAAAAAGATTTCTTTTCGTTTTTGATCATCCTTATCTTGACCACCAACTAATAAGCAATCTTTAAAAGGAAAATCAAGCACAACTGATTTGTTTCTTGCAACATATTCATCGTTGCAAGTTAGTCCAATATTGTTCATGTATTTAGTATATGAATCTGGTAAAAATTCTTTAGATTCGATTAATCAGACAAACTCTTTTTTATCAAAGACCAATACACCATTTACGTCTTTGAAAAATGCTTGTTTTATTTTCTCATCAGATAGCAACAATTCTAATAATTCTTTTTTTGTTTCATATGCATCAGATATAATCTTAGCTTTAAGTAATGTTTTATCTTCTGCTACATAATCCTTATTTTTAAGTAATAGATCTTTAATTTGATCAAATAGATTATT
>NZ_JFDP01000112.1 GCF_000731915.1 Ureaplasma diversum NCTC 246
CAGCTGTCTTATCTCCTAAATATGAAGATTTGTTGTTACGGTATGGATAAACAGTTCCATCTTTATCCACATAAACATCTCCACCTAAAAGTTTTTGAAGTTCGATAACTGATTTGTTTTTGTGTTCATCTTTAACTTTTGTATATTTTTTAGCACCATTTTCCATTGTGTGGTCAAGTAAACTGTCTAAATCTGCTTCAGATTTTTCAATATCTAAAATCTTAAAGATTTCATCTTGGCTAACTTTAGCAACAACACTGTTGTAATCTGTAACACTTGGATCAACTAATTTATAAGCTTCAATAAGTGTCCCTCTACCAGCTTCAGATAATTGAACTAAAGCATTACCTTTAACAAATGTAGATTCATCAAAACTAGCTAGTGTATGTGTACCTAACTTGTAAGCATCTTTCTTAAGGTCTTTTTCGATTTGTTTACCTTCTTTAGCTGAATTCATTACAGCATATCCAGCCATATCAACACGCTTAACAATTGAGAAAAGAACTGGTTTACCATTATTAAGATCAGTATTAGTTAAACGAGCCTTGTTGAATGAATTGTCTTTTTCTTGAGCAGTATCAACACCAACTAAAGACATTGGGTGTGAAGCATTGATAATTTTGTTAATTGCAATATTACCTTGTCCACCAGCAGCCATTAACACCAAGCTAGCCTTCTTACTAATTAATTGATCCATTATTTGTCCAGCTTTTGGTTCATCAG
>NZ_JFDP01000113.1 GCF_000731915.1 Ureaplasma diversum NCTC 246
ACTACAAAATATCAAAAAGTTCTTCTTCTATCTTCTTTTTTATTTGTAGTAGCTCCAATTGTATCAAGTTGTAGTATTGTTCTACCAGATAGTATTGCTCTTAAATCAACAGTTTCATTTATTACTGATGAAATTAATTCATTAACAACAAAATACATTGATCAAAGAACAAGATTTACTCATTTACACAACAAAAACAGTCAAATCAATTTAAAACAAAACCAAAAAGAAGCTGTTTTTTATTCAAATGTTTTAGCTGATAAAACATATGAAAAACAATTAAGAAAACAAATAGCTGAAGCTGTTTTAGAAAAGAACCATTTAGCTAATTACATTCTAACAAAAGGAAATGATCATTTCTTTTCATATGATAAAAAAATGGTTAGTATTATTAACTTAAATTTATTAATCTTGTTTGCTGATTATATTTTTCAATTAGAAAATGATAAAAATAATATTTCTAAACAAGTTAATGTTGATCAATTTCTAACTAAAAACTATTCATCATATTTTTTAGTTAACAAACCAGTAAATAAACTAATTAAGATTGATGATTTAAATGGGGATCATTCAATTAGAATCATCTTTAAAGATCAAAGTCATACTGATATTGGTTTAACTAAAGAAGGAATGCAACAGATGATTAAATATAAGAAATTATCTAATTTCATTACTACAAGATCAAATATCACCCTTGAACTAGAAAAAAAGAATAGTTCAAGATCAGTTAATTATGATCTATATGAACACTTATTAACTAATAAAGAATGAAAAGCTTTACATGATAATTTAGTAGAAATGCTTTTATTAAAAAAGAAAAATGAAGAAATTAAGATTGATATAAGATTTTTAAATGGAATCTTATTAAATGATACATTAACAAGTCCACCCCCGATTGATACAGAAAATGATTGATACCAATTAATAAACAAGAAATAAATAAAGGAAAAGAATAGATTATGCCAAGAAAACATTTAATTGCTAGTGGAATTAATAAAAAGCAACAGCAACAAGCTAAGATCTGAATGAAATGTGCTAAAGAAATTAAAGCAGCTGCTAAACAAGGAACAAACCCAGAAAGTAATCCAAGACTTAAAGTAGCGATTGAACGAGCACTAAATAATAACTTAAGTCGAGAATCAATCCAAAAGAACATCAATGGGGCAAGTAAGGATGAAAGTAACATTAAAGAATTAACTTATGAAGGATATGGACCAAATGGGTTAGCAATCATAATTAAAGCTTTAACTGATAATGAAGCACGAACAATAAGTGCTATTCGTGGTTATTTCTCTAAATTACAAGCTCAATTAGCTAAACCTAATTCAGTCATGATGTTATTTGGTGAAAAAGGACAATTTATTATTAATAAAGATCAAGATATAAGCTCAGATAGTTTATTAGAACTATTAATTGAATATGATGTTATTGATATTATTGAAACTGATGAAGTTTATGAACTATTAATCACACCAGATCATTTTAGTAGTGCTAAAGAAGAGTTAATAAAAGCTAATGTTAATTTAATTTCTGCTGAAATTAAATTACTGCCAGATAACTTCATTAGTTTAGATCCAATTAATCGAGAAAAATTAGTTAGATTTGTTAATGCTTGTGAAGATGATGATGACATCTCATGAGTTGTTACTAACTA
>NZ_JFDP01000114.1 GCF_000731915.1 Ureaplasma diversum NCTC 246
AAGCAATTAAAGAAGGCTTTCTTTTTGTCTATTGTTGAATAAAAAGCTCCCTCAATTGGAACAGCCCCATCATTTGATGCATATTCCATATTATTAGAGAAAATCATTAACTGAGTAATGTTTAAGAATCTTCTGAATTTTTTATTTGGCAATCTTTCATTATTCATTCGTTCACTTTCTGCAACTATTCCACCTGGATTATTTGGGATTTTAACTTCGATGAAAGCAAGTGGCAATCCGTTAATAAATAATGTAATATCAGGTCTAAAAGATTCTCCTCCATTTTCACACGAAAATTCTGTTGTACAATGAAAAACATTGTTTTCTATATTTTCAAAATCAATTAGTCTTGTTTCAATAGAAAGTAGTCTTTGATAAAAACTTTGACCTAAATCATCATTATTTAATTCCATCTTTATTTCGGATAAAATTTGTTTAGGGTCATTTTTATGATTAGGATTTAGTTTTTTGAATTGTTGCTCAAAAACTTGAAGCAAAATATTAGTATCAGGATCATAAAGATCATTAGCTTGATCTTTATGAATAATTGGTAGATATTCATATCCTAATCTTGTTAAATGAACTAATGCAGGTAATTTAACCCTTGTATCTTCATTAAATTTATTTTCTGCCATATGAAAAGATGTGCTTTTTACAAAGCTCCTATTCAATTATTATAAAAGATATTTAAAAAATATGTTGAGTTTTAATAGATACTTTTCATACTAATTTATGATGTCTAATAATTAGTATGAATACCAATAGAAAATTGATCAATATAAACTTTATAAATAAATTATTTAGATGTGATTTAAGTATAAATACTTATATTTGAAGTTAGAAAAGAAGTATACATTTTATCTATTATTTAGAGAATTATCTACTCTTCTTATGTTTATGTTCGAATGTATTTGTTTTAATTTAATAATTAATGTATAGCAAATTTAAAAATATTTAGTTTATATTGGTTTTTAGATAAGGGGGCAAATTAATGTTTTTGTCTTATGGTAATTTGCTTTTATTGATTAGCTTATAGGTTTATTTGTTATTAAGACTTAGATATTTTTGAGTGATTGATATTTCCTTTTCTTAATCATTCGATTTTTAGAACAAACTGGTTTCGGATTTTTTATGTTGGTTTATGCTCTTATTTAGATGATAAAGAACATTAGTATTTATATTCAAGTAAAAGAACCTCTCTAACACAATCCCTAAAATTAGATAACAACAAAACAATACAAACCGGAACAACC
>NZ_JFDP01000115.1 GCF_000731915.1 Ureaplasma diversum NCTC 246
TAAATCAGCTTCTTTACCATCTTTAGTTACAAACACTTCTCCATGTTGATAAGGAGATAAATAAGTTGGATCAATATTTAAATAAGGATCAAGTTTTTGCATCGCAACCTTATATCCTAATTCAACTAATATTCGTCCAATACTACTTGCACTAACACCTTTACCTAAAGAAGAGTAAACTCCCCCTGTTACAAAAATATATTTTGTTTTTTGGTCTGCTTTCTTTAACATTAAATAATCCTCCAACCTGAAATTGCATTCTTAGCTTCTAGTTCTAAAATTGCTTTTTGTAAATGATCTAAGTTTTTAACATACACTAGTAAATAAGTTTCATGAACTTTTGTTTCTTTATGTTTTTTAATATCAATCTTAACTAGATTAACTTTCATCTTAGTTAAAACACTACAAATCGTGTTTCCGATTGATTCTGTTCAATTACCTTTTAGTAATAAAGCAGCTTTAAAGTAACGTGGTCAATTTGCTAGTTTTTCATCAGATCATTCAACAACAACAATTTTTGCTTTTGAATTGCGAACTTGAACACAATCGTTTCTGTGGATTTCAGCTTTGTTGCGTGTGATCTTAGCAACACAATCAATGCCAGGGATTTTAGTACAACATGTTGTAATCTTAAAACTTGTAAAATAAATATTCTCAAGTCCTGTAAAATATGAAGATTTAGCTAATCATTTCCAAGCTTGGTTTTTAATATTTAAAATTGCTTCATTAGCAATTTTTTTATTTTCAGAAAAAACCTTGTAGATCGTATCTGTTGGAATATTAGTTTCAGATAAGTTATCTAAGAATGTATTAATCGATTTAATATCAAATTCTTTCTCTAATCGGTTTAGCACATGTTCTTCACTTGCTATTCTTCCTTCTAAAAAGAATTCAGCATTAGCAAGGAATTGGGATTTAGTTAATTGTTTATTAAGTTCATATTTTTTAGTGTGATTAAGAATATGTTTTTTAACAATATCATTATTAGCAGAGTTGATTCAAGATGGTTTGATTGTTTCGAGATTCTCAGTGTAGTTGATCTTAATTGTATCTCCTGATTCAACATGAGTATCAAAGTGTGATCTTTCTCCATTTCGATAAATTGCTAAAATGTTAAAGAAGTTATCAACATTGTATTTATAAGCCACATCTAATAAAGTTGATCCATTTGAAACAGTAATGAATTTGTTTGAGTTTAATACTAAAACATCAAAGATCGTTCCAGTTGTAATATCTTTAATTGAATTAATATCTTTTTCATTACTGTTTAAAAAATCTCTTAATAAGATGTTATTAACTGTTAATAAGATATCGTTTTGATTAGCTTCTTTATATTTTCAGTGAGCTGCTAATCCATTGTTAGCAAAAGCATCCATTTTATTTGTTCTTATTTGAACTTCAGATAAAACTTCATCAAATGCAATTGTAGTGTGAATTGATTGATAAAGATTTCATTTAGGAGCTGAAATATAATCTTTAAAAGTGTTTACTAAATAAGTAAAGTTCATATGGGTTAACCCTAAGGTTTGATAACACATATAAACATCATTTA
>NZ_JFDP01000116.1 GCF_000731915.1 Ureaplasma diversum NCTC 246
TACATTATAAAGTCCATATCTCAATATTGTCGTTGGTCTTTAGTTAATGTTTTTTCATAGAATAATTTACTTAAAAATAATTCGTTATTATGATTTGATTCTTGGAATTTTTTGTTTCATTTATCTGAACCATAAATTACTCGATTGAAATACCATAACATTGTTCCTAATGGTTTATCTCCTATTTTTCAATAGTTTCATCTATCTTCTTCAGTCCAACTTTCAGTATTGAAGTATTCCGCTTGATTTTTTCTTAGTCTGATTGCGTCTTCATAAGCTTGACGAACTCCAAATCCATCATCTTCAGTTGGTGGTGGCGGTAATGCTTTTCTATGATATTTACCAAGTCTATCAGGGATATTATCTAAATAATTTTCACCTTCGTCTAACCCTTTTTTTAATTCTAAGAAGAATAGATGTTGTCTTCTAAAACCTGCTTCTTTTTTTAGTTCTTCAACACTTCATTGAGAGTTGTTCTTAAGTGTATTTAGCATTGATTTTAAATGGTCTAATTTAAAACCTTTATCTGTAAAAATTGGTTCGTGATGGTTAATATAAACTGAAGCTTTTGCAAGAGTTGGATAT